>JAFECH010000013.1 GCA_018242255.1 Pseudomonadota bacterium | reverse complement strand
CCGGAATCGTGGTCGGGCCGGGAATGAAGAGATGTGGCGTAATCAAATTCATATGAAGCGCTCCTCCACGCTGCGTTGAGCCAAGCCGACGATCCCCGACGCAGCAGGGGAGACGTTCCGGCATGCTTTTGCTGATCCTTCCGCCCGATCGCAGATGCAGGCGTGGGTCTTAACTAGCAGGCGGACAGTGACGGTGGGAATTGAAATCTATCAACACCCTGTTGGGCAGGATGAGCTACCCACCTCGTCGTGCTTTGGTGCTGCAAATCAGCGCCTTTTGGCGAGGACGCTACTGCTGCTCGGAACGGTTAACGGAGACGTGCAGTGCAACAGCCATGGCGCGGTTTGAAACGCCCAATTTGTCGTACAAATTTTTCAGATGGTATTTCACCGTGTTGCGCGAAATGCCGGTACGCGCTGCGATCTGCAAGTTGGTCCAGCCATTCGCAAGTGCAGCGAGCAATTCGCGCTCACGCGCCGTCAGACCTTCGAGCGGATCATGGTTCAAAAGATCAATATCGACATAGGGCAGCGACAAGCGGCCACGCGCGACCGAAACGACCGCTTCGAGAAGAACCTGCGGATCTTCGGTCTTGGAAACGAATCCCCAGGCGCCGCCTTTGATAGCTTGCCGTAACACATCGTTCGAACGCTCACCGGTGTAGATGATGATTCGTGTCTGCCACTTCTCTTGCTTAACGCGCTGCAGCACCGCGCCGCCGGTCATGTCAGGCAATGTCCAGCCCACGACAGCAATCTCGATAGGCTTCGCCTTGAGGGCATTGATCAACGATTCACCGGTCGCGTGCACACCGCACACGGTAAATCGCCCGTCACGCTCAATCAGCGCATCGAGACCTGCACGTACGACCGGATTTTGATCGGCGATCGTGACCTCGATCTTGGCGGCCATCCGCGCGATGCTCTCCTTAACTGTGGCGGCAGCTTTCAAGGCGTCCGCAATCTTCGCCTTGCTATTGGCGACCCCGGCAGGATTTGAACCTGCGACCTACGGTTTAGGAAACCGTTGCTCTATCCAGCTGAGCTACGGGGCCATCTTTTCCTCGTTTAGCAGAAAAAAGTTTCACCAAGTAGTTAGATGCTGAATTCTCATTCTCTACCTTACGAGCTGAAGCGCCGATTTTGGGCCTACCGAAGCGAGTTTACTGCCCAATCACTGCCTAGAAACGGCACTCCCCGCGCTTATCGCCAAGTCCTACGGCACGCGCAAGCGATATCCCCAACGGTTCCTTGCACCGTAGCCATGGCATGAGATGATGTCGGTATATCAGCTAGGCCGTCGTGTTCCCTGCCTGCGCCTAGCGGGCATGGGATACGGCGCTGCAATATGTATTGGCGAGAAGATCCAGAAATTGACGAAGGACGGAATTACTCAAATCGAAATCGACACGCAATAAACCCTACAGACTGCGACCACGACATGGAATATTCCGCCGCGCTTGGCGTAGTCGGTGGTATTTGCCGCAAATGCGGGTACCGCACCATATGAGGGACCTAACTCGCGACCAAGGACAATACGAATGCGTGACCTTTCGAAAATAAGCTCGTCTGCAGAACTCGCTCAGGCGATCAATGACACTAACGATGCTATTGCAAGAGGTGAAAAGGCAGTTAGTGATGGCATGCCAGGCGCAAGCGCAACATTAGTGGAGCAACTGCGAAACGAACTTGAGGCCCTTCTCGCATTGAAAAAAGACAAGGGCTGGTAGGCAAAAGCCCCGCGAGAGCGGGGCTTTCTCATTTCATTTTCCCTTGCCTTTATTCGGCATCGGGATTCTCTGCTTCTCAGTCTCGCGAGGACGCCGGTCGGCCTCCTCTTTCGTGATGAACTGGCCGTCCACGGAATCGCGGTACCCAGTTCTCGTCTGAGGCTTCTTCGCCATCACCACGCCCTCCGCCGCCAGTACCCCGGCACCCATTCATAAGAGTGCCCCAAGATCCCGAGATCTACGTACCGGTAATAACCGGGTACATACTCGGTCTTCAGCCGCCAATCCCACAGCGCATTTGCCATGGAGTACGGCTCAAGAGCATTAGGTTGTGGTGGATGGAACGGGGCCAAGAGCCCCAAGGTGTTGCGCGGACGATTCATGTCCACATTCTCCTCTCGATCCCCGTGTCAGAGAGCTTGACGCGGCGCAGCTGGGGATTCAGAAAGGCTGTCGCGTCTACGCTGGGGTGGGACGCAACAAGGTACAACTCAGGCCGGTCATCACCCGGCCATGTCCTGGAATAACTGAGAGCGGCCTCACTCGCAATGTTCTTGCGAGTTGCTAGGCCGTTCCCTTGTTGTTTTCGGTTGTAGGAGTCACTCGGCTGCAACATTTTGCGCCATAATGCCCGCTGCACCCCACAAAACCTACTGCCCCGCCACTGCCCTGGAGCGTCGCAACTACCTGATTTTGTTGGGGGTATTTTAGGTTTAGGAAACCGTTGCTCTATCCAGCTGAGCTACGGGGCCCGCCCAGGCCTTGCGGCCGTGCTTCGTCAGTTCGATTTCCCACCTCTGCGGCGGGTGCAAAGAGCTATGCGGTCAGCGCTGGCGGAGGTCAAGCGCGGCTCATTGCAGTAGGGCTTCGGCGCGACGCTCATGCGACGGCCATCGCAATATTCGGAATCGTTTAGCCCGGAGCGCCCGCGTGCTCTCGTTTCCATTCTACTACTTTTGATTGAATTTTACGTGCGCCCACGATAACTGGCTGATGACCGCGAGCGGGCAGGCGACCGGAAGGCCAACGCGGGGCCTGCGAGAGGGCCGCTCGCGGCTTCTTTAAGAGTTTGACCCGCAACAGATGGCGATCCTGTCAACCTATCGCCAGAAATGTCGAGCGTTCAGTTGCGACGAGGGCTTAAACGCCACGCTCGGGAACAAGATGCTAAATATTTCAAATTGCCTCCTTTTCAAAATGCTTAACGTGATCGACAGTATAAATTGGCTAGAGATGCAGGCTAGCCGAAGGTGGGGACGTAGACTCGACGTCGTCTATTTTACAGGCGGGATATCCGAGGCATTCCGGTTGACGTGCAACCTGGAAAATTGGACTTGCTCGCAGACGTCGAGAATTGGCTTGGATGCCGAGGGAATGCTCTAATGAAGAAGTTACTGTTCGCGCTGGCTTTGTCGCCGTTTCTGCTGCCGGCGGGCGGCGCGATGGCTCAGAGCCTTCCCGAGGACGTGAAGCCCATCGGTAATATGAGCTACCCCTATAATCTCGTCGTTCCGAATTATGCCGAGAAGCCGCTTCCGTACTCCTGGGAGGGTTTCAACTGGAAGCCATCGATCGGCTATAACACCATGTCGTTCAGTGGCAACGGCGGCCGGCTGAGGGACGCGAACGGCATAACGCTCGGGGCCTCGGCTGGTTACGATTTCCGCGTCGGCGACATCGTGTTCGGGCCGACGGCAGAATTGAACTACGATTTCCTGTATGGCGACAGCTCTCGAATCGATGGGATCTCGGGCTTCAAAGCTCATGCCGATTTCGACGGCTCGGTTGGTGCTCGAGCTGGATTCCTGCTGATGGACCGCACGCTCATCTACGCAACGGGCGGATATGCATTTGCCAATTTGGAAGTGCGGAACGGTGGTCTTGGCACTAGCGACACTAATATGCTCTCCGGTTGGACCGCCGGCGGCGGCATCGAATATCTCTGGAGCGACAGCAACAGGCTGCGTTTCGAGTACAAACGCGTGGAGTTCTCGGACGAGTCATTCGACTCCCTGCCGTCGGGTTACAATGACATCAAAGCCACCATGGACAAATTCAGCTTTGGCTTCGTTCATCGCTTCTGAGTTCCGCTGCGGCAGGCAACGCACGTAAGCGCACTCGCTTAAACGCGATACTTTCTCGCTATTCGATGCCGATCCGCTCTTGGCGGGCGAAGCGTCGTGTGGTCTCTCTGTGCCATGGCGGGGATGTGGTGGGCAGTGATTATCGGCTTGGTGGCGCTTCTCGCTCCGCTGGGCGTCTTGGCTGAAGAGACAAAGCCGCCTCCGCCGTGCACACTTGAGCCCGGCCCTATTCGGACCGTCACCCGTGTCATCGATGGCGAAACGCTCATCCTGGATGATGGCAAGGCCGTGAGATTGATCGGCGCGCTGGCGCCGAGAGCGCGCGACGCGGATGCGGCTCAGGGGGCGTGGCCGCCGGAAGCTGATACGATCAAAGCGCTATCGGATCTCGTGCTCGCAAAGCGTGTGAAGCTGGCGTTTGCCGGCCGACGCTCCGATCGCTATGGGCGCGAGCTGGCGCAAGTGTTCGTCATCGATCAAGGCCGCGAAGATTGGGTCCAAGGCGCGCTGCTCAGAGGCGGCCACTCTCGCGCTTATGGGTTACCGGAAAGCTTTTCATGCGCGCGCGAACTGATCGCCAACGAGAGCTACGCTCGCTCACGCCGCCTGGGGCTCTGGCAAAACGGCGTCTATCGCACGCTCTCGGCCGATCGGCCGGGTGAGATCATGAAGCGGCGCGGCAAATACGAGCGCGTCGCCGGAAGAATTCTGTCGGTTGGGCGAACGAAGAGCTCAACGTATTTAAATTTCAGCAACGACTGGCGGAGCGATTTTACCGCTCGGATCGACAAGAAGGTTCTTGCGGCCAATCCGGAGTTCGATCGCTCCCTTGACGCTCTGGCAAATACTTCTGTCGTCGTGCGCGGCTGGATCGAACGGCGCAACGGCCCGCTGATCGACATCGCCGATCCGTCTCAGCTTGAAGCAGCTGGCGATGGGATACCGTCGCCGACAGATGCCCCAAAAGAGACGCGCCCGGCCCCGCCGGAAGGTGCGGAACCGAGCGCTGTAAACCTGAAGTCTCTTTGATGCCGTTAAGCGGCTTCTTCCTCGACCGGAGCGTCGGCTTCCGCCAGACGGCGGCCCTTGGCGCTCTTGGAGAGGATGTCCGTGATGCGCTGGACGGCGCCGCGCTCGTCGAGCTTTTCGACGGCGGCCAGCTCACGGGCCATGCGATCGAGCGCATCCTCATAGAGCTGACGCTCAGAGTAAGACTGCTCGGGCTGGGCTTCGGAGCGATAGAGATCACGGACAACCTCAGCGATCGAAATCAGATCGCCGGAGTTGATCTTCGCAACATACTCTTGCGCGCGACGGCTCCACATCGTGCGTTTGATGCGGGCACGACCTTTGAGCGTCTCCATCGCCTTCTTGACCTGGCCTTCGTCAGCGAGCTTACGCATTCCGACGCTGGCAAGCTTGCCGGTCGGCACGCGCAGCGTCAGCTTCTCTTTGTCGAAAGTGATGACAAAGAGCTCAAGCGCCATGCCGGCGATTTCCTGCTCTTCGATGCCGACAATGCGGCCGACGCCGTGAGCGGGATAAACGATGAATTCATTCGCCTTGAAACCGTGACGCTGACTGACCGGCTTCTTCTGCACCGCAAGGATCTGGCGAGCGGCAGCAGCCTTGTCGGTGGCTTCTTTCGGTGCAGCCGGCTGCTGGGCAGCGGCGACCGGGGCCGAGATTTTCTGGCTGGCGGCTTTGTGCGCATTGGCGGGCACGGCGACGGTGCGCTGAGGCGCGGCTGCTGCAGCGGCGACCTTGGCATTCAATTGAGCTGCGGCGACATGCGGAGCGACCGGCGTCGGCCCTGCGACAGGCTTCTTCGCGGCCGGGGCTGCCTCGACCTTCGCGTGCTTCGTCGCGACGGGCACTGCCTTCTTCGTCGAGGCTGCTGCTTTCGGGCTAGAGGTCGGCGCGAGCTTGGATTTCGTCGGCGGTTCGGCTTTGGCTTTGGCGGACGGCTTCGCGACCTTATTGGCGCTTGTGCTCACCTTCAAAGGCATGGACTTACGGACGGCACTCTTCGCTGCGGACTTGGGGCTGACCGGAGCTTTCTTCTTTTGAGCCATATCGATCTCTCACTCTCGCATACTGGACGTTGCCGGGGGGCCGACACCGCCGTCAGTCCGCCCTACCTTAAGGACGGAGGATCCGTGCCGCGGACGAGACGACGCCCGAACGACACGCGCGCATTGATCCGAGCCTCGTCTTGACGAGAGGCCGTCCCCTGCGCGCTCATTTGTGGCCTAGCTTCGCAAATCCCGTCCGACTCTGAATTGGCCCGTTGACGCCCCATAACGTCTTATTGGTTGCCGCTCCTCAGAGATGAGCAGCCCCCTTTTGTTCGCGGCCGTTCCGGATTTGTGCAGACTTAACGCCATCGCAACTGACACTAACACAGTCTTGACGGTAATTGAAGGGTCGGGTTCTGAGACAATCTGGACGAGCTTAAGACCGCATTTAAATTAACGCGCTAAACCAACAGCTTATGTAAGAGATGCCCTAACGGCTAAGAAGAGTCGCCATTTGGCGCAAAATCAATCTCCAGAACCCGGATTTGGAGAAAAATATTTCTCAAATTTGTTTGGCTCATCCTTGGCGGCGTCGGCGTCCGGCAATGCAGCCTTCTTGGCGGTGATGTTCGGCCAAGCATCGGCATACTGGCGGTTGAGCTCCATCCATTTTTCCATGTCTGGTTCAGTGTCGGGCTTGATGGCGTCGGCAGGGCACTCCGGTTCGCAGACGCCACAGTCGATGCATTCGTCAGGATGAATGACGAGCATGTTCTCGCCTTCATAGAAACAATCGACCGGGCAAACCTCTACGCAATCGGTGTATTTGCACTTGATGCACTTCTCGTTGACGACGTAGGTCATTCGAATTCCTAATTCTTATAACGGCCGACGCTCCAGCACAGCGACGTCGCAGAGCAAATCTGTTGTTCGAGCGGCGCCCTTATTACCATAGGCACGTCGCCTGCCTAGGTGGACCGGGCGTCACAGTTTCAGTCTCGTCCCCTGAATTTGTCGATCAGACGCCGTTCGCGCTTCGTCGGACGGCCGCTGCCTTCGGGACGGGTTGGCACCTGCACGACAGTAGCATCACCGCTTGCCTCCGGCGTGTTCCCGGAAACTGCCAGCGGTTGGCGAGGGGTCAGGTCGCGATAAAGCGTCTGCGCCTCAGCAGCGGGCCCTCGCCTGGCGCCGATGCCAAGGATCTCAACGCTTATGACCCGCGGCCCGAGCGACAGGGTGAGCACGTCGCCCGCGCGGACGATTGTACTCGCTTTATCGATCTTCACGCGATTCACTCGCACCTTGCCACGTTCGATCAACGCTTGCGCCAGTGTCCGGGACTTCGCAATCCGGGCAAACCACAGCCATTGGTCGATCCGCTGCAGCGCGGGGCGATCCGCGTCCGGCATCTCGTCAGGTCGATCCGGAGCCTTCGCTCCGTTTCTCCATTTGAGCCTTCAGTGCAGCAAGCGCCGCGAACGGTGACGAGGAATCGCCGCCGGACGACTTCGGCGGAGCAGCCGTGATCAGTTGCGGCGATCGCCGGTCTTCGCGGCGACGGCCATCGTCACGACGTCCTTTGCGATCGTCGTCGCGACGAGGGCGACCACCTTCGTCCTTGCGATCATGGCGACGGTCGTCCTTGTTGCGACCTTCAAACCGCTGGCGATTATCACGCCGGTCGGATTGGCGATTGCGATCCGGCTGACGGTCAGACTGATGCTCGCCACCTTGCGGCGCAGCGGATACGTCGGCGGCCGGCGCAGCGTTCGCACTGTCGGGCGAAACGCTAACTTGCGCCGAAGCCTGCTGATGCCGGTTGCCGTGGCGGTGGCGGCCGTGACCGCCATCTCGGCGTTGATTGTCGCGACGCTGGCCATCCCGGCGTTCGGGCCGCTGGTGACGACGGGGGCGCCATATCTCTTCGAACTTCGGCTCTTCTGCCACTGACGCCAAAACCGATGAGGAATCGGCCGCGATGGCGGCGACCGGATCAGAAACTTCAGGCGCAGCGGCCTCCGCCGAGGCCGGGGCCTCCGCTTCCGCGAACGGCGTTTCGCCTAGATTATCTACGGGGGCTGATACTGGCGCAGCCGCAGCCTGGGCTTGCTCCGCGGACGCCTCGCTGACGGACGGGGCGGCATCTGCCTCAGTGGCCGCCGGTGTCGGAACGGCTGCCGGAGCTTCGGCCGGGATCGGACGGCGCTCGAGGCGGAAGCCCAGGGCTTTCAACACTTCGCCGAGTTCGTCTGCCGAGCATCCGAGGATCGACATCATGTCGTCGGTGGCGCGAAAACCGCCGTCGCCGGTCGAGCCTTTCGGCGCCTCCGTCTTGCCTGGACCCGAACGCCATGCGAGCAGCGGGCGGATCAAATCGGCAAGGCGTTCAAGGATGTCGAGACGGATGGCGCGCGGGCCGCAGAGGTGGAAACCGTGTGCACGGTAAAGCGCTTCCGGCGTTGCCGGATCGACGACAACCGACGTCAACCCAGCGCGGGGCAACTGCGGCACGACGCCGTTTTCCGTCGGGTGCTTCAAGAGCCACAGCGTCGCCGCGAGATCGGCCGGTGCCGGCTTCAGCATGATCGGAAAGAAGATGTTGAACGCGCCAAAGCGCAATCCGTACTTGCGCAGTTCGGCGCGCGCTGCCTGATCGAGCGCGTTGATGTCGTCGGCGACGACCTCACGCTTCAGCGCACCGAGACCTTCCTTCAACTGAAACGCGATGCCGCGCGCCAAACCCTGAAGCTCGGCGCTCTTCGACATCTCGACGAGTGGCTTCAACTTGTCTGCGATCGTGTCGTCGATCCAGGTCTTGATGCGGGCCTGAACCTTTTCACGATCGGACTCGCTCATCGTCTCGTCGGCAATGAGCGTGACGGACGGCTGCAGCGGATCTTCAGCGGGTTCGAGCTTGGCGATCTCGTCGTCGCGCCAAATGATCATGCCATTGCGCGCAAGCTTGAATGCATCGTTCTGCGCGGCTGCAACGCGACGTGCACGCATGCCCAACTCTCGCGTCACGACTTGCATCGCGGCTTGGCGCGTTGCCTTTTCGTGGATGCCATCGCCGGCGGAATCAAGCGTGAAGCGAAAACCTTTCAGCTTGCCCACAAAGTGGTTTTCGACCGTGATGGCGCCGTCATCGGCGATATCGGCCGTGAGTTCGTCTTTGTCCCGCATGCCTTTCATCAGAGCGCTGGTCCGGCGGTCCACGAACCTCTGAGTGAGGCGCTCGTGCAAGGCGTCGGAGAGACTGTCTTCAATAGCGCGCGTCCGCTCTTGCCAATGCCCGGGATCCTTCAGCCAATCGGGACGATTGGCGACGAAGGTCCAGGTGCGAATGTGCGCGATGCGGGTTGCGAGCGTGTCGATATCACCGTCGGTTCGATCCGCCAAAGCGACTTGCTTGGAGAACCAGTCTTCAGGGATGCGGTTTTCGCCGGTCGTCAGATACCGGTAAAGATTCGAAACGAGTTCGGCGTGGCTTTGGCCGGAGATCTTGCGATAGTCGGGAAGTTGGCAGACCTCCCACAGCAGTTCGACGCGCGGGCGCGACGTCGCCATATCGGCGATCTCGCGGTCAGCCGTCAATGCTTCGAGAGCCGCCACGTCGTCGGCAGTTCGGGCGCGCGTCAAACGCTGCTCGCGCGGCAGTTCGCGAAGCGAAGCATGCAGCGCATCGAGCGTCGAGAAATCGAGATCGCGGTTGCGCCATTGCAGCGTGCGGATGCTATCGAAGCTGTGCGTTTCGAGGCGTTCCACCATGTCAGCGTCGAGCGCCTCGGCGCCGCCGGTGACGCCGAAGGTGCCGTCGTTCATGTGGCGACCGGCACGACCGGCGATCTGACCGATCTCACCTGGCGTCAAATTGCGATGATTGTAGCCGTCGAACTTGCGAAGCGCCGAGAAGGCGACGTGATCAACGTCAAGGTTGAGGCCCATGCCGATCGCGTCAGTTGCGATCAGGAATTCGACGTCGCCCGACTGATAGAGCTCGACCTGAGCGTTGCGCGTGCGCGGGGAGAGCGCTCCGAGCACGACAGCCGCGCCGCCGCGCTGGCGACGGATCAATTCGGCCAGCGCATAAACTTCCTGGGCCGAAAACGCGACGATTGCAGAGCGCGCAGGCAACCGCGTGATTTTCTTTTCGCCGCTGTAGGTCAGCTTCGACAGGCGCGGGCGCGAGATGAAGTTGGCGCCGGGAATCAGATCCGCGATGGCGTCTCGCATCGTCTGCGCGCCGAGCAGCAGCGTTTCGGAGCGGCCGCGCGCATGCAGAAGCCGATCGGTGAAGACGTGGCCTCGCTCGGGATCGCCGCACAGCTGGATTTCGTCGATTGCCAGGAAGTCGACATTGATGTCACGCGGCATGGCTTCGACGGTCGACACCCAATAGCGGGCGCGCTCGGGCTTGATCTTTTCTTCGCCGGTGATGAGCGCGACCTTGTCGGCGCCGACGCGCTGCTTGATGCGATCGTAGACCTCGCGCGCAAGCAGGCGCAGCGGCAGGCCGATCATCCCGCTTTCGTGGCCCAACATCCGCTCGATGGCGAGATGGGTCTTACCGGTATTGGTGGGTCCGAGCACCGCGGTCACGTTTCGGATGCGGGCTTCCAGATCACTTGCCATATGTTGCATTGACTCCGATCGAGCCCTGGCATTGCAGAGGAGGGCCTAGAGATCAAGGATTATTCGGTTAGCGGACAAAGAGCGTCACGCCGCCTCAAATCCTCGCGCGCTACGCGTGTTAGTGCGTCAGCGCGATCTGCTGGTTGTTTGCTGCTGTGATGTTAATCGTATCAGCGGTCATGACGGCATTGCCAAGAGGTGAGGGGATGGTCACCCGGTAGGGCACATAAATTCCTGCTTTCGGGACCGCGCGAAGCGCGATTTCGATGTTGTTATAGTCGATCCACGGACGCTCAAAGTCCTTCGGTTTGTGGCCGGCAATCGGAACATATTTGACCCGGCAGACCACCAGCTCTTTCGGCTGCCTTGAGGGATTGCGGTCTTTGACCGGCTCGCGGCCCTTGAAGGACAAGCGCAAATCGTAACGGACCTTGCCGTCGAACACGGGCAGCGTGCGGTTACAGGCGTCGGAGGGGTTGGCGTCGGAGACGGCGATCATGGCCGCCATCGGGTCAAAGACGTTCTGCAAATTCTCGGGCTTCAGCTTGATGATCTCAGGCGAAGGCGGCTTCTCTGGAAGGACGGCAACCGAGGTCACGCCAAGCCCTGTGAAGCCTATTTTCACTGAACTCACTTTTTTTTGCGTTTTATAATTCATTTGGAATGCGGACGGGCGGATGCCGGACGGATCAAGCGCGCCGTTGCCGGAAAAATCACCAACCCATTTGAACGTGCCGAATAGCGCCGAAACCTTGGTGTGCCCGTTGGCCACGTAACCGTTTTTGTCAAATTGGGCATTAAACCGATACTTGCCGACACCGATTCCGGCAAAAGAGAGCTTATAGATGGCTGTAACCTTGTTGGGCCAGTTCGGCCCGACGGCGGCGGCGCGCTCGAATGGCACGGTGGCAGCAACAACCGCGACAAGGCTGCGGAGGGCCATTTGGTTCCGATTACCGGCACCCGATACTGCCATCGTTTTTCCCTGCTGCCCGGCGGGCGATAGGTTCGCGATAGCCAAAATTTGCGACTATTCTGGGACTTCTGCGGGCAGCACGGCAAAACGACATGCCGCGAGTTCCAGCCCCGTCTTGACGGGCATCGGGCATGTCAATTATACAGCACCCGAAACCCCGCAGGCTCGGCTTGCGGGGCGCTATTTTTTGCTGAAACAGCAAGTTTTCGATCGACCGCCCCGGTTTGAGGGTGCGGCAGAGGAGAGTGTTATGACCAGGCGCTGTGAGCTGACGGGCACGTTGCCCCTCTCGGGCCAACTCAGGAGCCACGCCGAAAACAAGACGAAGCGTAAGTTTCGTCCGAACCTCTGCAACGTCACGCTGATGAGCGATTTGCTTGGCCGCAAAGTCCGTCTGCGCGTGTCGGCGCGGGCTCTGAAGTCGGTCGAGCACCGCGGTGGCCTCGATGCCTTCCTGCTGAAGGCGAACAATGACGAGCTGTCGCAGACCTGTCTGAAGCTCAAGCGCGAGATTCAGAAGGTGCAGGCAGCCGCCAAGGCCGCCTGATCTCTCGACGCGATTTTCCAGATCGTTTTAGCCCGGTGGCCTAATTCGGCAGCCGGGCTTTCGCTTGTCTGGATTCTTTCAGCAAAAACTGAAGCAGCACTGTGCGTTGGATGACGTGATTGAAATTGTCATCCGAGATCATGGTGAGCAGGACGCCTCCGGACTTCAGCCGCGTGGCGGCTAAGCCTTCCATGTTGTCGATGTTATCGGCCATGTCGGCTTCGATCAGCGTTTCGCCGTCAATTGTGCGTCCTGGGACGATGGCATCGGGCGCAACGCGCACTAGGCGCATCTTGACGCCTTCAAGCCAGCGGAATCGGCGCTCTAGAACGAAGATCGTTCCGTCATCGAGGCTTGCGACATCGGTGATGTCGAAGTCGCCGATGTTTTTCAGGTGGAAGGTCTGGGGTCCGGCTTTCGTCCAGACCCAGCCGGTATGATTGCGCGCAGGATCGTAAAGCCGCTCTGAAAATGCGATTGGCCTGCCTTTGTACGGGCCGCCCTTCAAGATCGTGAGCGCTTCGAAGCCCTTATTCTGATCCATGTGCTTGGCCGCGGCGGGGATCTTCAGCGCGGCGCCGGTCGCCTGAATATCTTTAGGGTCGAGCCTGAAACGTTCGATGCGATGACGGCCCTCGAAACCGATAAGGGCCGTTCCGTTCTGGAAAGTTCCGCCTTCAAACGCGATCGATTCCGAGTCGCGATCGTGTCTGCGTCGGATGGGGCGGCCGGATTTTTCCAAAAGCGGACCGAGGCGGGCGTTGGTGATGCCGGAGGGGCTGGTCCCTGCATAGGTCAGGTTGCCCGTCATCCAGACGCCGGTGTCGGATAGAGCTAAAAGCGACTTCCCATCGTCGGCCAGAAGCAAGCCGGACCAACCGCCAAAATACGGTGACGGTGATGTCAGGACGAGACCGCCCAGAAACTTCAATTTTGCAAGCGGACGGTTCCCGCCGGAGCGAGAAAATGTAGCGATGGGTTGGGCTGCGACTGTGATCGGCGCTGACTTCAGCGAGGAGATGTCGGGCTTTTCGTCTGCCAGAGCAGGGCACGCGCCAATGCCGATAACGGCGATTGCGACTGCAAATCGTCGGAAAAAAATTAATGCCACCGGTCGCCCTCAATGTACGCGCGCATGCTTGCGGCGCGTCGCGGCCGCCTTGTCGGCTTCGTGATGCTCATCGAACAACTCGACGAGTTTTTCCGTCATTGCACCCGCGAGCTCGGATGCATCGGTAATGGTGACGGCGCGCTGATAATAGCGCGTCACGTCGTGACCAATGCCGATGGCGATCAGCTCGACCGGCGAGTGATTTTCAATCTCATGTATGACCTGGCGCAGATGTTGTTCGAGATAGCTGCCGGAATTCACAGAGAGGGTCGAATCATCAACCGGTGCGCCGTCTGAAATCATCATCAGGATGCGGCGCTGCTCGGGGCGATTGACGAGGCGGGCATGCGCCCAAGCCAAAGCCTCGCCGTCGATATTTTCCTTCAGAAGACCTTCGCGCATCATCAAGGCGAGCGAATTCTTGGCGCGCCGCCACGGGGCATCCGCCGTCTTGTAGATGATATGTCGGAGATCGTTGAGGCGGCCCGGAGCTGGGGGCTTGCCGGCTGCCAGCCATTCTTCGCGCGACTGCCCCCCCTTCCAGGCCTTGGTCGTGAAGCCCAGAATTTCGACCTTTACGCCGCAACGCTCCAGCGTCCGGGCCAGAATGTCGGCGCAGCAAGCCGCGACCATGATCGGACGGCCGCGCATCGAACCGGAATTATCAAGCAATAGCGTCACGACGGTATCGCGGAAATCGGTATCTCGTTCGCGTTTGAACGACAGCGCGCCGGTCGGATCGGTGATGATACGCGTCAGCCGCGCGGCGTCGAGCTGGCCTTCTTCGAGATCGAAATCCCAGCCCCGATTTTGCTGCGCCAGAAGACGGCGCTGCAGCTTGTTGGCGAGTTTGGCGACAGCGGCGGAAAGTGTTTTCAGTTCCTTGTCGAGGAAGGCGCGAAGGCGTTCCAATTCTTCGGGCGTCGAAAGCTCGTCGGCGCCGATCTCTTCGTCGTAGGCGCGCGTGAAGACCTTGTAGCCGAAGGCCTCGGGGTTATCGAGGACAGTCATGTTCGGACGCCAAGGCGCGGGCGTCTCTTCGTCGTTCATCTCGCCGTCGTCGAGGTCTTGGGGTTCGGTCGAACCCTGTTCCATCGTTTCTTCAGTCTCGGAGAGATCGCCTTCGGAAAGCTGCTCTTCGCTTTCCTGGTCCTGACCGTCGGTGGCGTCCTCGCTTTGATCTTCGGAATTCTCCGAACCGCCCTCGGCCGCGCCTTCGTCGTTTTCTTCCTCGTCGTCGTTTGGCTGCGGTTCGTCGCTCTGCTCAGCCATCTCGAGGATCTTCAGAAGATCACGAATCTGGCGGCCGAACTGCTCCTGGTTTTCCGACAGGCCTTCGAGCTTGCTCAGAAGCTTGCCGCCGCGCGCTTCGATCACCGAGCGCCAAACGTCGACAAGGCCCTTCGTCGAAGCGGGTGGCGCTTGACCGGTCAGGCGTTCGCGAATGAGCAGCGCGAGCGCGTCTTCGAGCGGAGCTTCGGCGCGCGTCGCAACAGACCGGAAGCGGCCATGACTGTAATGATCTTCGAGACGCGTGGTGAGATTGGCGGCCATGCCGGGCATGCGCGCTGAGCCCAGTCCTTCGATACGGGCGCGCTCAGCAGCCTCGAAAATGGCACGGGCGGGACCGGCGGCCGGCGCAATGCGGCGATGCACCTTGGCGTCGTGGCAGCCCAGCCGCAGCGCGAGGCTGTCGGCCCAGCCGCGGGCCAGCGCGACGTCTTTCGCGGACGGCGCGCGCGGCAAGTCGGGAAGATGCACGGCCTTGCCCGACACATCGCCCTTGCCGGGGCCGAAATCGACTTCGACTTCTCCGTCACCCGCAATGGCGCGCACAGCCGGACCGAGCACGCGCTTCAGCGGTTCAGACGGTGCTTCCCGGCGTTTGGTCGGAGACGTCATGGAGTGCGTGTCGCTCTTTTACCCGCCGCCCTCAAGGTAGCGAAGAAGATTAGCTCAGCGCGACGTTAGCCGTGCTTTCGGGAAGCTCTTCGCCGAAGCAGCGCTGGTAGAATTCCGCAACGAGCGGCTTTTCCAGATCATCGCACTTGTTCAGGAAGGTCACGCGGAATGCGAAGCCGATGTCGCCGAAGATCTCGGCGTTCTCGGCCCAGGTGATGACCGTGCGCGGGCTCATCACGGTCGATAGATCGCCGTTGATAAAGGCGGATCGCGTCAAATCCGCGACGCGAACCATGTGCGAAATCTGCTTGCGTTTGGCGTCCGTCTTCGCGAACGACTTTACCTTCGACAGCACGATCCGGGCTTCGTCATCGTGCGGGAGATAGTTCAGCGTGGCAACGATCGACCAGCGATCCATCTGACCCTGGTTGATCTGCTGCGTGCCGTGATAGAGGCCAGACGTGTCGCCGAGGCCGATGGTGTTCGTCGTAGCAAACAGGCGGAATGCCGGATGCGGACGAATGACCTTCGATTGATCCAGCAGCGTCAGCTTGCCTGAGACTTCAAGCACGCGCTGAATGACGAACATGACGTCAGGACGGCCAGCATCGTATTCGTCAAACACGAGCGCGATATTGTTCTGGAGCGCCCAAGGAAGAATGCCTTCCTTGAATTCCGTGACCTGCTTGCCATCCTTCAGAACGATGGCATCCTTGCCGACGAGATCGATGCGCGAGACGTGGCTGTCGAGGTTGACGCGCACACACGGCCAGTTGAGCCGCGCGGCGACTTGCTCGATGTGGGTTGATTTGCCGGTGCCGTGATAGCCCTGGATCATCACACGGCGGTTGTGCTTGAAGCCCGCCAAAATCGCGAGAGTGACGTCTCGGTTGAACAGATAATCCGGATCGATTTCCGGGACATGATCTTCCGGCTTCGAATAGGCCGGCACCTCGAGATCGCTGTCGATACCGAAAACTTGGCGAACGGACAGCTTCATGTCCGGAAGATTGGCGGCTGCCGCGCCATTCGCGCTTGTAGACGTGCGCATTTCCATTGGATTCCCGATCAAATCGCCTAGCTGCCGCTAAGGCCTCGAACAGGGGCAACTTCCGTCGGCGCACCTGCTTCAAAGGCTCGGAGGATTAGACCAGGCCAGATTGCTTTAAATAGTTATAGGCTTGGAGGATTTCACGCAACTTTTCCTCAGACCTGCTATCGCCGCCGTTCGCATCAGGATGGTGAATTTTCACCAGCTCCTTGAAGCGAGACTTGATATCCTCACGGCTCGCGTCTTCGCCGAGATCCATGACTTTGAGAGATTTGCGCTCAAGCGGTTTCAACTGACGCTGAAACGTCGGCGCCGTGGCTGTCCGAGAGGAGCGAACCTTGCGGTTCATGCGCTGCGTGCCTGCCTTGACGCGGGCGGCGGCGTCAGCATCCTGCGAACCATCGCGTGTGCCGTGGGCCCAGGCGTTGGCGCCCGTCTTCCAGGTCGGGCGATGGCCGGTCATGGCATCCTTGCGGAAATTGCTGACCTCGGCGTCGCTCATACCGTCGAAATAATTGTATTCCTGATTGTACTGGCGGACATGATCCACGCAGAACTGGAAATATTCGCCGTCGCGGCCTCGGCCCTTTGGCGCCTTATGTACGCCGGGCTTGTCGCAACCTTTCCATTGACACACGGGCGCGTGCGTTTCCTTCTTGGCGCTCGTCTGGCGCTTCGAAGAGACGCGGATGCTATCGAAGTATTTTGATTCCAGTTTCATTGCATGAATTATGAGGGTTAGGCCGCACCGAAACAAGGCGGCAAGAAAACTCTTGATTTCCGTCGTGACTGTGCAGTCAATCCATTAATAGGCCCTTTCGTCCGTGTGCCCCAGCGCACCAATGCAGCACGAAAGACACCCATGAGAGAAAAAGATGTCCGTTACAGGCCGACTTCGCGAAAAGCTTATGATCGGTCTCAAACCGATCCGGCTTGACATCATCAACGAGTCCGAGTTGCACGCCGGCCATCGCAATTCGCCGGGCACCGGCGAGAGCCACTTTAGAATTCTTATCGTATCCGAAGCGTTCGCCGGCAAGTCTCGGGTGGACCGGCATCGCCTCGTCAATGATCTGCTTAAAGACGAACTTGCGGGCGGCGTTCACGCGCTCGCGCTTGCGACCGTGGCGCCCGGTGAAGCACTGCCAAAAGCCTCTGCCTCACACACTTGAATGAGGTTCAGCCGTGCGGCCGCGCTGACGCCGAGCCGGATGCAGGCGAGGTTGTCGACGCGATCGGTTTGATGCGCATCGCCATGATCCGGTTGCGACTTTTGCGGAGAATTTCGAACCGATAGCCGTGGAAGGTGAAGACCTGTCCAGGTTCCGGTATCGTCTGCGCCTCGTGGATCACGAGGCCCGCAACCGTCGTCGCTTCGTCGTCGGGGAGATCCCAATCAAGATGGCGATTGAGGTCGCGAATTGCAACGGTGCCGTCAACGTTGACGGTGCCGTCTGATTGAACGCGGATGTGGCTGTCGGGATTATCGTGCTCGTCGGTAATCTGGCCGACGATTTCTTCCAGGATGTCTTCGAGCGTAATCAGCCCCTGCACCTCGCCGTACTCGTCGACGACAAGGGCCATCTGGATTTTCTTTTTCAGAAACTGGTTGAGCTGGTCTTTCAGCGTCGTGGTGTCGGGCACGAACCAGGGCTCGGACGCCGACTTCATGATATCGAGCTTCTCGGGATCCCAGCCGTCGCGCGACAAGGCCAACAGAAGATCCTTGGTGTGCAGAACGCCGACGATATTCTCCGGCTCGTCTTTCCAAAGCGGCACGCGCGTATACTGGGAGCGCATCAACTGATCGAGAATTTTCGCAGGCGGCTCGTCGACATCGATGGTTTCCATCTTGGTGCGGTGAACCATGATGTCGGCGACTTGCAGATCACGCAAATCTAAAACGCCACCGAGCATTTCGGCGTCACCCTTGGCGACGGTGCCTTCCTTCGCCTGCAGATCGATCGTGCCCCGGATCTCCTCATGAGCGGCGAGGATATTGGCGGCATCGTCAGCCTTGCCCGGCGTCAGGATCAGGATGTTGCGAACGATGAATTCGATGGCTTTGGTGAAGGGCGTCAGCACGTAAATCAGTGCCTGCATGGGCGGCGCGACGACAAGTGCGACGCGATCGGCGTAAGCGAGCGCATAGGTCTTGGGAAGCACGGCGGCAAAGATTACGATAAGGATCGTGATGATGGCCGTCGCGTAGGCGACGCCGAACTGTCCGTAGAGGTCGACGGCGATGTTTGAGGCCATCGCCGCGGCCAGCACGTCAACGAGCGTATTGCCGAGCAAGACTGTTCCGATCATCTTTTCGGGGCGCGATAGAACCTTATTGACGAGGGCGGCCGGTACGTTGCCGTCTTCCTCGAGCGCGTGCATGCGCGCTCGCGACGCTGCCGTTAGTGCGGTCTCGCTGACGTTGAAAAAAGCCGACAGAACGATCAGCAAAAGGATGGCGACGAAGCTTATGATTACAGTCATCGGGGGTAATGGTGTCCGCTATTCCTGCCCAGGAGAGGCAGCAATCTAGCACAAATCCGGCGTGAGGCTTATTATGCTCTAGCGACTTATTTCCCGGCCGAGGAAGGCCTGAACGGTCTCGGGCGCGACGTCGCGGGTGACAAAAGCCTGACCGATGTCACGAACGAGAATGAACGTAAGCTTCCCGGCTTTGACTTTCTTGTCCTGGCCCATGAGGCGCAGCAATTCGGCTGCATCGGCCTTGCCGCCGGGAATATCGCCGATACGCGTCGGAAGGCCGACGGCTTTCAGATGATTGGTGACGCGCTCGCTCGTGCCGGAGGGGCAAAGGCCCAATTCCTCTGACAGGCGGAAAGCCATGCACATGCCGATGGCGACGCCCTCGCCGTGCAGCAGGCGGTCCGAATATCCCGTCCAAGCTTCCAGTGCGTGGCCGAACGTGTGGCCAAGGTTCAGAAGCGCACGGTCGCCGGTCTCGGTCTCGTCGCGCGCAACGATTGCGGCCTTAGCGGCGACACTCGTTTCGATCGCCGTCGTCAAAGCCGGCCCGTTGTTTCCGAAGACCGACTGCCAATGCGTCTCAAGCCAGGAAAAGAACGCGGCATCGCCGAGCAGGCCATATTTGGCGACCTCAGCGTATCCTGCCCGCATCTCGCGCGCGGGCAACGTCGTCAGTACGGACGTATCCGCGATAACGAGGCTTGGCTGATGGAAGACCCCAATAAGGTTCTTGCCTTGCGGCGTGTTGATGCCCGTCTTGCCGCCGACAGAGCTATCGACTTGCGCGAGCAGCGAAGTCGGGATCTGAATGAAACGTACACCGCGGCGAAGGATGCCCGCCGCAAAACCCGCGAGATCGCCGATCACGCCGCCACCGAAGGGCAAAACGAGGTCGCCGCGCTCAAGACCAAGCTCCAGGAGACGCTCCGACAGCTCTGCCAGGTTGCGAAAGCTCTTCGTCGCCTCGCCCGGCTTCATGACGACGGACCCGGCAAACAGGCCCTCAGCCTTGAGGCTATGTTCGAGCGTCGAAAGATGATGGCGCGCCACGTTCTCGTCTGTCACGACACCGCATTTCACGGAGCCGAAGCGCGCCTTGATGAGCGCTCCGGCATCACGAAGAACGCCGCGCGTGATCAAAACATCATAAGAGCGGTCGCCAAGCTCGACATGAACAATCTTGGAGGGGTTCGGTTCAAGCGTGGTCGGCGGCGCGCCATCCGCGCCGGTCGCGAGCCGTGTGATGATTTCATTGACGATCATGTCGTGGGGTTCGTCGCGGCTTTCGACTGTCATATCGGCTTCTGCATAAATCGGGTAACGTGCTTCGATCAACTTCTGCATCGTGGCTTCCGGATTGCCGCCGCGCAGCAGGGGCCGAGTGTCGCGCTTCATGACACGACGCATCAGTACCGGCAATTCGGCCCGCAACCAGATGGAAAAAGCGGCCTCCTTAACGCGCTTGCGGGTTTCGGGCTGAATGAAGGCACCGCCACCGGTCGCAAGCACCTGAGCGCCGTTGCCAAGCAGACGGGCAATAACCTTGCGCTCGCCGTCACGGAAATGGTCTTCTCCGTGATCCGCGAAAATGTCGTTGATCGTCTTGGCGGCGGCGCGCTCTATCTCTTCGTCGGCGTCCACGAACGGCAGACTGAGCTTGAATGCCAAGCGCTTACCGACCGACGACTTGCCGCAACCCATGAGGCCGACAAGCACGATCGGACGCTTCCCGATGCGCTTCTTCGCAAGGTCGATGGCTTCCGCTTCCGTCATGGGGGTCTCGACGCCGACATCAACGGCGAATCGGTTAGCTTGGGGCAGACTATCTCGTAGCGGAAAGGTCATTTCCGCGCCCTCATGCCATGAACCAAAATCGTTCGCAAATTGGAACCATACGTCAGGCCTGCGGTGGATCGGAAATACACGCCCTTTCGACGCAAGGGGGTTCCGTTAAAATGCCAATCCGAGTCATAATCACGCCATCAAGGGTGCTCACCTAAAAGGCCGGAACGGGGTAAAGAAATGCCGAGCCTTTTCCGGCTGTTGTTCGTACTTGGCGCATTAGCGGCTGCGGTTTTCGGCGGTCTCTATGTGCTCGCGACACGCTTTGAGCCGGAGCAGCAGATGATCAGCAAGCCCGTGCCAGACGTGAAAATCCGGCGGTAAAGCCATGGTGCATACACACCGAAAGACGATAGCGGCGGCGCGCGGCTTTCTGGTCGCCAATTTTCTGCTGATCGCCGTTGCAGCCGCTGGGCCTCCGGCGAGCGCACAGGACAATTCCTATTCCGCGCCAGCGGCGAGCAGCCGGAAAAAACCGGCGCACGACGATGCTTATTCGCCACCGCCCGACAAGCGCAGCTATCTGCAGCCGCTCGGCTCGCCCTCCGGCGGTAGCAATGACGATATGTGGTCTCAGCCTTCGGGTGGCGGCGGGGGAAATTCGGGTTCCATGCCCGGCTTCCCGTCCAGCCCAAGCCGGTCAGGTTCGGGGTCCGGCAATTCGGTCATGCGCGACGCCATTCCTCCGGCCGTGGATAAGGGCAGCCTCGCGCCCGTCATGTCGAACGATGGCTCGGGACTGCCTTATGAACTTTGGGGCGGCATGGACGTCGCCGCGCTCGAAAAGCTGATCGCGACCATCGAAATTCCGCCGCGATCGCCCGTGCTGCACGATCTTTGGAAAAAGCTCATCACTTCGCCGTCGGGCGATGGCTCAAATTCCAACTTTACCGCACTCAGGCTCGAAGCACTCTACCGCTCGGGCTTGGCGCGCGCAGCGGCCGCCGAGATCGCAAAGCAACCGGCCGGGGATAATCCGCTGCTGGTGTCGCTCGAAGCCCGCAACGAACTCGCGGCCGGGCATCCCGACAAAGCGTGCCAACTCGTTGCGCAATCGGCCAAGCTGAAGGGTGAGATCCCGGCGCGGCTCAAAGGCCAGGTCATCCTGATGGCTGGATATTGCTCCGAATCTCAAGGCGACAAGTCGGCAGCGGGACTTGCGGCCGACATGGCGCGCGAGGAGGGCGTGGAAACATCGCCCGGACTTGAAGCGCTCGACGCGTTTTCGATCGGCTCGAAGCCGCGCTACACGCACGTTAAGCAAATCACGCTGCTCGACTATCGGATTGCCGAGAAGGTCGGCGGTCTGCCACACAAACTTGTGTTGGAAAAGGGCGAACCAGCCCTTCTCGTGGCACTGGCGACCGATCATTCTACGCCGGTCGATCTCGGCTTTCCGGCGACAGAAGCGGCGGCGCGCCTCAATGCGCTGACGCCGCAAATGCTAGCAGGAATCTATCGCGTCAACGCCCAACGGGTGCCCCCCGACGACTTGCTGTCAGGCCGAGGTCCGCAAGGCGTCGCCCGGCGCGCGGCACTGTTCAAGTCAGCCGAAGACGAACGAACGCCCGCGCGCAAGGCACGGCTCATCCGCGCTTTCCTGGACGACATGAAGCACGAAGGCCTTGGCATGATCGGCGCGCAAATGATTGCGCAAGCCACGGCAGATCTACAGCCGGCTCCGGAAGTGAGCTGGTTTGCCGAAACCGGTGTCGAAATCGGATTGGCGTCCAGCCGTTTCGACATGGCCCGCAACTGGATTCAAATCGCGGATCAGTCGGGAGGCCCCGGTCTCGGTCACTGGCGTGCACTGATTGACATTGCCGATCCGCACGATCCGAACCGGGGACAAAGCTTCTCCGCGCTGGAAAATTATGCTGCCAACGGACGGTTTCCACCCGCGGCGCTCTACCGTCTAACGACCGTGATGGAAGCCCTCGATTATCTCGTACCCATTCCCCTGTGGCAGGCGGCCAATACGATCTCGCAGCCGACGGGCGGTTATCTTCCAGAGACCGGCGTGCTGACCGAGTTGCAGGTCGCTTCGAAGAAACAGCAGTTCGGGCACACCGTGTTGCTCGTCATGAAAGCGCTTGGGCCGAATGGCGCGGCCGACGCCAATCTGATCGCGCTTGGAGACAGCATACGGGCGTTGAAGCGTGCCGGACTTGAAGCCGATGCCCGCCGACTCGGACTCGAAGCCCTGCTGCCGACTTGGCCGCGCACCGAGACGAATTGAGGGGCGGCCATGTCGTCTGCCGCTGGGCGCGATACCGACGTCGCGGATTTTCTCGCGATGCTGTCCGCCGAGCGCGGAGCATCGTCAAATACGATGGAGGCTTACGCTGCCGATCTTGGAGGCTTTCTCAGCTTTTTATCCGGTCGTGGCGTGATACCAAGAAATGTCACTTCCGATGACGTTCAAGCCTATCTCGGCCACCTTGCCAGTGAAGGGCAAGCGGCGACGTCGCGGGCACGGCGGCTTTCGGCCATTAAACAATTCTATCGGTTTCTTCTGGCCGAGGACGTCATCACACTTGACCCGACATCGGGACTGCAAGGGCCGAAAAAGCAGCGCGCGCTACCAAAAATCTTAAGCATCGCCGAGGTCGACCGGCTGCTGGAGACGTCGCAAAAACAGTGCGAGGGCCTGGAAGGGCACGCACTGTTTCGTGCGCTGCGGTTTCACTGCCTCCTCGAGCTTCTTTACGCCACTGGAATGCGCGTGTCGGAGCTTGTCGGCCTGCCACGCAGCGTGCTTCGCGGCGATACGCGAATTCTGACCATCAAGGGCAAAGGCGGGCGAGAACGGATGGTGCCCTTGAACGCCACCGCGCGCGCGGCGCTGAACAGCTTCCTTGGCGTATCCGGCCGGTTCGACAATTCAGAGTGGCTGTTTCCTTCAAAGTCGGCTCTCGGGCATGTGACGCGGCAAGGCTTCGCGCAAGACCTGAAAGATGTCGCCATCGCGGCGGATATTGCGCCGGAACGCGTATCACCTCATGTTCTGCGCCACGCGTTCGCGAGCCACTTGCTCGACCGTGGCGCGGATCTACGTGCTGTCCAGCAATTGCTGGGCCATGCTGACATTTCGACCACGGAGATCTATACGCATGTGTTGCAAGAGCGACTGAAGGCGCTCGTTAACGCGCATCACCCGCTCGCGAAGAACAAAACGTAGTGCGCCGGGGCTCTCTCGCCCTAAAGCGCCGATCGCATGGGAGACGCCTTTGAGACGCCTCAACCGGAGCCGCCATCGTTCCGCGACGTCAGCGCCCGAGCCCGCGACACGTTTTTCGCAACCGGGATCAACCATAGCGGTCGCGCGCAGATCTTCTATAAACGCATGTCGCAGACTGTCCGGGGGCAGCAAGCAAAGCGAGGGCGCCATTTTGCGAACGGGAGCGGACCGATGGACATCAGACAATTCCGTCCGGCCATTCGAAGACCGATGCAAACTTCGGCCGCCATGGCATTCGCACGGCGTACCGGCGTAATGACAAGCGTTGCGAAAGGCGCTTGATGTCGTCGCATAACAACCAGCGTGCTGCCAGCGGATTTCTGGCATCGATCCTACCAGCAGCGCGCGGCTCGTGGCTTGGCCTTGGCTCACATCCACGTGGGCTCTCGACCCTCTATTTCACTGAGCTTTGGGAGCGTTTTTCCTATTACGGAATGCGCGCTCTGCTTGTCCTGTTTATGGTTGCGCCGGTTTCGCAAGGCGGCCTCGGATTCCCTACGCCCTCTGCAGGAAGCATCTACGGCACCTATGGCATGGCGGTCTATCTGCTGGCGTTGCCAGGCGGCTTTATCGCCGATCGCATCATCGGGGCGAAGCGTTCCGTGCTAATCGGCGGGACAACCATCGCCGCTGGACATTATGCGCTAGCGTGGCCATCGCTGACGACGTTCTACATCGGCCTGGCGCTTATCGCGATCGGAACGGGTCTTTTCAAGCCAAACATCTCGGCGCTTGTCGGCGCGCTCTACAGTCGCGACGACGACCGCCGAGATGCAGGGTTTTCGCTGTTCTACATGGGCATCAACGTCGGCGCGTTCCTGGCGCCGCTCGTTACCGGCTTTCTCGCCCAGAGCAGCGTGTTCAAGGACTGGCTTTCAGCGATGGGCTTTGACCCAATGCAAAGCTGGCATTGGGGCTTCGGCGCGGCCGGCGTCGGCATGACGATCTCGATGATTCTGTTTGCGCGGAACATGCGCCACCTCACAGACCCCAGCGTTGTCAGGGAAATGTCATCCTCATTCCGCGATCAAGCGGGGTACATGGCGGCAGTAACCGTTGGACTGCTCGCGCTAGCGTTTCTTTCAGACGTCAATGGGTTCCGCTGGCTCCGTTGGTTCTTCATCATCATTCCGCTGGTTGGCATCTCGTATGGCGCGACGCGCCAGAATGCAGACGCAAAGCGTATGGCGGCGGTGGGCGTCTACTTTCTCGCCGCCATGATTTTCTGGGCCATTTTCGAGCAGGCCGGGACGACGCTCTCGCTATTCGCCGATACGCTGACGCGCAACGAATTCATCGGCATGCCTTTTCCGTCTTCCTGGTTTCAATCCGTCAATCCGATCTTCGTAATTATGCTGGCGCCGTTCGTCGCTGCACTCTGGATGCGGCTTGGCTCGCATCAGCCGTCATCGCCGGTCAAATTCGGGCTCGGCCTGACGTTTCTTGCGGCCTCGTTCCTCCTCATGGTCCCGGCCGCCAACTACGCTGGCGACGGCCGGGTATCGCCGATGTGGCTGCTCGGGCTGTATTTCCTGTTTACGGTCGGGGAACTGATGCTGAGCCCGGTCGGACTTTCCACGATGACACGGATTGCGCCGCAGAGAATGTCTGGCCAGGTGCTGGGATTGTGGTTTCTCGCTACAGCTTTCGGCGACAAAATCGCCGGCGATATAGGTGGCGCCTTCACGACCAGCGATCCGGATGCGCTTGCGCTTTCGTTCCTGGCTCAGGCGGGCTTGGTCGCCGTGGCGGCTGCGCTTATGTTCGCCGTCGCGCCTATTGTCAGGCGGCTCTCGGAAGGCGAAAGTTAAGCATTCACAGCACTCTCTTCGCCTTAAGCGGCGGGCTGGAAGGTCTGTCGCCTTGACACCCGAAGCTAGCCGTGGCGAATGTCGCGCGTGATGCGGCGACGGCCGCACGCTTCAGTTGCACAGTCAGGAAAGCTTCAGTGAACGCCACCACCGCATTGCGTACCTATCTCGATTTCGAGAAGCCCATTCTTGAGCTCGAAAACAAGGTTGCCGAACTGAAGGCCTTGCAGACTGACGGCAAGGGCCCGCAGATCGCGGACGAGATCACGAAGCTTGAGCAAAAAGCCAAAGCGGCGCTCGCTGACACCTATGCGAAGCTGACGCCTTGGCAAAAGACGCTCGTTGCGCGCCATCCGGAACGCCCCCACGCGCTCGATTTCATCGGCGGCCTCATCGAAGATTTCACCCCGCTCGCGGGCGACCGCTATTTCGCCGAGGACGAAGCCGTCGTCGGCGGGATCGGCAAATTCCGCAACCGTTCGGTTGTGGTCCTCGGACATGAGAAGGGCGCCGACACCGAGCAGCGAATTAAACACAACTTCGGCATGGCCCGACCCGAGGGCTATCGCAAGGCCGTGCGGTTGATGGAACTCGCCGACCGCTTCAACTTGCCGATCATCACGTTCGTCGATACGCCAGGCGCCTATCCCGGGATCGGCGCTGAGGAGCGTGGCCAGGCAGAAGCCATCGCACGTTCGACTGAATGCTGCCTGCGTCTTGGCGTGCCGATCGTCGCCGTCATCGTCGGGGAGGGCGGTTCCGGCGGCGCCATCGCCATCGCCACGGCGAACCGTATCCTGATGCTCGAGCACGCCATCTATTCCGTCATCTCGCCGGAGGGCGCGGCGTCGATCATCTGGCGCGACAGCAACAAGAAAGAAGAAGCCGCGACCAATATGAAGATCACGGCGCAGGACCTCGACCAGCTGGGCGTCATCGATGCCATCGTGAAAGAACCCACCGGCGGGGCGCATCGCGACCGCGAATCGGTGATTATCTCGACCGGGAACGCGATTGCGCGGATGCTTTCGGAGTTCGACGGCAAGTCGGCCGATGACATTCGTGCCCAGCGCCATGACCGCTTTCTGTCGATCGGCCGTTAGTTCGTGAGACTATTCGGCAACGCTGGTGCGGCGCCCCCAGCACGCCGCATTTCGACACGATACTTGAGTTGACTGACTATCGTTCAAATCTCACTAAGGCGTTCGATTTCTTTGTGCGAATAGTCCGCCAGACTGCGGCGGCGAGGACGGCAATCAGAACGGGAACGGGGCATTGGTGGGGACCAGCATCGGCTCGGCGCTACGGATCGTTTTGCGGCAGGCGATTGTCATCGTCACCGTGACGCTTGGCGCGTGTTCGAACACGCCGACGATCCCGCCTCCCTCCGACGTTCCGCTGTCAAAGGAGACGCTGGCGCTCTTAGCGAAAAAGGGAATGCAACCGGGCTCGCCGGTGTTTATCCGGATTTTCAAGGAAGAGTCCGAGCTTGAGGTCTGGAAGCAGCGCGACGACGGGCGCTTCTATCATTTCAAGACCTACCCGATTTGCAATTGGTCGGGCGCGATCGGGCCGAAGGAACGTTATGCCGATCGGCAGGCGCCGGAAGGTTTCTATACGATCACGCCGGGTCTGATGAATCCCAACTCGAAATATTATCTCTCCTTCAACCTCGGCTATCCAAACGCCTACGACAGGTCGTGGGGCCGGACCGGCGACTCCGTCATGGTGCATGGTAATTGCCGCTCGGCAGGCTGCTACGCGATGACTGACGCTTTGATGGAAGAGATTTACGGCCTAACGCGCGAATCCCTGAAAGCCGGGCAGCCGAGCTTCCAGCTCCATGCTTATCCGTTCCGGATGACGGACGCGCGCATGGCTAAGGAAAGACAGAATAAGTGGTACGGCTTCTGGAAGACCATGAAGCAGGGCTACGACTATTTCGAGAAATACCGCATTCCGCCCCCCGTCACAGTTTGCGAACGCCGCTACGTCGTCGATGCGGTAGCGCGGAGCCGTCCCGATCCGGCCGGTCCTTGCCCGCCGCTCGCACGGCCGATCGTGACTGCGTTCAAGCCCCTGCCTGAACCTGGCGGAATCGACGTTGCACATGGTAACAAGTTGAAAGGGATCGTCGATCCCGACAACGAGCCGACGCTTGCCGATATCAATAAGGCGAAAGCGCTTCAGCGCACACAGGCGGCAGCCGCGACGGCGCCGGTCGCCAACGCGAACTGAGCCCCGGCGAAGGCATTCGGTCTCAACCGTTAAGCGAGCCAACGTTGCAGCAGCCCCGCAAAAGACGCGAATTGAAGATCTTTCTGTTTGTCGCGGCGTTGTTTGCAGCGGGTATCGCCGCATTCGCGACAATGCCGTCATGGCTGCCGAAACTGCCGGACGGCGACCGAGCACTGATCGCCTATGAACGCAGCCAGCGGTTGACGCGCTGGAGCCTCGGTCTGCCGATGCCGGGTGAGCCCGACCTTACCAATTTGCCGAAACGCCTTGCGGAGGCTGGCGTCAAGGAAGGCGCGCCGATCCTGGTCCGGATCTTCAAGAGCGAATTCGAGCTGGAGCTTTGGATGCAGCGTGACGGCGCCTTCCATCGCTTTGCGACCTATCCGATCTGCCGTTGGTCAGGGCGGATCGGGCCGAAACACCGCGAAGGCGACGTACAAGCACCGGAAGGATTTTACACCGTCGACCAGACGGCTCTCAATCCGAACAGCCGATGGTTCCGCTCGTTCAATCTTGGCTATCCGAACGCCTTCGACCGGTCGCACGGACGCACCGGTTCATTCATCATGGTTCACGGCGGCTGCGCATCCATCGGCTGCTTTGCGATGACAAATGCCCAGATGCAGGAAATCTGGCAGCTCGTGACGGCTGCGCTCCAGGGCGGCCAGAAGCGCTTTCAGGTTCAGGTTTATCCATTCCGGATGTCTGAAAAGACGATGGCGCGGTACGCGGGTAACCCCAACATCGCGTTTTGGAAGAACCTGAAAGAAGGCAACGACCTGTTCACAGCTGACGGGCAGCCGCCGAAAGTGCGCGTCTGCAACGGCGCTTACCGGTTCGCGCCAGGCGAAGCCGGCTCAACCGGAGATGATTCGATTGATGACAAGTGCACAGCTGAGCAAGCCAAAAGCTAGCTGTACATAGCCTCACTTATCGCGCCGGGTGTTGCAGAAAGTCACTTAGAATCGCGTCTGACCGGCGATAGTGTGCGGCTCGCGCATGGAGTCAGCCGGTCGCAATTCTATGGTGTCGTTCAATTTATCGCGTCTGAGACTTGTCGCGGCGATGGTGCTCTGCCTCGTCGGCGTGGGACGCGCGTTTGCGCTGACAATCGAGCTGAAGGACGTTGCGCCCGACCGGGTCGAGCGCCAGCGCGCCGCGGCCACGGGCGCATTGCCGTTGCCTGGCACACCCAACGTCGCGGTGCTGCAAGAACGCCT
>JAFECH010000139.1 GCA_018242255.1 Pseudomonadota bacterium | reverse complement strand
TGGGAAGACTATTGTCCGAATGCCAAAACAATTGCTGCTTTAGTAGATGATCCCAGGTTTTGTCGACCAAAGAATTTCCCCGGCGATCATTCCCAAAGCTGCTGAGAACACGGCTCGCGGAATGCAACGTGGTCCCCGCAAGTTGTGCTACGTCTTGGCGGCGCAGGGGAATCTCGATCTCGATTCCCTCATCAACTTTTCGGCCGACTCGGTCCGCAAGCCTTAACAACGTTCGCGCCATCCTGCACTCAACCTCCTCGTTTGTGAGTTCAATGACATGCGAGTGTGCATCTTGAAGTCGGCTTCCAACGGTTCGAAGGGCATTGGTTGCAAGGACCGGATGTCTTTCGGCGAGTATTGACCACTGCGATGACGGCCAGCGCAGAATAGTCGCATCCGTTACAGCGGCAGCCGCGGCCGGATAGTGGTCTATACCGATTGCCGCCGCCGCGCCGAAAATTTCGCCCGGCGACACATAGCGAACCGTAACCTCGTAGCCTTCCCCTGTGGTCTTGGTCGCGCGAACGAAACCGTCGACTAAGACGAAGAAAGACCGCGCCTCGGCGCCTTGAGCGAAGATCTCTCCCTTCTTCATAATGCGGATAGTCCGAGAGCGTGCCAGAAGACCTTCAAGGTCTTCGAACGCCAGCCCGGCGAAGATGTCGAATTTGGCAATTTCAGTAAGGTCGAACATTCGCACCCGCGCCCACCGTTTAGAGGGGAAGAGCTGCCATTCCTCACGCAAACTAGCCTTCAAGTTCCCGAAGAAAAAATCGAGCCTACCATTTTCCCGCGACGGTCTGCTGTTGCGCGAGGATGTCGGACCTGAGCTTATGCGCGAACGCGCAGGAGCCCTAGCGAATCTGGCGCTTCGCCTTCATCAATTAGAGGGTCTGGTTTGCATTCTGCCGCTAGCAGCTTGGGATCGAGAATGGTGATCGTCTGGCCGTCCACCCGTATCCCAAAGTTCTCCAATGCCGACAGGGCACGCGAGAAAGATTCGCGTGTTATGCCAAGTTCGGACGCAATCAGATTTTTTTCGTACGGAAGTACCGCGCGATCCAACGTCCCCTGGCGCTTCGATAGAGCCAAAATATAACATCCCGCGCGCTGCGTTGAGGACCTGAGCTTTAGATTCTTGATCTGTCTGACCATGCGGCGAAATTGTTGCGCCAAGCTGCCGATCATTTCGTGCGCAAGTGCAAGATCGCCGGCCACTGCACGTCGAAACGCGTCGGAATGGATAAGCAAGATGCGCGATGACTCGGGTACCCTAGCCTCCATGAGATAAGGCGCACCGGTTACGACTGCGGCTGGAATAATGAGGTCTGGTGCTCGGACCACCTCGATCAGCACCTCTCGGCCTTCTGCGGATTTGCCGAACAGCTGAACAGAACCGGCGATAACGATCAGCTGAAAGTTCGGTACATCTCCCTGCTCGAACAGAACGGTTCCCGGTGCCGCGCCATGAACGACCGAATTCCGGAGCAGGTCTGCTCTTGTCTCGGCCGAGAGGGATCTAAAGACAGGAAGCGAATCCAGTCCTGGCTCGCCATCAGGCTGTGCGGCTGACCCAGTCAAACTAGCCACTGCTTAATCCTCTGCCCTGCACTTTGCGTCGACCGCCGAGTGGTCGTGATTTTTGTCACGTCATTCATTGATCTCCGTCAACGCCAGTTTGCTGCGGCTCGGCCAATTTGCCCAGCAAGCGACGCAACCACCCAATCTCGGGCGTGGCCGTCGAAGGGTGGTCAACCATGCAAGCGACGACAGATGCGCAATCTGGAAAAGCGTTAAGCGTGACGACTGCCGCGTTCACGGTGTGCTTTGCCGTTTGGACAATCTTCTCGATTGTCGGCATTCCGATTCGTCAGGATCTCGGACTCAGCGAGACGAAATTCGGTCTTCTGCTCGGCACACCGATCCTGACGGGCTCGGTGATCCGCGTCGTGCTCGGCATTTGGGCGGACCTCTATGGCGGGCGCGTCATTCTCGCTGCGACGATGCTAGTCGCGGCGGCGGCAACATTTCTGATTTCTTACGCTCAGACCTACAGCGAATTTCTCGTGGCCGCCGCCGGTATTGGCATCGCCGGTGGATCTTTCGCTGCCGGCATCGCCTATGTCACCCGCTGGTATCCCCCCGACCGTCAGGCCGCGGCGCTCGGGATTTTTGGTTCCGGCAATGTAGGCGCAGCGGCGACAAGTATTTTAGCACCGTTCGTACTTGTCGCTTACGGCTGGCAGACCGTCGCCCAGTTTTGGGCTGCCGGTTTGATCGGTATGGCCGCGGTCTTTTGGCTCACGTCCGAGGATGATCCTGCAATTGTCGAACGCCGGCGCGCTCACATCAAAGCGGAAAGTGTTTGGCTCCAGCTGGAGCCATTAAAGAACGCACACCTGTGGCGTTTCGCACTCTACTACTTCTTCGTGTTCGGAACCTTCGTCGCCCTCGCGCTGTGGCTACCGCAATACCTGATGAATGTGTACGGTCTTGATATCAAGACCGCTGGTTTGCTCGCGGCCTTCTTCACAGTGCCAGCGAGCATTTTCCGCCGCTATGGCGGTCATCTGTCCGACAGCTATGGAGCACGTCGCGTACTCTACTGGACGCTTCTCGTCTCATCAGTAGCGACGTTCATCCTCGCCTACCCTCCGACCGATTATGTCATCCATGGCGTCCAGGGCCCAATTTCGTTCCGCATGGAGATGGGCGTCGTCGGTTTTACTGTAACGATATCCGTCCTCGGGTTCTTCATGGCGCTTGGTAAGGCCGCCGTCTTCAAGCACATCCCAGCTTATTACCCCGATCATGTCGGTTCGGTCGGCGGGCTCGTCTCTATGATTGGCGGTCTCGGAGGATTTTTCCTACCCGTCTTGTTCGGCATTCTATTCGACCTGACCGGCCTGTGGACAAGCTGCTTCATGGTGCTTTTTGTCCTCTTAACCGGCGCACTTCTCTGGACGCACTTAGCTATCCGCCAAATGGAGCGCGGAACTGCGGAAGAGGCTCTCGCCGAACTTCCACCCTTTCCGGAAATGCAGGGTCTGCCCAAGCCCATCTCCGCGCCGACGGCAGCGGGCGCGCTTACCGATTGGCGCCCAGAGGACCCGGTATTTTGGGCGAACACTGGTCGTCGCATCGCAAGACGAAACCTATGGCTCTCGATTCCGGCTTTGCTTCTTTCCTTCGCCATTTGGCAAGTGTGGTCGGTGGTTGTCGCCAAGCTTCCACTGGTCGGCTTCAACTTCACCACCGATCAACTGTTTTGGCTCGCGGCTCTACCAGGGATCTCTGGCGCCACACTGCGCATCTTTTACTCGTTTATGGTGCCGATCTTCGGCGGCCGTCTGTGGACGACGCTGACGACATGGTCACTCATGATCCCAGCAGTCGGTATCGGCTACGCGGTGCAGAGCCCGGATACGCCGTATATCGTACTCCTGATCCTGGCCCTGCTTTGTGGGTTGGGCGGTGGCAACTTCGCCTCCTCGATGGCCAACATCTCCTTCTTCTTTCCCAAGGCTGAGAAGGGCAACGCCCTCGCGCTCAATGCTGGCCTTGGTAATCTCGGCGTCAGTGTGGTCCAGTTCGTGGTGCCATTGGCAATCACTGCTGGAATCTTCGGCTGGATCGGCGGCGATCCCACCATGGTCAAGGGGCCAGCGGGGGAATCACAGCTCTGGTTGCAGAACGCTGGCTTCGTCTTCGTGCCGTTCATCGCGATCTCTGCCTTTGCCGCTTGGTTCGGCATGAACGATATCGCCTCCGCCAAGGCGTCCTTCGCGGATCAGGCTGTCATCTTCCAGCGCAAGCACAACTGGATCATGTGCTGGCTCTACACCGGCACCTTCGGCTCCTTCATCGGCTATTCAGCAGGCTTTCCGCTGCTGGCCAAGATGCTGTTTCCC
>JAFECH010000138.1 GCA_018242255.1 Pseudomonadota bacterium | reverse complement strand
ACATGCTTCCAAGCTCGCGTAAATTCGTTCTTTCTTGACATGAGGATTGAAAGAGCGCCCCAGGAACGTATGTTATACTATTAAATATAACTCTCCTGACCAATCGGCCATTTGGCCGAGGCCCAGAATCCGCAACGCCGACGAGAACGCCGCTTAAGGCGCACGTGTCGCGTTAAGACAAAGGAGAAGCCTTGACCTGCCACTTCCGCTAAGCCGTGGCGACCGATGGACCAAGCCCCGAGAAGATGAGAGAGAACCTCGGAATATGGCCACAGCAAACCGCGACATCTCATAAAGCTGTCCGCCATAGGCCCGCTGCTCTTTCAAGGCCTCGGCATGACACGCGGCGGGCACCCACATCGTACCCGGGCCAAGATAGGTCGTCAGAAGCCGGGCATAGGCGCGGTCCCTATGGAAAAGGCTGCAGGCGTCATGGTCGATGACGTCGAGGCGCACAGCGATCTCGTCGATTCCTATGACATTGGCAAAGTGCGCCGTCAGCGCCTCGATGTCAGAGGTAAGTGCGGAAAGTACCGGATTCTCATCAACGCCCGAGACGAGTTGCCGAATGGATTGGTGTATTTCCCCCGGCGTGCTGACGACGCGAAAACGCGGAAGCGCAGATATCGGCAAGGCGTCTAGCTGCTTGACGAGCTGCGAATCCCAGAGCCTTTGCCAAAGGGCAAGCTCAACATCGGCTTCGCGCCATTTCCATAAAATGTCCGGCGATCTGCCAACCACCACGGTCGAGGAAGGTCTTCCGCCCAATGGGCGTCTTACGTTTGATCGAAAAAGGCTCATGGAATTATGCCGCTTCGCGCCGCCACTCGGGAAACGGATCCGGTAGCTTCGCCCAAGACGAGGTATCGAGCGATCCGGTGCTCGGCAGAGCCAGTAAGCAAGCGTCAAGAGCAGCGCGCAGAGCCTTCGTGTCCATCTCCTCCGTGCCTATGAACACGAGCTCCTGCCGTCGATCGCCCCAATGCGTGTGCCAGCCCTTATTGATCCGAGAGATGAGAGCCTCGTCATCGGGCCAATTCTTCTTTGGTACCGCAGCCCACCAGTAGCCCATCGCTTCTGTCCGCACGAGAGCGCCAGCTTGACTCATCTCGCCGACCCATTGCGGACGCGACGCGAGCCAAAAGAAGCCTTTGGCCCGAATGACACCCGGCCAGCCCTGGTTGAGGAATGCGTGCAGCTTCGCCGGCTCGAATGGGCCGCGCGCGCGATAGACAAAACTTGAGATGCCGTATTCCTGCGTCTCCGGCGCGTGGTCTTTAAAACCGTTGAGTTCCTTGAACCACGTGGGGTGCTGGTGTGCGGCGTCGAAGTCGAAAAGGCCCGTATCCAATATATCCCTGGTTGCAACATGGGCATTACTCGTCTCGATAATCTTTGCGTCCGCGTTCAGCGATCGGACGATCGCTCGCGCAGCTGCAATATCCGCCGGGCTCGCGATGTCGATCTTGTTCAGAATGATGATGTCGGCAAATTCGATTTGATCGACGAGGAGCTGGACGAGGGGCCGCTCATCGTCGGCGCCCGCGACTTCGCCGCGGTCCTTCAAAAAATCGCGGGAACTATAATCTTTGAGCAGATGCGCCGTGTCGACGACCGTGACCATGGTGTCGAGGCGAGCGACGTCGGAAAGGCTTTCGCCTTTTTCATCGCGAAACTCAAATGTCGCTGCCACCGGCAGCGGTTCCGCGATGCCCGTTGATTCAATGAGAAGATAGTTAAACCGCCGTTCCGCGGCGAGACGACGAACTTCCTTCAAAAGATCGTCGCGGAGCGTGCAGCAGATGCAGCCGTTCGACATCTCCACAAGGGTTTCGTCGGTGCGTGAGAGATTGGCGCCGCCTTTGGCGACGAGATCAGCGTCGATATTGATCTCGCTCATGTCGTTGACAATCACCGCGACCTTCAGGCCTTCGCGATTGTTGAGGACATGATTGAGAAGGGTCGTCTTCCCCGCACCGAGGAAGCCTGAGAGAACGGTTACCGGTAAGCGCGTGTCGGGCTCGACCGCTGCCTTTGCCAAATGGCTTTCGAGTTCCCCATCCATCGTCATTCTCCCTGGCTTGATCCCGAAACAATGACCGTATATTATAACATACGTCAAGCCGCCGGAGGAATTTTGAGAATTGCGCTGTTGAAGGCCCCTTAGCTATGCCCTCTCACCGTCGGCCAACTCCCCATCGGCCCCGTGCCGGTCCGCGTATCAAAAAAGCGCAAGCGGCCAAGGTCATTCTTGCCGCTCTTAAGCTCATGCGGCGTCCTGTCAGTGCTTATGAAATCCAAGCGAGCCTGAGCGATCGATTTCATTTGGCCCCACCAACCATCTACCGCGCCCTTGACATGCTTATGGACGAAGGCCTGGTCCATAAAATTCAATCACTCAACGCGTTCGTCGCCTGCCGTCATGTGGGTCATGCGGATCGAACCGCCTTCGCCATCTGTACCGAATGCGGCTCGGTGATGGAGATTTGCGGTTCTGGCATCGACGCCATTTTAGAGAGTTGCTCGCACCAATTGGGCTTCGAACTGCACGAAAGCAATGTTGAACTCCATGGTGCTTGCAAGAAATGCAGCACCTCCGAAAAGGTGCGCAGCGACTAGCTTGCGGTCGGCTATGATGACGTTCGCGCCAACCCGTCCAAATTACCTCGCCGACCCCTCCGGCGACGTCCCGCGATGGGAGCGAGATTTGTCTCTATCTCCTATCGCCAAGCGCTTCCGCCAACAGTCGATCTCTGTGGCTTAACAAGCACGCGCATCGTTCAAACTGACGCTGTGGTTGAAGGTCCGCTTGCCTGTATCGTGCCACCATAAGATATAGGATAATATAACATCCGTGGAGTGAAGATGATCGTGCCGAATTTTCGTTCGCTACTCCTCGTTGCGGGAGCGGCTTTTGCCTCCACCGGGACGGCCACAGCTCAGACCGCGCCCTCGCCCCCAACGCCGTTCCCTTCGCAAGGAGCAAATACCGCGCCCCTTCCTCCCGTCGTTGTGACGGAGCCGAATGCAAAGCCAGCCGGCAAGAAGGCAAAGAAAATGGCGAAGATATCCTCGAAAGCGACGAAGGCTGCGATTGCCTCGGTGCCGGCAGAACCTGTGCAAGGAACCACGCCGACGGGGAACGCCAAGGGCGGCCCGAACAGTCTGCTCGCAATCCAGAACAGCGCGTTCAACGACGCGCGAAAAGATATCTTCACGCAAGTTGGGACTAGCAGCTATTCGATGGGCGAGGAGGCGATCCAAGCCTTGCCGCAGGGGACCGAGACACCGGTCAGCAAGGCTCTATTGCAGGCGCCGGGGGTCAGCCAGGACTCCGCAGCGAGCGGCCAGCTTCACGTGCGAAACGACCACGCCAATCTGCAGTATCGCATCAACGGCATCCTGCTTCCGGACGGCGTTTCGGGTTTCAGCGACGTGCTTGAGACGAGCTTCATCAGCAATCTGTCTCTCGTCACCGGCGCTTTGCCTGCGGAATACGGATTGCACACGACGGGGCTCGTCGACATCACGTCAAAGCAGGGCGCGCAAGAACCGGGTGGCACGATCAGTTCTTATGGCGGCAGCCGCGGAACCTTTACGCAAACGCTGGAATACGGCGGCAGCTCGGGTCCGGTCGATTATTTCTTTACTGGCCGCTACCTGATGAACGATGAAGGTATTGAAAATCCGACGTCTCGGTGGGATGCCATTCACGATCACACCGATCAGGAAAAGGGCTTCGCCTATGTGTCCGCGATGCTCGATGATTCAACCCGCTTGAGCTGGATCTCCGGCGTGTCGGTGCAGAATTTCCAGATTCCAAATACGCCCGGCTTATCGACGGATACAGGATTTCAAGGAACAGGCGGCCTTCCGAGCTATTTCAACTCCGCGCTAGTCAACGAGAACCAGTTCGAGCAGAACTACTACGACGTGATTGCGCTGCAGCGAAAGATCGAGAACGGCGACTATCAGATCGCCTATTTCTCTCGCTACAG
>JAFECH010000137.1 GCA_018242255.1 Pseudomonadota bacterium | reverse complement strand
GGCAAGTCCTCCCTCGCGAACGCAATCGCGCGCGCTCGCGGTCTTGCCCCTGTCCACCTCGACCAGCTCCGCCATCTACCCGAAACGGATTGGCAGGAACGTTCCGATGAAGAGTTCCAGCGTCTACACGATACTGCGATCCTGCACGAGCGTTGGGTCATGGACGGCAACTACTCCCGGTTGCTGCCTCAGCGCCTTCTGCGAGCGACGGGCGTCATTCAACTCGACGTTTCAACCATAACAAGTCTATTCCGCTACGTGCGCCGATCGTGCTTCGAGCACGAACGCATCGGCGCGCTCGAAGGCGGTCAGGACAGCGTGAAATGGGATATGATCCGCCATATCGCCGTCACCACGCGCAAGAACCGCAAGCGCAACCACGCGACGTTCGATGCCATCGAGCTGCCGAAGATAATGTTGGCGTCGCCAGAAGACCTCGCCCGCTTTTATCGAGCGGAAGGTCTCGGCCATTATCGGGATCGAACCCGAAATAAAAATAAACCGAAATAAAAAAGAGGCCGCCTTGCGCGAACGCTCGCGCCAGTCAGCCTCGATCAATTACAAATATATGGACTTATTGGAATTGATTGCAGGCGCTCTCGAACCTGCGATGCAATACCCCTCACCGGCCTTGCGAAGCCAGCATACATTCGGTCATGAAGCGCTTTTCGAGCTTCTTCAATTCGTCGGGAACAACGCGACCTGAATCCCTGAATTCACTAATTCTCTCTTTGACCAGTGCATAGCATTGGCGCGGATCGTCTTCCGATTGCTCCATTTGATGGACCAATTCAGCAAGATCTCCGCTGCCCATCTGTTCCGACATATCCTTTTAGTCTCCCGCTTTTTGGTTCTTTCCGAAGCGCAGGGGAACCTTTGCAATCCGCCTGTAAACGCCCCGACTCATTACTTCCCTGGGTCTTTAAATGTAGGCGCACCCGTCTCCGAAAAAAATGCAAGATTCGAACGTGCACCGACGATTTTTGCGAGTGTGGCTAAACTGCCCTGAATATTGCCTGAACGAGAAACAGAAATACCACCCTCGCAATGGGTCGATTAGCCCAGCAATTCGTGGCGGCACGCGGGCGACTTTTGGATAACTCTTCACGAATTGTTGCAAAGCGTTAGCTGCGAAGCAGCACGCTAGATCTCAGCAAACGTCGCGCGCTGCGTTCACGCATCCAGCACCCTCGGATTGATGCGCCGTTGCACGTCTGCTACGCCTCCCGCGTTGCATCAAGGATTTAGCCCAATGATTCCCCGCTACTCCCGGCCCGAGATGACCCGCATCTGGGAGCCCGAAACCCGCTTTCGCATCTGGTTCGAAATCGAAGCCCATGCCGCTACCGCCAGCGCCAAGCTCGGCATCATTCCCGAGGCCGCGGCCAAAAAAATCTGGGAAAAAGGTTCGGCCGCTGTCTTCGACGTGAAGCGGATCGACGAAATCGAAGCAGTGACGAAACACGATGTGATCGCCTTCTTGACCCATCTGGCGGAACACGTCGGCCCCGAAGCCCGGTTCGTCCACCAGGGCATGACCTCGTCCGACGTTCTCGACACCTGCCTGAACGTGCAATTGGTCCGCGCCGCAGATCTCCTGCTCGCCGACCTTGACCGGCTGTTGGCAGCCCTCAAAGCCCGAGCCTTCGAGCACAAGAACACGATCACGATTGGCCGCAGCCACGGCATCCACGCTGAGCCGACCACGTTCGGCATCAAGCTCGCCTTCGCCTATGCCGAATTCCAGCGCTCGCGGGAGCGCTTGGTCGCCGCCCGCAAGGAAGTCGCCACCTGCGCCATCTCCGGCGCCGTCGGCACCTTCGCCAACGTCGATCCCCGCATCGAGGAATACGTGGCCGAGCAGATGGGTCTCGTACCCGAACCGGTCTCGACGCAGATCATTCCGCGCGACCGTCACGCCATGTATTTCGCCACTCTCGGTGTAATTGCGTCCAGCATGGAACGTCTCGCCATCGAGATCCGCCACTTGCAGCGCACCGAGGTGCTCGAAGCTGAAGAGTACTTCTCGCCGGGCCAGAAGGGTTCGTCGGCCATGCCCCACAAGCGCAACCCGGTGCTGTCGGAAAACCTCACGGGCCTGGCGCGCATGGTCCGCGCCTACGCCATTCCCGCTATGGAAAACGTCGCCCTCTGGCACGAGCGCGACATCTCACATTCAAGCGTCGAACGCATGATCGGCCCTGACGCAACGGTAACGCTCGACTTCGCTCTCGCCCGGCTGGCGGGCGTGATCGAAAAGCTCGTCGTCTACCCCGAGAACATGAAGAAGAACCTCGACAAGCTCGGCGGCCTGCACAATTCCCAGCGCGTGCTGCTTGCCCTGACGCAGGCGGGTGTCAGCCGCGAGGATTCCTATGCCCTCGTTCAGCGCAACGCCATGAAGACCTGGGAGCACGGCAAGGACTTCCTCGCCGAGCTGAAGGCAGACAAGGACGTAACTGTGAAAATCTCGCCCGCCGACCTCGAAGCCATGTTCGACCTCGACTACCACACCGCCCATGTCGACACGATCTTCAAGCGCGTGTTCGGAACGACTTGAAGTTGCACGAAAAACACCTCTCCCCAGTAAGGGGAGAGGTCCCAAGACGCGGTAGCCCGCGCATTCGCAATTGTCACGGATCCGTAATCAAACCGACACGCCTCTGACACGCCAACTGATAACGGTGCCTACCGTTTTGGGGGAAAGTCAGGACATTCGGAATGTGGGGGCCGAAGTTTGCGTTCGATTGGCACGAGCGCGACGACGATAGCGACGAAACCGTTGTTCCGTCTGCAATAACGGCAACCGCGATGCTGCGCGGCGCGCTGATGGTCGGCGCACTTGCGATGATCCTGTTCGTTTGCCTACCCAACATCGATCTTGTCGTCGCCCGCTTGTTCTACGTGGGCGATCACCATTTCATCGGTAACGAACTCCACCTGTTTCTGCTGCTGCGACTGGCTTTCCAGATCTTCTTCTATCTGGTTTGCGCATTGACGCTCGTCGGACTGGTGATGGCCGCCCGCAACGCCCGGCCATGGCTCAACCTTTCGATGCGGAACTGGCTGTTCGTTGCGCTCTGCCTGATTACCGGCCCGCTCGTCGTCACCAATCTGGGCTTCAAGGATCATTGGGGCCGCGCGCGCCCGCGTCAGATCGTTGAATTCGCCGGATCGAAGGCCTTCACGGCGCCGTTCCCGCCCTCTGGTCAATGTGACTATAACTGCTCGTTCGTGTCGGGAGAGGCGTCTGCGATTTTCATCGTGCTGTTCGCCGCCGCCCTTTTATTCAAATCGCGTTCGCAAAAATTTGTCACGCTGGGCATCGTCTTCGGTGGTCTCTCCGGTCTGACCCGAATGGCTCAAGGCGGGCATTTCCTGTCCGACGTCGTGTTCGCAGGCGTCCTGATGGCGATAACAGCGGCTTGCATCCAAATCGTTTTCGAAGCGCTCGATGCCGAACGAATACGGCTCGTCGAACAAGGCGCGGCCTAGGCCGATTCGCCTGCGAAACGCTTCCGCGTGACATCTTGAGAGCGAAAGTCTAAGCGAACCTCTGACGGAGGGGCGGATAACCGATGGGGACCATGACGGCAGCACAGTCCGGATTTGGACGATGGGAGCGGGATGCTTACGGCAGCACGGTCTCCATGCTCCTCTGGGGTGCGCTCATCGTCGGCATCTCTGCCGCGCTGCTGTTTTGCCTGTATCCGCAGATCGATCTCGCAACGTCGGGATATTTCTACCTTGGCAATGGCGCTTTTTCCGGTAAAGGCGGCGGCGTGTTCGCTGGCGGAGCACCCAGGACATCGGCAGATTATGTCCGTCTGACGCTCTACTTTTCGTTCATCGCTGTGTGCGTCTTGAACGTCATCGGATTGATCGCGTCGTCCGTTTTAAAGACCGACGTATTCGGGCTCGGATTTGTGAAATGGCTGTTCCTCGCCGCCTGCCTGGCGCTCGGACCGGGCCTCGTCGGCAACGTGATCCTTAAGGACGGATGGGGCCGTGCCCGCCCCG
>JAFECH010000136.1 GCA_018242255.1 Pseudomonadota bacterium | reverse complement strand
ACGAACAGCAGAAGCCCGAGCACAGGAACGACCCATGTCCAGACCGGTGTGCGCGCGGAGTGGGTCATTTCAGGAATTCCTGTTGTTGGGAAATGGCGGCTGCAAGGCGGCTATTGTGAGCGAGTTGGCGGCGAGCGGCAAGGCGGCCGAGAGATTGATGGCTGAGGCCTGCCCGTTCTTACCCGCCTCCGAAGAGGAGAGGGAAAAATGCCGTCTGTTACGAGGGTCGTTTACGGCTGCCAGGGGCCGGTCTCATCGCCGTCAGCTTCGTCGTCTGCCTCGTTCGCGCGGGTGATCTCGCGGACGAGCGCATAGAGCGCGTCTTTGACACCTTGCCCAGAGACAGCCGACAGCATCAGCGGCGTCTTGCGGGCGGCCTTCTTCAAAATCTCGCGGCGTTCTGCGAGCGTGGTCTCATCGAGCGTGTCGCACTTCGACAGCGCAACGATTTCTTTCTTTTTCTCGATGCCATCGCCGTAGGCTTTGAGTTCGCGGCGGACGGTTTTGTAGTCGGCCGCGACGTCTTCGGAAGTCGCATCGACCAAATGGAGAAGAACCCGGCAGCGCTCGATGTGGCCGAGGAAGCGATCGCCCAAACCGGCGCCATCGTGAGCGCCTTCGATCAAGCCCGGAATGTCCGCAAGTACGAAATCGGTATCGCCGGCGCGGACGACGCCGAGATTGGGATGCAACGTCGTGAACGGATAGTCGGCGATCTTCGGCTTAGCTGCGGAGACCGCCGCGAGGAACGTCGATTTGCCGGCATTAGGCAGGCCGACCAGTCCGGCGTCGGCAATCAGCTTCAGCTTGAGCCAGATCGTCAGCTCTTCGCCTGGCTGGCCCGGATTGGCGTGACGCGGGGCTTGGTTCGTCGCGCTTTTGAAGTGCGCGTTCCCGAAGCCGCCATTGCCACCTTTCGCAAGGCGCACGCGCTCGCCCGGATGAGTGAGATCGGCCAGCAGCGTTTCGCCATCTTCAGCGAAGACCTGCGTGCCAGGCGGCACTTTAACGATCATATCCTTGCCGTTCGGTCCGGCGCGGTTCTGGCCCATGCCGGGCGTGCCGTTCTGGGCAAAGAAATGCTGCTGATAGCGGTAGTCGATCAGCGTGTTGAGGTTCTGCACGCATTCGATCCAGACATCGCCGCCCTTGCCACCGTCACCGCCGTTCGGACCGCCGAATTCGATGAATTTCTCGCGACGGAACGCGATGCAGCCGTTTCCGCCTGCACCCGATCGAATGTAGATTTTTGCCTGATCCAGAAATTTCATGATGCGCGCGCTCGAATAGCCATGGTCCAGGGACGGCGGCGTTCATACGTCAGCGCCGGAAGTTCGCATTGGCGCGCCTCGCACCAGCCGGTGGAGGTGCCTGTGTAGCGGAAGCCGAGTTTGCGGATGACGCGTGCCGAAGCATCATTGCCAGTCAGGTGTTTGCAAATAAAGCGGCGAACGCCAGACTTGGCGAAGGCCTGTGCCATCACGGCGCGCGCAGCTTCCGTTGCGTAGCCGTGGCCCCAGTAGGGCTTGCCGATCCAATAGCCGAGTTCGGCGTCACCATTTTCTTCGAGCGTGAAGCCGCAGATGCCGATCAATTCGCCGTTGAGCTCGATGCCGAACACTTCTTCATGCTCGGCGAGGCCATCGACCCAATGGTTGGCTGCTTCCTCGGAATAGGGAAAAGGAATTCGGCCCGTCATACTCGCGACATCCCAGTCGCCGGCCAGCACGGCGATGCGGGGGGCATCACCGTGAACAACGGTCCGGAGCGTGAGACGGGCGGTTTTCATGACGTCCGATCAAAGGTGAAGCGGCCTAGGCTTGTGGGGCGATCTACTGACGATATGAGGGGCGCTCTCAAAAGGCAAAAGGGGATGGCAGAGCCATCCCCGTAGTCCTTACAACCGAGCTTTCCGATCGAACGCGGATTATTCCGCTGCGATCGCTTTCGCCGGCTTCACCGAAATATAGGTGCGGCCGTTGCGCTTGGTGGCGAATTCGACGGTGCCTTCTTCGACGGCGAAGATCGTGTGATCGGTGCCCATGCCGACGCCCGAACCCGGATGCCACTGCGTGCCGCGCTGGCGGCAGAGGATGTTGCCCGGAATAACGTGCTCACCGCCGTAGCGTTTGATGCCAAGGCGTTTGCTTTCTGAGTCGCGGCCGTTGCGTGTCGAACCGCCAGCTTTCTTTTGTGCCATTTCAAAATCCTCGAATGGAGCGGCGGTTCGTTACGCGCCTGCGATGTCGGTGATGCGCACGACGGAAAGGTCCTGACGGTGGCCCTTCTTGCGGCGAGAGTTCTTGCGGCGGCGCTTTTTGAAGGCGATCAGCTTCGGCCCGCGCGATTGCTTCACGAGTTCGGCGACCACTTTGGCGCCCGATACGAATGGTGCGCCGATGGTGACGTCGGCACCCGAGCCGACCATCAAAACTTCACCGAACTCAACCGTGGCCCCGGCATCGCCCGGAACACGCTCGATCGTTACGACATCGTCTTTGGAAACGCGGTATTGCTTGCCGCCTGTCTTGATGACAGCGTACATGGCTCTTGTCCTTTCGGCCTTTTAGGCCTGTTGCCGCGCCCTGTGGCGTCACCAAAAAACGGTGAACTTTCATAAGGTTGCTGGCTATGCCAGCAAAGAGCCTCGGGCAGCGCATTCAGCGCGGGCATTTTTCGTGCCCACGGGTGGCGGGCTTTATTGTCGATGTGAGGGCTATTGTCAACGCCCGTGCGGCGTTTCAGCCGGGCAGTTTCTTTTTGATAACGCATCGTAAATGCCGCCCTGCGGGCCCACTTTAGGGAGTTCTGGGGGGATTGGTACCAGAGGCGATGATGGCCGTTCCTACTTCGTTAGCGCGCACGCGACGGCAAAGCGATGTTCTGCCGGTGATCCCGGTGATCGAAACTGGGCCGAATTTTCCGCTAGCGACGCTGCGCGCCTGCGGGGAGCGAACACATGCGCTGCTCGACGTTGCGACGCGGCGTTATCCCAAGCGGCTGCTGGCTGGTCTCGACGGGGTGTCCCGAGCTTGGCTCGTTCGGGCGAACAGTACGCATCTGTCCGAAATCGACGCCATTGCCGAAGCGCTAGGGCGTCCTGGCGCCTATTTCTTTTCGATCAACTACGAGTGGGGCTGCACATGCCGGGCAGCGCCATCGGCGGATGGCGGCTCAGCGCGTCTGATCCGGGTATTGGACTGGCAGACACCGGGCCTCGGCGCGAACCTCGTTTGCGCGAAGGTTTCGGGCGCGCCGGCCGGACCTTTCGCGGTTCTCACGTGGCCGGGGTACACCGGCGTGCTGCAGGTGATGGCTCCAGGGCGATTTTCGGCAGCACTCAACCAGGCGCCGATGCGCGATCCAACTGGGCTGTTTTACGTCGATTGGGCGGTCAATCGCCGTCGCGTGTGGAAAATGCCGTTTCCGACGCCCGCCCACCTTCTTCGCCGTGTCGCGGAGGAAGCTCGTGATTTTGCCGAAGCGCGTCACATGTTGACGAATGGGCTGCTTTCGACGCCGGGCATCTTCACGCTCGCGGGACTTGAGGCGGAGGAGACCGTCGTCATCGAACGGACGGAGGATGACGCTCGCGAGCACACGGGCGCTGACGCGACGTCCGCTAACCACTGGAATACTTCCGGTTGGCGGGGCCGACCGCGCGGAGACACGAGCTTTGAGCGCTCCAGGGCCATCAGCGACGTGGCGCCGACGTTCGATGAGGGATTTGCGTGGCTCTCGTCGCCGGTGCTCAACGCCAAGACGCGTCTCGCCATGGTTGCTGATGCCAAAACGGGCCGTCTGTTGGCGCGGGGCTACGAAGCAGATGGGCCTGCGACGCAATCCTTGGACATTGAATGGCATGCGGCGGTCTGAGCCGCTTGCGTCCGGCAGCGAGCGCCGCTAAAAGCCCCACTTCGCCGTTAGGCGCCACGGCTTCCGGAGAGGTGGCAGAGTGGTCGATCGCGCCGCACTCGAAATGCGGAGTACTCGCAAGGGTACCGGGGGTTCGAATCCCTCCCTCTCCGCCA
>JAFECH010000135.1 GCA_018242255.1 Pseudomonadota bacterium | reverse complement strand
AGTCTTCGCAGAGGCCAAGGCGTCTCTAATGCTGGTAACCACCTTTTCCGCGGCCGCAAGGCGTGATTGCGAGTCAGCGAGCGACTTCTCGGCAGTGGTTAAACGTGACTGAGATGCGGCAAGAGCCTGTTCCGCTGATGCCTTCGCGCTTGTGGCGGTCGTAAGCTGTCCACGCACATCCTGCAAAGCAGCATAGCTCCAAGCCGCGATGAGAAGTGATGCGATCGTCGCTACGATCATGATGAATGTTCCAGCAAAATATGCGCTGTTGATGGGTTCGTAGGTCGACGTTGACTGCGCGTCCGAGACCTCGGCCGTCTCATCTGTGAGTTCACGTTCTCTGCGTGAAATGTCTGCGACGTCTTCCGAGAGTGCGTCACCGCGCCCGTAGCGGGTAGATGCAGCGCCATCGCCCGTAGATACCGCGCCGACTTCCTGCGCCGCCATGGGTCTCGGCACTCTCTCGTCATCACTTATGGACGGGGCCGGTTTGGCCGACTTTATGGCCTCAATGGACTCCGGTCTATCCAGTGTAATTTTTAGAGCTTGGCTTTCCCTGGCTTCCCGTGAGGTTTTATCCTGCGGTGACTCTCTGGGTTCAGACGTTCGCTGTGACCGGGGGAATTTCACTGCTTCCTGCATGGCATTTGCTCCCTTAAACGCGCGACGCTTGGGATGTATCGCGCAGACGCGCATTGCTCATTGCTCACATCGAACTTCAGCGCGGCAGCCCGATTAAGCTCAAGAGCTCAAGTCCGGTTCGTGTGATCGACTGCATCACCGGAAAGTTAGACGCAAAAACATGACAAGACATCCTGACAGCGGACGTCAACTAGGCCTCCTTGGGCTATTTGAGGAGAAGACATCTGCAGAAGTTCTTGTTTGTGTTTGGTGAAATTAACTGGCGCAATTGTCATATGTTGATTGATTTCTTCGGATCAAATTTATCAGTCGACTGTAGGCCCGATCCGGGCGTTTCCGGCACTACCCGGATTGGAACGCAACGTTCCGCCTCAGCTTTCCTTTGACCGACGAGTGATCACGCGCATGCGGCTCAGCACGCGATCTATTTTTTCAAAGGTTGTTGCAATGCAAAGTAGGCAGCGACGTCGGCGCGTTCTTTCGAATTCAGTTTGGCTGCGATCTTCGGCATCGGATTTAGCGAGTCATCAACGCGAAAATCGCCGTCGGCAAATCGCTCCAACCGCTGCCTCAGGTAGTTGACGTTTTGTCCTTGAAGTCGTGCAATCAGCGGGATCTCTCGAGTGGCTTTTTCGCTATGGCAGTCCAGACACGCCGGCACGCCTCGATCCGGAAATCCGTGCTCGGCGATATTTCGTCCCGATTCCGAGGCCGCTGCGTTTGTCTCCGCCGTTGCCTTCTGTGGAGGAAGCGAATTGACGTAGGCGGCGAGGGAATTGATATCGGCGTCTGAAAGCTCTTCTGATACGGAAAGCATTTTTCCATTATGGCGGGTGCCCTGACGAAACGCGCGAAGTTGCCCGCTGATGTACGTCGCAGCCTGGATCGTCAAATTAGGGTAATTTCCCGCAACGTCGCCAAGACCGCCTTCCGTATGGCACTTTACGCAGACTGAAAACAATTTTTTCGCATCAGGAACGGATGCGGATGCCTTTGTTGCCTGCGGCTCGATTTTGGCATCGGGAGGAAGCGACGAAAAATACGCGGCGACCGCATCGATTTGGTGAAAGTCGAGGGTGTGCGCCACCGACGGCATCGGATCCCATAAGCCTGTATCGCCTCTCCCGCTCCGCTGCATAACGACAAGCTGCCGGCGAATGTACGTTGCAGATTGCCCAGCGAGAGAGGGCGCCTTTAACGGTGTATTTTCTCGTCGCTGATGGCAAAATGCGCAGGCTGGCGTGCCATTTGCCTCAATGCCATTGAGTGCAATTTTTTCTCCTTCCTCGCGCGAAGCGGATTCGGCTTTGACAGGCGACGGCGGTGCTTTCGCGGGCAATTGTGCGAAGTAAGCCGCTAAATCCTTCATTTGCGATTGGGTCAACTGGCCCGCAATCTGCTGCATGAAGCCGCTTTTTCGTCTGCCTTTTGCGAATGCGTTTAGAGACGCTTCGAGATATCGCGCGGATTGGATCGTCAGATTTGGTGCTTCGCCGAGCGTTGCCGCGCCAGTGCCATCTGCGCCATGGCAGCGGCTACATACTTTGACAGGCTCCGATTTCAGCCGAGGGTCGCCAAATCCATCGGCAGGTGTGAGATAGGCGTAATCCTGTCGAGGATAGCTATTTCTTTGAGTATCTGCGGGCCTCAAATTCACGTCAGTGGCATTTTCGTCGCGCGCGGCAACCTTCGGACTGGCGCCTGTATTGTGTTGGATGACAAGCTTTGCGTACCCGTTGCCATCCATCGATGGCAGCTTGCGTAGAAACGCGACCATCGACCAGACATCGTCGTCCCGCACGCCGGTCGGCCAGGAGGGCATCGCCGAAAATGCTACGCCACGCTGAACGATCGTGAAAAGTTCTGCGGGTGTAAAGCGACCAACGACTTGTGGAAGGTATTGCGGTCGTGGGCGTATCGAAAGCGCTACGGTCGACTGGCCCGCGCCGGGTTCGCCGTGGCAGTTGGCGCAGACCATTGCGTAGTGCTGAGCACCAAGTTCGACGCGACCGGGAGAGTCGAGATCGCTCGGTATCTCGATACCATGGGCGCGCGCTGAAATATTTCGCTGAAAAATGAAGTGCAGAAAATTATAGCTCAGCTCGCTGTGAGGAATGTCAGCGGCGGTATTGATGGCGCCGAGTGCAACCAGGACTCCGCCGAGCACTACGAAACATATTGCGAGGACGCCGACGTAGAATGCTATCTCATTGAAACGCATTTTATAATTCGGCATAGGCAAATCTCGCGTGCACTGTCAATTTCTCTCAACACTTCTGATTGCCAAAAGTTCCGGACGCACGCGGGTTGGTCGGGAGCGAGCTGAAGTCGTTCTTCGTCATCGGAGCGCTTCCGGATTGCGCCCGATCAAATATTTCAGTTGACGAACTCAGGTAGTAATCGCCTCGTAAGTTGGCGCGCTGAGAGACGCTTATGCCAGATGAGCCATTCGACCGTCTGATCCGGCGGCTGTTATTCACGTTTGCATTGTGCGGTATCGCTTGCGGCGGGCTCTTCTGGTTTTTCGGTCGAAGCTTTTGGGCTCAGACCGTCTGGGCTCTCGCGACTTTACCGGTCATTCTCGGGCTAGCGATCTCGATTGTTCGCGATCTTGCCGCGGGACGTTTTGGCGTCGACGCGATTGCGCTTCTGTCCATGACCGGCGCCTTGTTGCTTGGCGAGAACCTTGCCGGGATCGTTGTGGCGATCATGTATTCGGGCGGCAATCTTCTCGAGGACTATGCCGTCGGTCAGGCTGAGCGAGACTTGAAAACGCTCATAGATCGCGCACCGCGAATTGCACATCGATATTCGAGCCGGCAAGTCGAAGACATCGCAGTCGATAAAATTGCAGTCGGCGATAAGCTCCTGGTGCGGGCCGGCGAAGTCCTTCCAGTCGACGGGATTCTCTTGTCCGACGTAGGCGCCATTGATGAGTCCGCTGTGACGGGCGAACCGTTGCCTGTACTCCGGGAGCGCAATGCTTCACTTCGCAGTGGCTCAGTCAATGCGGGCGAAACCTTCGATATGACGGCAAGCGCAGTTGCCGGTGAGAGTACCTATGCAGCAATCGTTCGAATGGTTACGGCTGCGCAAGCAGCAAAAGCGCCTTTTATGCGTGTGGCGGACCGTTTCGCTCTCGCTTTGGTGCCTGCCACGCTGTTGCTTGCCGGCGTCGCGTGGCTGTTTTCGGGAGATGCCGTTCGCGCGCTCGCCGTGCTCGTGGCCTCAACGCCCTGTCCGCTCATTCTTGCAGCTCCTGTCGCCTTCATCGCAGGCGTCTCGCGTGCCGCGAGAAGCGGCATACTGATCAAAGGCAGCGCTGCGCTTGAGGCGCTGGCGCGCACATACACGGTGATGTTTGATAAAACTGGGACTTTGACGGTCGGTGGTGCTCGACTTGCGGCCATTGAGACGGCGCCGGA
>JAFECH010000134.1 GCA_018242255.1 Pseudomonadota bacterium | reverse complement strand
AATCATCCGAACGCGATTGGTCGACCGGCACGGATGAAGGATATGAGCACGTCATAACGCTGCACGTCTGGTCGCGCGCGCGTGGCCGCAATGAAGCGCAGGTCGTCATCGCGGCAGCGCGTGGTGCGCTGCACGACCAGGATCTTCGTCTCGAAGGCCATCGCCTCGTCAATCTGCGTCACGAATTTTCCGAAGCGCGCCGCGATGCCGATGGCGAGACATTTCACGGCATCTCCCGCTTCCGTGCGGTGACCGAGTCGAACTGATGTCACGCTTCACGACCGTTCCGGTTTTTATGCCCTTGAACAGCGGAGACCCAGCCACGCGATCCCTTTCCAACAGGAAGGAATGGTTTGTTGGCTGTTTCATGGTACTAGGCAATTGGTATCGGTCGATTCCCTTTTGCGTGGCGGCTCATGAGAAGCAACAAATCTAAGCCTGTCGAACTGCCCACCTACGCTGTGCTGGTTGGCCCATCTGGCGAAATCATTGACGTGCGCGCCCACCACATGCTCGACGCCACAGCTCCAGTAAATCTCAAGGGTCGTAATTACGCGGATCAGTGCGCTTCAAGTTTCCGAGGCGCGATCAATGGCTTGTTAAATCGCCGGCGGCAACTGCTATCGGTCGTGATGCCACCGCCAACGCTCGAAACCGATGCGTGGTTCGCGGTCGTTGGAGTTCCGCTCGGCGCTGCGAAGGAAGGCGGAGCGCTGTTCGTGCACATGGACATATCGCCGTGGGTCGGCAGCGACACGTACGGAGCTGAAGCGCCTGCTGAACTGAGCCAAGCGCTGCTTCAGAAGGCCATGGCCACGACGTTTGTGGGCGGTGAGCAATTGCCACATCAGCATGGGCGAAAGCCGCAAGAGTACTACGAGGGTGTTGAAAGTCTCACGGCCCGCCAACGCGAAGTCCTCAATCTCATTGGAATGGGAAAGAGCAACGTCGAAATTGCGGGCGACCTGTCATGCTCGCTCAACACCGTTAAGCGGCATGTGACCGCCGTTCTGCAGAAGCTTAAGCTGCCAAATCGTACACGGGCGGCCATGCTCGTGAACCAAATAGACCGCACCAGGAAGGAGTGAGTGATAACTACCTCACGTGGCGCCTTGTCCTGAATCGACCAGCCTACGAAACTCCGCATATATTTCTTCGTAATTGCGCTCAAGGTAGCGCGTAACACGGGCATTATCGATCAGCTTGCGCAAATAGCCAATCGTCAGAACGAGTTCTAAATGATCGCTTCCGTAAGATTGTTCGACCATTTTGAATTCTCGATCGAGGCTCGTGGATTCCCGAGCCATCATATCCATTTGCCGCTCCGTAAGACCCCTTACCTTTTTGGGCTTGTCCGGTTCGACAAGTTGCTCCTTTGGCGTGCTCGCGAGCAGCGATGCGGCGTACCCTTGCGAAAAGATGTTCATTGAAATCATCAGCTCGGCGGCCTCGATTTGCCTGAGAGGAGTCATCTTTTTGAGCACCCCAAACGTGTGTACCGGTACGTGCTTATCTTTGAGAAGTTCGACGGCCTCCGAGCATATTCCATGAAGCATCTGCGTTTTCGCACGCAGTGTCGGCATTCTGATATCGAGCGCCTTTGCAATCGTTTTCTCTGGTACTCCACGCTCAATAGCCCGAATTATCATCTTATGCTCTTGAACAGCCGCGAGCCGGCTGATGTGCCTGTTGTACGTGAAGGCTTCGTCGTCGGTTGCGATCAAACACACCAAATGCGTATGCTCTAAGTCCTTGCATGCCTCCAAACGAAGGTGGCCGTCGAGCATGATGTATTTACCGGCTTCGCCAGAACGTAAAATAACGGGAGGCATCGATGATGCCGACCTCCTTAATGGACGAGCAGATTTGACGATACTTGATACCCTTCTTGACTGCCGGCGTGACCTGATGGAGCGGCGCAATATCATTGATCGGTATGCGCAGTGTCTTGCGTTCGAAGCTCAGCTTTACTGCACCACGAGGTTTAACGCTCATTGGGCCGACACAGCCCCTGTTTCAATACGAGAGGCGAGGCTTTTGGGAAGGGTGTCCAAGCCCTCAGACTTCAGCAACGATTGGAAATTCTCATCATGAAAAAGGGTTCGAAGCGCGTGAGCGGCGAATATCAATTTCTCTCGGGTAGCTGTGGCCTTTCTGATAAGAACCCGCTTTCTGTCGACATCTTGTTGGAACGTTTTGACAAGCGCGTGAGATGTCAAAGTTGTTTGTCGCCTATTTGGCCTCGAAGGTAAGCCTTTGCCATATTGACGACGTCGATCGATCAATCGCTTGACAGCCATAAGCTTACGACCACGCAAGATTTTCTTCTCGTATGCTTGGGTAAGAGCTTTCTGAATCCCCGCATCGTCCGTTTCGGCTATTTCAATCGCCACGCTAATTGGAATTTGGCCAGCTTCGACAGCTTGCAGGAGACGTTCCTCGCCCCGATCAAGAAGCCTGCTGATGTCGCTGACGTAGTTGTTATTGAGGCCGGTTTTTTTGGCGATCTCAGGTACAGAATAGCCGTGAATTTTCATACGCTGAATATCTTTGAAGAGGTCTAGAGCCCCTCGGCGTCGTCGAGCGCAGTTCTCGACAAGACTTCTTACCAGACAGTCGTGCTCGTTTGCCTCGATGACCACTGCGGGTATCTGCTTTTCGCCCAAAGCGAGGTAGGCCTCGTACCGGCCTTGGCCACAAACCAGGTCGTACCGACTCCCGTCCAGATGCGGTCGATGGGCGACCGTGATAGGGCGTTTCAGTCCAACCGTCGAGATATTGGCTTTTATCTGATCGAAAGAGCGAGCTGGTCGTACCCGAGGATTGAGTACGTCAATCAGATCGACAGAGATGAGTTCGACTTCTTGGACCTCTTCTTCGGTCATGCCGCTAACTCCGCTACGCTGTTTCTCGCGGTGAGTTCGAATAGAGGCTCCAGATTGTCGATGCGGTAGGCCTCAAACCAAATGCCGTTACTTTCTCCAAGCCGAATTTTTTTCTCGACGAAGTCAAGACGAGGCAGGAGGTAATAGTCGCGCGGGGACTCGTTGGCTCCATCCATGCGCACGGCAATAATCAAATCGAAGGATGTGCGGCGCTCAAAGTGGATTATCCATCTCAAAGCGCCAGACGACGTTGTGCGGCATCTAGCGATGGCAACCGTCGCTAAAACTTCACCATTGATGAGGATCGCACCGGTATCGGAAAGAAATTGAGCGCTACCGCTGTGCTCATGAACGCCATCCAAAATGTCTGAAACAATTTTGGGATGAAGCGCACGCAGTGCTCGATTGATTTCGTAGTGTCTCTCATCGCGCTCTGCTGAATAACCAATTAACTTATAGGCCCGCCTCAAACTTCCAAATCGCCGTACGTAGCTGCTGCTGGAGGGAGAGGACTCCCACTCATCTATAATTAGGCCTGACAAGCGCCCGTTCGCGTCGAGGATCTGTTGCAGCACTTCAAGCATTTGGCTATCGGAAAGGGGAGCAGTTCGCCTTTCGATAATTTCACGAACTGAAAGAAACGCCTCCGGCGTGACGATGGGGTCAAAGGCCCCGGTGGCGCGAATCCACATATCAGGGGAGTTCGTCACATACTTTTTCTTGAGCTTGAACGAGCGCCGGTTCCAAACGTTGTTCCCGATATACTTCTCGTTTGTGAGAAGTTGATGCACGCGTTCCGCGCGTCCACGATCGACCGTAATCCGTTACAAGTCCGCGCTCGTTGAGAAGTTTGGCAATATCAGTCTCGGATTTTCCCTCGTGAATGAAACTTCGATAAACCCAACGCACCGTCTCGACTTCGTCCGGAGGGCCATGAATCAATACGACACGATCTGTCTGAATGCTTTTGTGTTCGCCTGGAGCCAGTTCGCTCTTTGGATTGCCGGCTTGATCGATAAGCTTGCGACGCAAGCCATAGCCTGGCGGGCCACCCTGCCTGAATCCGAGCTCGATTAGCCGACACTGGCCAGCGAACACTTTGGCGGACAATTCTCGGCTGTACTCGCCAGCCATAGCGCGCTTGACGCCTTTGACGATGGTCGAGACGGGGCTCCCGTCATTTTCAAATTGTTCGGCACAATATTCGACGCGGATGCCCGCGCGTTTGCAGATGTATTCGTAATAGGCGCTCTCGTCAGCGTCTTGAAAGCG
>JAFECH010000133.1 GCA_018242255.1 Pseudomonadota bacterium | reverse complement strand
TGCATGCCGGCACCGATGGTGGCGCCCACCAAGGTCAAGGTGTCAATGCCATTGGTGTATTCATAACCGTTCCAAGCCATGGGCTCGATCGGCACGCCCTTCACATACTGGTAGACCCGCCATGCGAGCGCCAGCTGAAGGCCAATAAAGTTGATAAGCTGGAGGTACATCATCACGTTGAGCACCGCCGGTACGCCGGTCGGTGAGCCATCCCGCTGAGAAGCCGCGCCGCGCAGATGGAGACCCGATGAAATGGTGTCCAGTAAGATATTCATGGCGAAAATCGCGACGCCGAGCCAAGCCCAGTTTCCGCCCTTCAATATTCCCATAGTGCAAGCTAAAACGCCTAGAGGCGTATATAGATAGACAAGATGCCCGAGTATTAATTTCCTCATTGCGTTTCTCCTTTATGGTATTGCGATATCCGGGTCGTCTTTTGGTAAATCTTCCAATCCCGGATTCTCATTGAGAATCCGGGTTCACTCCGTGCAGAGTCTGATTTATCGAGTTTATCTTTGAGAGTTGGGGAATCTATCCGTGAGACTACGCGCCAAGAGGTAGTTTGATTACGTGGTGCGCGCTAGATCTCAGAAGCGCACCACGGTCACGTAATCAGTCGCTGATCGTCCTCACTCCGCGGGCAACTCGACGATGCGGAGATAGGGCTTAAGTTCCTTCCAGCCCTGCGGAAAAAGCGACTTTGCGCTCTCATTCGAGATGCTTGGCGGGATGATCGCCGGATCGCCCTTCTCCCAGTCGACAGGGGTTGCCACCTTGAACTTGTCGGAGGTTTGAAGACTGTCGACAGCCCGGAGAATTTCGTGGAAATTCCGACCAGCACTTGGCGGATAGGTCATCGTCAACCGCACTTTTTTGTGCGGATCGATGATGAAAACCGTACGCACGGTGATGGTTGGATCGCAATCCGGGTGGACCATGTCGTAAAGCTTACTCACCGTTCGGTCCTCGTCGGCGACCACCGGAAAATTCAGCGCCTGGCCCTGTGTTTCCTCAATATCCTTCTCCCAGCCGGCGTGATTTGCGCCGCTGTCGACTGACAAACCGATGACCTTGACGTTCCTTTTCTCCCATTCCGGCATTAAGCGTGCGGCCTGAGCCAGTTCGGTCGTGCATACCGGCGTGTAGTCCTTTGGATGACTGAAAAGAATTCCCCAAGAATTTCCAAGCCATTTGTGGAACTCAATCGGGCCCCGGCTGCTCTCCTGGGTGAAATCTGGTGCGGTTTGTCCCAGCATGATCGCCATTCGTTCACTTAGCTCCCATTCGTTGATCTAAATTAGTTGATCTGATCAGCTTTCCCGCGACGCACCGCCGATCGTGCGCAAGGGAAGAAAGACCCCGCTTTTGCTAAGGTCAGAACGCTCGATATATCGGGCGCAACGCGAGGACTATCCGTTTGACTACGCACTTTCAGGTAGTTGCACGGACTCCGCCGCGCCCTATCGCAGTGTCACAGCATCTCGCCTGAACAAATAAATAGCGAACCTCGAACGTCGGATCCTGCAGCGATGCGCATCAACGATGATTTTTCCCGGCCGCTCTTCGTCGATAGTTGGCACCTAGATTGGAAGTCGAGCCCTGCTTCCGGGGTCGAGCGGCGCATGCTGTTCCGGATCGGCGACGAGGTGGCGCAAGCAACGTCGATTGTGCGCTATGCGCCGCAAAGTGCATTTCCTCGCCATACACATCGAGGCGGGGAAGAGTTTCTCGTTCTCGCCGGTGTCTTTAAGGATGAGCGAGGTGATTACGGCGAAGGCGCTTACATCCGCAATCCGCCCGGCACAGCGCATGCGCCCGCTTCGGAGCACGGCTGCACAATCTTCGTCAGACTCTGGCAATTCCGCCGAGATGATAGTGCGCACATTGTACGCCATCCGGGTGAAGGGCTCCTGGTTTCGCCGCCATCCGGTGCAAGAAGCGCGCTCATCCTTTTCGACGATGGGCATGAGCAGGTGCGAATGGAGGAGTATCTGCCGGCCGCTACGGTGACGGTCGCAAATTTGCTAGGCCTCGAGTTTTTTCTGTTCTCGGGCAGTCTCACCATTGATGGAGTGACATTTAACCGACACGCGTGGGGGCGCCTCCCCCAGCGTTTTCCCTTTATAGCCGAGGCTGGTCCAGAGGGGGCCCGAATCTGGATGAAGCAGGGTCCGCTCTGTCATCACGATGCGTGCACCTTGTGAGCACAACACTTCAGCTCAGTCCTCGAGCTCATCTCTCCCGACTCTCCTGACAATTTGATAAGCGCGCTAAAGCGACACTGATACACGCGATGCCGGCCGATCTTTTCGTCGCCGCGTCGCTCTCGATCGACCCTAGATCGTCATCGCATCGACAAGCCACCAATCGGAATAAGGGCGGCTCTTTCCCGAGAGAGTCGAGTGAGCGCGCCAAAAGCTTCGCCGCTGGGGCTCATGCTCCCGTAGTTTCACGATGTCGAACAGGTATTCGTACCAACTGAGCGTCGTTTGGATCCTTCTTTATGATCGCTTGGCCGGCGCGAATGCAAGGGTTGGATGACGGCGTGAGGTCACCGCAATTGGCTATCTCTCAATCAATCCTTGCTGAATGAGGAAACGAGGAAGGCCAAAAGGAGTGCAACATCAATGAAAAAAATCCTAATTTTCGCTGCTGCCGCCAGCTCGGTCATGGCGGCAATGCCAGCCAGTTTTGCGCATGGTGTAATGCGAAGCGACGCCGAACTCATAAAGGTTCTGCACACTGCAGCGCCGGCCGTCATCGTCGACCATGCCACGATCATGAATATGGGAGACGACGGCAAGATGAAGGTCATCCAGCAAGGTACCAATGGCTGGACCTGCATGGACCCCGGAAGTCATGGCAATGGCGAGACCATGTGCGCCGACAAAGCAGCAATGGCTTGGGCGGACAGCTGGCAAAATAAAAAACCACCGACTGCCGCGATCGGCTTTATGTATATGCTCAACGGTGATAGCGGCGTCAGCAACACTGATCCCTATGATACCAGTCCCGCCCCGACCCCGACGAACAACTGGGTACAAACCGGTCCGCACGTCATGATCGTCGGCACCGACGCGAAGGGCATGATTGAAAGCTATCCGAAGGACGCCAAAGCGGATTCGAGTCAACCTTACGTGATGTGGCCGGGGACGCCGTACGAACATCTGATGATCCCAGTAAAATAGTCATCGCGGCCGGCTTGTGCATGCCATCTTCGAAGCCATCCCATGAATTGCGACTAAGACGGATGCTCTTGGCATCGTGTGGCGGCTGTGCCCGCGGGTGACTTGACCTCAAAAGCCTAAGCTATGCGAAGGAAAGGGAGGCGGGCTTGGGCTTATCCAAGCCCCCGTCCGCTCCATGTGTCATTCTCCATCCAATCTCATACTGATCCCAGCAAAGGATTCTCCATGAGGACCAGCACATCCCTGTTGCTCGCCGTCCTACCGCTATCGCTGTCTTGCGTCGCCCACGCCGAAGAGACGAACAAGGGCGTGGAACTCGCGTTCATGCCGACCACGATGGATGTCACTTTGCTGAATGATGGCGGCAAGTTCGTTACGGTCGATTTGAAGACGATCGCGAAAGGTGAGAAATGCCGCTTGGAAAAAGATGCTGTCGTGATGAAGGTTGGGGCGGGCGCCATACCAGGCACTGTCCGCGTCCGTTATGCGGCGCCACAATTCAATCACGGGGGTTGCCCGTTTATGACAGAGTTTGAATTGTCGGAGGCCGACTATAATTCAGGACGCGCGGCATTTACCGCCAAAGCGGAGGATGCCAGCAAAGTGATCGATAACATGACCAAAAAGCTAGGCGACAAATGGCATGGCATCGCCGCTCAAAAGCAAAATCAATAGAACCCGTCGTCAGTACCAAGCCGCGCGCGGGGCGTCGCGACGAACTCCTGGGAGGCAGACTCATCCCGCTGCCGACCAACTTTGCCGATGAGGTGAGATACCCATGACCCAGAATGCCCTCTCGTGCGCATAGTTTTCCCCTCCTTCTCAGTGAAGGCAGAAGGCCTGTCGGCCTTTGTCTTCGCCAAGGCCATCCTGTCCAAGAGCGACCTTGCTCTCAAGCAGGCAATCCCAAAGCTCTGTGAACACGGTCTCCGATATCGTCGACGGCTTGCCGATGATGCTGTACTCGATA
>JAFECH010000132.1 GCA_018242255.1 Pseudomonadota bacterium | reverse complement strand
TTTGATAGGTGTCGCGATCGCGCGCATCGGGTTCACGCTTCAATGCGATGTAAGGCGGCAAAGGCATCGCGCCGATCGCCGCAATAGCTTCATCGAGCGCCGCCCCCGACAGATCGAACGCCAGCTCGACCTCACCTGCTTCCCCCTTGGCTGCGACAGTGGCATCCAGCGCACCAAGCATGCACGTATCTTCGCCATGCCCGAAATGCACACGGTCGCCGGCCTCAAGTCGTTTCGCCGGCCGCGCAAACGCGCGCCACGTGTTGTCGCTCACCCGCTTCGTCAGATTGAAGTCGACGTTTGCGCGAACATCCCCGCGCACCCGCACACCCGAAAGTGCCGCTGGGATCACTTTCGTATCGTTAAAGACGAGCGCATCACCGGGCCGCAGCAGGCTCGGCAGATCGCGAACGGTTTTGTCTGCGAGGTCGGCATCCTCCCGCGCGCAACCGCCTTTAACGGGATGCACGACGAGCAGCCGCGCGCTATCCCGCGGCTCAGCCGGATAAAGCGCGATTGAGCTGTCTGGTAAGACGAAATCGAAAAGATCGGTACGCATGCGCGCGACTTACCCGATGATCGGCCCCAGCGGAAGGCGCGAAACATCCCACTATTAATATCGGGACCACGAAGGTCGCGGGAGACCATTGTTCCAGCAACGTCATCCCGGCGCAGGCCGGGATCCAGCCAAACAGAAACAGGTCATTGGCTGACGATTGTCTGGGTGCCGACCTTCGTCGGCATGACAGTGTTGAAGGCGACAGCCTATCCTTGCGTGTCATCCTCGGGCTTGTCCCGAGGATCCATCGGGCAGCGCCACTTGAGGCGAAATGGATCCTCGGCCTAAAGCCGAGAATGACATTTCTGAAGCAAGGCTATTTCGTCTCTTGGTCCACTCGCCTCTTGGGGGGAGAGCACGCGCGCATCAATTCCGTCCGCGGCTGCAGAAGCCCGCGACGGCGACGAGCACCCAGCTCAAGATCATGCCCGATCCGCCGATGGGCGCCAGGAACTGAAACGACGCGTTGCCCATGAACGTGTGAAACGCGATTTCGCCAGCAAATAACGAGGCGGCGAGCAGCATCAGCACCGCCGCAGCCGACCACAGCTTCGGACATACGCTACGAACCGCGACAGCATAAATTCCGATCGCCGCCGCCGCGTGCAGCGTCAAGATCGTTGCCGCCGTCGAAAGAGCGGGGCTATCGACCTTGTGTGCCGCCGCCGCAGAGAGCGCGACGCCGGCAGCGCCTGCCAGCCCGGCCCATACCGGAATAAGAAAAGGCGCGCCAGCTGACGCGCCTTTGCCGTTATCGCCGGGCGGCACCATCAGGCGGCGTCCGCCGCGACGCGGACCGTGATCATCTTGTCCGGGCTCTTGGGCGGTTCGCCCTTGTTGATTTTATCGACGTTGTCCATGCCTTCGATGACCTTGCCCCAGACGGTGTATTGCTTGTCGAGGAAGCTTGCGTCGTCAAAGCAGATGAAGAACTGGCTGTTGGCCGAATTCGGATTCGACGCCCGCGCCATCGAGCACACGCCGCGCACATGCGACTCGGCGTTGAATTCTGCAGGCAGGTTTTCATACGACGATCCTCCGGTGCCGCGACCCTGCGGGCAGCCCGTCTGCGCCATGAAGCCGTCGATCACGCGATGAAACACGATCCCATCATAGAACCCTTCGCGCGCCAGCTTTTTGATGCGCTCGACATGCTTCGGCGCGAGGTCCGGGCGAAGCTCGATGACGACGGGCCCCTTGCTCGTCTCGATCAACAGGGTGTTTTCGGGATCTTTGTATTCGGCCATTTCGGAAGGTTCCTTTCTTTTCTTCCCCTCTCACCTGCGCGACGAGAGGGCTAAGCTGAGGGGTGGCAGCGACACCAGATAGCGAGCCGCCCCTCGTCAATCTGCCAAGTGGCAATAGCGAGAAGAAGGTTCAATTACTGAATATAGACCTTCTGCATCACATCGGGGTTGGTCACCGTGCCGGAGCCCGGCTCACCGCGCTTGATCATGTCGACATACTGCATGCCCTCGATGACCTGGCCGAAGATCGTATACTGACCCTTCAGGCCCGCGCAGCCGATGCTGTTGAAGCAGATGAAAAACTGACTGTTCGCGGAATTCGGATCGGATGCGCGCGCCATCGCGACCGTGCCGCGCTTGAATTCCTCATCGGAAAATTCTGCCGGAAGATCGGGAAGCTTCGAGCCACCCATGCCCGTGCCGGTCGGATCGCCGGTCTGCGCCATGAAGTCGTCGATGACGCGATGCCACTTGATGCCGTTATAGAAGCCTTGGTTGGCGAGCGTCTTGATCTGCTCCACCGTCTTCGGCGCGAGATCCGGACGAAGCTGAATGACGACCTTGCCGTTCTTGAGCTCGATGACGAGCTTGTCGCCGTCGGCGCGTGCCGTCGAGCCTGTGAACACGCTCGCCATCAACAGCGAAGCGAAAACGAACGATAAAAACCGGACCATGGCGTTCCTCGTGGATGATTGATTTCGCCAGGCTGTTTTCCGGGCCTATCCCGGCCGCCTAGCGCCGCGGCGGGCAGTGTTGCCGCCCTTATGGCGATTTGACGGCTAAGTCGCAACCCTGGAGACGCGGCAGCAGCTCGGCTTGACCCGGAACCACGAAAACAAAGGTGTCATCATCGGCTTTATGCTGAGCCCATTCTGCCGCCGGTACCGTTGCCTATGGATCCTCGGGACGAGCCCGAGGATGACATTTTTTGTACGATCCCATCAAACAAACGTCATCCCGGCGCAGGCCTGGATCCAGACAAGCTTCAGCAGACCCAATGTAAGTTGCCTGTCTGCCGGCGCCGGTGCCGAGCCTTAAGGCCGATCTTTCATGCCGCGCGAACGCCCGCCTGTCTTCGGCGGCTCTTCAGTCACTTTTGGAGGCAAAGGCCTGTCATCGAAGCTCGAGATCATGTGCCGTTCGAGGTCCTGGACGATCCCGGCGGGCGAGACCACCACGCCCTCTCGAACCAGCCGCGCGAATTGCTGATCGCGATGCGGCCCCCTGCCGATGGCGCCGCCTTTTGCGACCACGCGATGCCAAGGCACGATATCGCGTTCGTCTTCGGAAAGCTGTCCCATGAGGGTGACCACGAGCGGAGCGGAAACTCCGAGTTCGCTTGCAAGCCCATCGGACGAAGCAACGCGCCCGAGCGGAATTTTTCGCAATAATTTCAAAAGTTCGACTTTGACCGGCAGCACCATGCGCGTGCCCTAGCGGGGTTTGGCGGCCTTTGCCTTGAGGCGCTTCAGCACGCCCTTCGAAACGAATGGCGACGGATCGCCCCCCATCGTCGCCACCGCGCGCACAAGGTTCGCTGCGATGTGCCGCACAGCCGGAGACGCCGCAACATAGACCGTCTGGATTTCCGGCGCCATTTCGCCGTTCATCCCTGCCATCTGCATTTCGTAATCGAAGTCGGTGCCGTCGCGCAGGCCGCGAACGATGATGGACGCCTTGTGCATCCGTGCTGCGTCGACGGCGAGCCCTGAAAACGTCACGACGGCGATTTCGGTCTTCGTGGCCTCCGCGATGGGCCGCACTTCATCTTCCAGCATCGCGACGCGCTCGTCGTCGTCGAACATCGGCGCTTTACCCGGATTGACGCCGATCCCGATGACAAGCCTGTCGAGAAGCCCCGCCGCACGCCGGATCACGTCGGTATGACCGAGCGTCACGGGATCGAAAGAGCCGGAATAAAAACCGATGCGAGCCATGTGCGCCTTCACCATTCAGGAATGTCCTGAATAGCCTCTGCCCCTCCCCTTGCCCAGAGGGAGACCCCATCGTTTCACCAACAGGATGAACAAATCGGCTCGGCAATTCGGAAGACTTGGATGGCTGAAGTGGCTCCGCAAGTCCATGTTTGCACGGAGCCACATCGCCCAAAGGACCGGCACGTCCGAAAACGCGCCGGCCAAGTTGCTCGCAGCCTAGCTTCTTTCTTTACGGAGGAAGCGCTACGGCAGCGAGAAGACGGTCAGCGAACCGCCGAGGTTGGTGTATTCGGACAGGCCCGAGTAACCGCCCACGGCGCCAAGGCCGTCAGTCGGGTTCGTCAGACCAGCGGCGAGACCGATACCGGCCCAGCCACCGACGCCGGAGAGCACCGCGACGTACTGCTTGCCATCGTGCATGTAGGTCATCGCGTTGCCGATGATGCCCGACGGGGTCTTGAACTTGAACAGTTCCTTGCCGGTCT
>JAFECH010000131.1 GCA_018242255.1 Pseudomonadota bacterium | reverse complement strand
GCGTTCATAACTTGCTTACCTCTTGGTAGCGGGACCTTAATCGGCTGGCGCTAACGTCAAAGCGGATGTGCCGGCTGACGCATAGCGGGCAGAGGGTGCGTATCGGGAGTGCCAAACGTGCTTGGCAGGACGAACGTCAGGATCGGACTAGCACTTGGTGGGGGCGCCGCGCGCGGATGGGCGCATATCGGCGTTTTGAAAGCTCTCCAACGCCATGGCATTCAGCCTGACGTCATCGCGGGCACCTCGATCGGTGCCGTTGTTGGCGGCTGTTATGCGGCGGGCCATCTCGACCATCTGGAGCGCTGGGCGCGCGAGCTGACACCAAAGCGCATCTTTGGTTATCTGGATTTCAATTTCGCCGGCACTGGCCTGATCAGTGGGCAAAAGCTGTGCGACCGGCTCGAACAGCATCTCGGCGACCGCAACATCGAAGATCTTCAGACGCGGTTTACCGCCGTCGCGACCGAGATCGGCACCGGGCATGAGCATTGGCTGTCCCGCGGTCGGCTCGTCGACGCTGTTCGGGCATCGTACGCTCTGCCGGGCGTTTTCAAACCCGTGAAGGTCAATGGGCGTTGGCTTTTCGACGGCGCGCTGGTCAACCCGATCCCCGTCTCCGTCTGCCGAGCGCTGGGGGCTCGCTACGTCATCGCCGTCAATTTGAATTTCGACATCCTGGGTCGCGGCAGTGTCATCTCCTCACCTGAAGCGATGTTCTCGGAAGCTGACGAAGAACTGCGAAGCGCAGCAGCCGCCGAAACGGTCGGCAAGAAAGGCGTTCGCGGACTTTTGCAGCGGCAGATCCTGGGCAAAGGCGACGGAGCGCCAGGAATCTCAACCGTCATGGTCGACGCGCTCAATATCGTGCAGGACCGGATCGCCCGCTCCCGGCTTGCAGGCGATCCTCCCGACGCGATGCTATCGCCGCGACTGCAAGAGGTCGGGCTCTTTGATTTTCATCGCGCCGAGGAAGCAATCGAGCGGGGCATGCAGGCAGTCGAACGCCAACTCGACGAGTTGATGCGCGACATCGAGGTCTGCGAGCCAAAGAGGCCGCGTACGGACGACAAGCGCGTCGCCTTGCAGCAGGATCTTCAGCCCGTCGCCAAGTAGTCACGCATGGCGGTGACTTCGAGCTGGACCTCAGCGATGTGATGCTTGACGACGTCACCGATCGAGATAATGCCGACGAGCTCGCCGTGTTCGAGGACGGGTAGATGGCGGAAACGGCCCTTGGTCATCGTCTCCATAACGCCGTCGATCGTGCAGTCACCAGTACATGAGATGACATCGTGCGTCATGCCGTCTTTAGCGGTCATGGCCAGCGCCTTGGCGCCGTGTTCAGCGATGAGGCGAATGAGGTCACGTTCGGAAATGATGCCAACGACTTTGCTGTTTTCGAGAATGACGATCGCGCCGATCTTGCGGCTCGCGAGACGTAGCGCGATTTCCTGAAGCGTATCCGTTGGCGCAGCGGTCATTACGCTTCGCCCCTTAGACTTCAGAATCTGTCCGATAATCATAAAGTCAGCCTCCGTTTGCGGAACGCTGTTCCGAGCTGGAAACGTTGTCGCGCGCTTGCGCGCCGCCGTGAGGCCCGCAAGCTAGCGCGAATCTCCCGCCGGCATTCCGCTGCGTTTCACACCCGATAACATCCACTCTGACGGCGGATTGATGCAGGAAGGCTGAGGCAATTCTTACAGGATTGCAAGCTTTCATTAAAGATCTGCAGCAGGCGGTAAATCATTTTGCATCGCGGGATTATCGGAGCGATCAAATAAGCCAAAAGCAAAAAGTCCGAACAGGTAGCCGCCGATGTGCGCCTCCCACGCGATCGCACCTGCCTCACCCATTTTTCCGAACCCTATGATTGCCAGCAGATTGATGACGACGAACACGATAGACGCCAACACGATGCGGGTATCTCGCAGCGCACCCATAACGCTAACGGCCGGTATGGCCGATGGGTTATGGCGCAGCAGATAACCTTCGCCGCGGTCTAGAGCGTTAAAGAGAAACCTCATCACGCCGCCCATCATTGCCGATACGGCACCCGACGCGCCGATGACCGGCGCTGCCAATCCCGGATTGAACAGCAGGAACAACAACGCGCCGCTGATGCCGCCGCAGATCGAAAACAGAATGAACCGCAAACCGCCCAGACGCGCGCACAGCACCGAGCCGAAGGCCAAGAGCCAGAGTGCGTTGAACGCGATGTGGGTGATGTCGGCATGGACGAGCATGTGCGTCACGAATGACGTCACCTCGGCGACGCTGCCGCCCGGGATCTGATCGGCGAACCCCGAATACCGCGCCGGAATGAATGCGAGGGCCAGTACCCACCACGAATATTGCTCAGGCGGCAGCATGGACAGCGCGACGTGCACCGCAATCAAGACGGCGAGGATGCCAAGCACGGCGCCCGGCACATTAAACATTGGTTCTCGGCTCACGAATTCGTCCCACTTTGATGCGGTGCAGTCCTGAGAGACTGAACGGCCGTTGTTAACGGTTCGTACAAAGGCGGGCAACTGCGCAGGCGAAACGCGTTCTGGCCCCTCTTCGGCGTGCGCTGGCATGAACAGTGCTCATTCGACTGTAGGGGAGCCGGCGCGCTCCGAAATGGAACAGCAGGCATCGGCCGATGGCCGCAACCGACAGAAATTCAGGGTTGTAACGCGTGAGTATGCAAGAAGCCGTCAGTCAGTCGCTCTATTCCTATTGGGACGCTCTGCGGGGCAACCGTCCGGCGCCGAAGCGTTTTGAGATCGAGCCGTCGCGCATTGCGAATAACCTTCCCGACACGTTCATTCTGGAACGTGTCAACTACACCAATGCACGTTTCCGGCTCGCGGGTACGCGCATCACCGACGCGCTCGGACTGGAGCTTCGCGGCAAGAACCTGTTTGAACTTTTTGATATCCACGACCGGCGGACGTTGCAGAACCAGATCGAGCTCGTCGCGTCGCGGTGCGCGGTAGGACTTTTCCATATGTCGGCTGAAGGCGCCGACGGGAAGTCGACGACCTTCGAAGTCCTCATACTGCCGCTGACGCACACAAGCGAAACCATCGAACGCTTCCTCGGATCCGTCAGCTCGCGCGAGAAGCCGGAGTGGCTCGGCTCCGTGGTGCTCACCAGGTACAAACTCATTCATCATGAGATCATCTGGCCGGGCTTCACCCACTCTGGGCGCGAGGGCGACTTTGAATATCAAGCCCCAATTCTTCACGCCCGGCGGGAAGCACGCATCGTACGATCCGCACGGCGCCAGTTCCGCGTCTTCGACGGTGGCCTCAGCATCTCCGGCGACGAACGGTAATATTCTTTCAATACATAATCTTCGCTCGCTGCGCGTGTCGAAATTGGTGCGCGGATTAGAACTTCATTAAGGACACCACCCGCATAGTTCATGTGGGTGGTTTTCGCTTACTTCCAAATCTTCGAAAGCGCGCCCGGCAGCAATTTCTGACCGCAGTTCAAGGGTCGGCCATGGCCGTGCACACGAGCATCATCCGGGACGTTTTGCATCCGACCGATGCCATATTGGCCGGCGACATGCGCAAACATCGCCGCGTGCCGCTCTCGCTTGCCGGCCGCTTCATGCGCGCAGACCGCAGCGAATACACCTGCCAATTGAAAAATGTCTCGGTCGGAGGCGCAGCCGTCACGACCGCACATCTGCCCGAGGTTGGCGAGCGCGTCGTCGTCTACTTCGATCATCTTGGTCGATTTGAGGGCGTCGTCGCAAGAATTGCGTCAGATGGTTTCGCATTCGTTTTCAAAGTCACCGAGCACAAGCGCGAAAAACTCGCCGCGCAGATTACCTGGCTCATCAATAAGGATGATTTCCCCGGTACCGCAGGTCGTGTCCATGAGCGCATCGGAACTCGCGGCCGCCGTACGACGTTGAGGGTCGAAGACGGGGTCATTATCGACGTGGAATTGCTCGATCTTTCAGCATCTGGAGCTTCTCTCGGCACGCCTGCCCGGCCGCCGATCGGAAGCTTCGTTCTCGCAGGAAAGACCCGGGCGATCGTCCGGCGTCACCACGATCATGGAATTGGTTTGCAGTTTCTGTCGCTGCTATCGCCGGAAGCGATGCGCGACAGGTTCCCCTGACTGTTTTTTGCGTTGGTTGTGTGATGCCGCAAATTGCTCGCCGAGTTGCCAAAATCGTTAAGTTAAATTTTTATACGAATTTAGCTCGAATGCTGCGGCAGGCATTCATGCTAAAACCAGC
>JAFECH010000130.1 GCA_018242255.1 Pseudomonadota bacterium | reverse complement strand
TCGCCAGCCTCTCCTCTCGATCCATAGGGGCAGTCACGGTCGAATTTGACATTGTCGGATATTTTTTATAGTTATTCTGACGTTGGAGATTCGCAATGAGCGACGGACCCCATAAAAGCCTGCCCATGCGTAAGGCATGGAAGAGGGTCGCCGAGGAGGCGGATACGGAAGCGTTCTCGCCGGAGGAGATCGTTCCGCGGGTCGTCAAAGCCTTGTCGGACGACTGGCGCGAAGAAGTTTCCGATGATCAGCTCCGTGCGCTGAGGACCTACCTAGCCGACAGCGACCAACTTCCCCTGTTCTCTGAGCAGCGGACCGAAATGCGTGAGCGGCTCCGGCACGAAGCGGCCGGTCGCCCGCTCGGTTTGACCCTGATCGAGTGCGTGGAAAAGGCCCTCGCGAGAGGATTGAGTGGTGAGGCGGCGCTCGAGGCCGCGGCGCTCGCCGCCCTTTCGATGCACGTCACGCGCGGCATTCGGCAGGTCGAGGAACACTACCTCAGAGAAGCCAGCGCGCCACGCGCCAATAGCGTCCGTCAGAAGGCCGAGAGTGCTGCCGGCATATGCCAACTGGACGCACTCGCGCGTCGCCTTATCGGCCTCGACGGCGGGCCGTCACCGCATCGGGCAGAGAAGAAAGACGGTCTTGACGACGGGGTGCCGCTATGAGCAAACGCATCCGACTTCCGCAACAAACGCCAGTGCTGCGGGTCGAAATCCTCGAGGCGAACCAGTCGCCCAAATCGGGTTGGACGGGCTGCGCGCTCGACAGAAACATCCGCTTTTCGACGGATAGCCTTGAAAGCTACTGCTTCGCCGATTGGCAGCCCGTCGTCTATGATATGCTGCTGCTTGCTGCCGCCGTCGAATTTTCCGATAAGTCCTGCAAGCGGCCGGGTTACGGCTGGGGCCGTGCGTTTGAAATCGATCTGCCGGTGCATGATCTGGCGTTATGGCGGACGCCAACCGTCGCTGCCGCACTTCGTAGTGCGCTCGAGTTCCTCACCGGTGATAGCTGGCTCATCACCTTTCGAGAGCGCTCCGGAGCCTTGGAGGTTCCTCAGCGGAACGAACTTCAACTGCCGCCGCAAACCGCGGCAGTCATTCCCTTCTCCAACGGCCTCGACTCCCGAGCTGTTGTGGGCATTATGGAACGCGCGTTGGACGGCAATCTTGTCCGCGTTCGGCTTGGGTCCGCACGCGACGCTTCGGCAAAAGCCAAACGAAAGCCATTCGCAGCAATTCCCTACTCGGTGACCGTCGACGTCGATGACCGTGAGGCGAGCGGCCGGTCGCGCGGCTTCAAGTTCGCACTCGTCGCCGGCGTCGCCGCATACCTCTCGAAGGCCCATCGCATCATCATGCCCGAAAGCGCCCAAGGAGCCCTTGGTCCAGCACTCGTTCCGGTCGCCTACGCTTATGAGGACTACCGCAATCATCCTTTGTTCACCGATCGCATGACCGCATTCTTGCGCGCCTTGCTCGGGTGCGAGGTCACTTACGAGTTTCCTCAGCTTTGGATAACCAAAGCCGAAACGATCAAGAGGAGTTTGGAGACGGAGCAGTCCACTGATCTCCTCGCCACGAGAACGTGCTGGCAGCGGAGCCAGCAGGTGTCCGTCGATCATCACCGTCGCCAATGCGGCATCTGCGCGGCTTGTCTCCTCCGCCGCATGAGCTTTCACGCAGCCGGCCTCAGCGAGCCACAGGAAACCTATGTCTGGGAGAATCTCTCGGCGTCTGAATTCAAACTCGGGGCGGCGCCGACCTTCAATCCCGATCTGATCACCAGATCTCAACGCGAGTATTCGATCGCCGGCGTTCTGCATCTCGATCACCTCGCCGGTCTCAATCAATCGGAGGTCCATGCCGAGACGCTCGGCCACACTGTGTTTCAGCTCTCAAACTCACTTGGTCTGCGCGAAGCAGAGACGGCGAGCCGCCTCGACCGTGTGCTCGATCAACATAGAAGCGAATGGAAGGCGTTTATGGCATCGTTGGGTTCGAACTCGTTTCTCGCCGACTGGCTTGGCGGAGGCCAAAGGTGAGCACCGACCGGCCCGATGCAAAGGAAATCGGCGAGCGCCTGCGCAAGGCGCGCGATAACGCCAAGATCACGCAGGCCGATGCTGCCGAGGCGGCCGGCATCGCGCGCACGACGCTGATCGCCATCGAGCAGGGTCAGCGCCGCATCAGGACGGAAGAGTTGCAGGCGCTTTCCCGTCTCTATCGCGTCTCCGCCAACGCCATCCTGCGCAAGGAAGCGGTTCACGTAGATCTGGCGCCGCGGTTCCGCAAACTGGCGGGCGCCCAGTCAGACAGCCTTGATGAAGCGGTGGGCCTGCTCGCCGATCTCGCCCGTGCCGAAGTAGAGCTCGAGAACATTCTCGGAGTCACCCGGGTGACCAACTATCCGCCCGAACGCCCCATTCTTGCCGGAGATGTGCGACTTCAGGCCGAGCAAGATGCCAATGAACTACGGCAGCGCCTGGGGCTCGGCTTGGCGCCCGTAACCAATGTCGTGACGCTCCTTGAAATGGAGCTCGGTGTTCGAGTCTTCGTGCGTCGTTTCGATGGCAAGATTTCTGGCCTCTTCGCATTCGACGATGCGATTGGCGCCTGCATTCTGCTCAACGCCAACCACCCGCGCGAACGACGTAATCAGACCGGCATCCATGAGGTCGGACATCTGGTATCGACGCGCCGCGTTCCCGAGGTCCTGCATCTCAATGACACCGACAATTCCCGCGAGGAGCGCTATGCCAATGCGTTTGCGCGCTCCTTTTTGACGCCCGCGCGCGCCGTCATGCAGAAGTTTCACGAGGTCACCGCCGGCGCGACCCAGCTCACGCGTCGCCATGTGATCGTTCTGGCGCATTTCTTTCAAGTGTCGCGCGAAGCGATGGTGCTGCGGCTGGAAGAGCTTGGTCTCACGAAGGCCGGCACTTGGGAGTGGTTTCAGAAGAATGGTGACATCACCGATGCGCATGCACGCCAGGTGCTCGGTGATCTGCGGCAGCCAGATCCGTTAAAGGCAGAGGCCGATCGGCCGACGACGCTGCGTTTGGCCCTCTTAGCGGCAGAGGCGCTGCAGCGTGAACTTCTGAGTGAGGGGCAGCTCGCACGGCTCCTAAGGATGAATCGGGTTGAGCTGCGCGAACTTGTCGATGGGCTTGGCATCGAAAGGGGCGAGCCCGATGGCCAACTGCAGCTTAAGTAATTCGGCACGTCCTCTCGTCATCGACACCAGCGTTACGATCAACCTTACGGCCTGCGGACTAGGCTCGCGCCTTTTACTCTCCCTTGATCGGCCCATTCTTGTGGTTCGGACCGTTATTGGTGAACTCGAAGACGGGGGCGAGCGCGGCCAGATCGTGCTCACGGCGCTCGATCAATGGCGACGCGACAGGCTGATCGATATCGTCGATTTGCAAGGCGAGGGCTGTGACCTCTTCGAGGATCTGATATCCGGAGGTACCATCGACACCCTCGACGACGGAGAGGCAGCGACGATTGCACACGCGCGTCAGGTCTCTGGAGTCGCGGTTATTGATGACGGCAAGGCCAACCGGATTGCGGCGCAAAGATTTCCGGAGTTACCGCTGGCCTCGACCGTGGATCTCATCTCGAATGAACGAGCTATAGCCGATCTTGGACAGGATGCGATTGCCGATGCCCTCTTCGGTGCACTCGTCGGCGCCCGGATGCGGGTCTTACCGCGAAATATCTCAATGGTCGTTCAATTGCTCGGCCCACGGCGGACGGCACAGTGTCATTCGCTGCCGCGGTTCGTGCGCCCACTCTAGGAGGCCAAAGTGGCTGACGAATCTGAATATCCGTTGCGCGCAAAACTACTCGAGATCGAGCGCGGGCGCGACGCCGCGATCGAGGCACACTCTTCCTTGCGCTCCTCACAGCCGTTCGCCGATGCGACACAGCGAACGGAAAAGCTCGTCTCAGATTATGCGCGGGGTCTGCACGCCGTTTCCCTCATGTCGACACGGGCTGCCGTGTTTACCGAAACGCGTCTCAGCCTTCGCATCCTCGATCTGCTGCTCGAGTCTGCCATCGCGACTCTGGGCCTGATCCACAATGGATCGCTCAATCCAGCGCGGCGTGAGATGCGTTTTTTGCTTGAAGCCAGCATCAAGGCCTGGTGGTTGGATGCCATCGAGCCCGGAGGTTCCGTCGCGAGGAAGATCGCCTTCCTCGACGATCTCGGCGCCGCCCGCTTTCGCGAGGTCATAG
>JAFECH010000012.1 GCA_018242255.1 Pseudomonadota bacterium | reverse complement strand
CAACTTTGAGGGAAAGTTCTTCAAGTGCCGCGGACCGCTAAATACTGTCCGTTCTCCGCAAGGTGTGCCTGCTCTGGTTCAAGCCGGCGGCTCTCCCAAGGGTCGCGACTTCGCAGCCAAACACGCCAATTCGATTGTAGCGGTCGCCGCCGGCACCGAAAAGATGAAGGCATTTCGCGACGACGTTCGCGAACGCGCCAAGGCCCACGGCCGCAATCCCGACGACATCAAAATACTATTCCTCGTCGCGCCCGTTCTCGCGGAAACGGAAGAAGAGGCTAAGGCAAAGAACGCGCGCAAGACGTCCGACCCAATGTTTTTGGAACAGTGCCTCGCGCTTATCTCGGCCATCACAGATATCGACTTCAAAAAGTACGACATCAGCAAGCCGCTCCCCGAGAAGCTCACGACGAACGGCGAGCAGGGGTCCCTCGACATGTTCCAACAGTGGGGTTCTAACAAGACGCTACGTCAGCTCGTCGTCGAAGCATCCGGCGGCATCGTCGGCTCGGTAGAACTCGTCGGGACACCGGAGCAAGTTGCGGATAAAATGGCTGACGCGATGGCTGAAGTCGGAGGTGACGGCTTCCTGATCACAACACCGGTCCAGTCGACGAACCGCCGAACAGTCATCGAAGTGTGCGACGGCCTCGTACCTATTCTTCAAAGAAAGGGCCTGGTTCGCACCGAATATACGGGCAAGACGCTAAAGGAAAATCTCATCGCATTCTGAAGCGATGCGCAGCGGAGGATACGAATGCATCCTCCGCTGCCTATCAAAAAGCTGCCATCTTGAGACGCGCGACGCCTTTTTTTACGCAGCACTCTTAACCGCAAACTTTACGGCCTCGTCGAATTGACCGATCACCTGCGTGAGCATTTCGCTATAACGTGGATCAGTGATCAGATCGGGCGACGCCGGATCGAGTACGCTCTCGATAACAAAGTGCCCCTGAACGGAATGCCGTGCGCCAAGCGCGTGGAGTACCGGCCGCAGGGCATAATCAAGCATCAGCGCATGAGCCAAGGTGCCGCCCGTCGCCAGAGGAAGCGTAGCTTTACCGGCGAGTGCATATTGAGGCAAAAGATCGAGAAAGACCTTCAGCAGACCCGAATAGGACGCTTTGTATGTAGGCGTGACCAAGACCACGCCATCGGCATCCTTAAGAAGAGCCACCGCCTCGGCAACCTCAGCATCTTTGATATCCGCCCGCACCAACGCCTCGGGCGGCAAATCTCTCAGCCTAAGATGCCGTGCTTCCATCTCCATCGAAGTCAGACGATCGGCGACAAATTGTGCCAATATCGCCGTCTTCGATTTCTCGGACGGGCTGGCCGATACGACAAGGATAGACGGCATCAAGGTCACTTAGCTCCTACGTGCATCAACATGCATAAAGAGCACGATAGCTTTTATGCCGTCGAGGTCTTGCGCTTTGATGCATAAGCCTTTGCAGTTCCGCGCATGAGATAAACTTCAGACTTGAAACCCAACGCGCCTCCAATGAGACTTGAGATCGCACCCGCAAGGCACGAACCAACCCAAATGCGATCCGAGATTACGGGACCGAGGTGAAATGCGACTGGCTATCTGTCAGGCAAGCGCGACGCTTGCAGATAAGGCGAAGAACATCGCCACGGTTCATAAGGCGGCCCGCGCCGCCGCCTGCTGGGAAGCTGATCTCCTCGTCCTCCCTGAACTATTCCTGACTGGATACAATATCGGCTCTCGTGCGACCGAACTGGCAGAAGCAGCAAACGGCCCGTCCCTCGCCGCCATCTCAGAGATCGCAGCGCGCGAAAGCTGCTCGATATGCATCGGGTTTGCCGAGCGCGACGGGAAAAGCGTTTTCAATAGTTCGGTCCTGTTCGACGCAGAGGGCAATCTCGTAGCACTCTATCGCAAGATTCACTTGTTCGGCCCGAAGGAACAAGAATTGTTCACCGCCGGCGACGAACTCGTCGTTGCCCGCCTTGGCGATCACACGATAGGCATGGCGATCTGCTACGATATCGAATTTCCAGAATTTGCCCGCGGCTTGAAGCGACGCGGCGCGGATCTCATCGTCGCGCCAACCGCCAATATGCTTCCCTTTGTCGAGGTCCCAACAACATTCGTCCGCGCTCGTGCACTTGAGAACGGGCTGTTCCTCGCCTATGCAAATCACTGCGGCGCGGAGGCGGAGCTTGAGTATACCGGCATGAGCGGCATCTGTGGTCCCGATGGTCTGGATATCGCAAGAGCAGGTATCCGCGGCGAAGCACTTCTGCTTGCGGAACTTCCCACCAGTTATCCCGCAGGTTCGCTGTCCACGCAGCTCGATGATCTGCGGTTGCCCCCCGAGAAATAGGCGAAGCACACGGAATGCTGCTCTCGGCTTGGAGACGGTTTTCCCGCCGGAGGTGACGCCAAACGCCGTCTCTACGCTGAACGTCTCGTGCAAACCGCCGACAATTCAATCAGACAAGCGCGAAAAGCATCCAAGGACGTCAACTCACATCCCGCTGGAACGTCCATTTGATGAACGCGAAAACCACCCTCGTGTACGGCACTAACCATCATGAGGTTGTCGGGCATGTCGAAGCGCTCAACCGATGTCCCCGCGCTGTACATCTCCAGCAAATCTTCACGACCGTGCTCGTAATATCCAATCGATCGATGATGAAACGGCGACGTAACATGGGTGTAGCCAAGCACCGGCTTGCCCATCGCCGCCATGTATCCCATTTCGAATGCGGTGCCCGCATCCATGCTTACGCCGCGAAAAGGCGTCATATTCGCAATCACGGCATCGCATCTTTTCATGTGATCAAGGTTGCCGCGATAAATGGCGACTCCCTGTTGAAATGCTGAAAGCACTCCCAGATCCAATTCGCCATCCATCGGCGATACGCCCTCGAAATCAAATTCAGCACACATCGATTTTTTTGCATCGAAGACCGGCTTTCCGAATTCGGGCAGAAACACTTCGGGCCCCGCCAGATAAATCTTGTAGTTCGGCACAATGCCTCCCGCATTCGCCTCGGTCGCTCGTCGGGACAGTACCTGTAAGCCGGACTATGTGCGCGTCGAAATTCCTGCCAGAAGAATATCAACCAAACGTTTGGCCGCGTCAGAGCCCGAGGGCCCTGCAGCGATGGTCGCGACGCCAGCCAATGCGCGCAAAAGATCCAGAGGCTCGATCGACAGCCGAATATCGCTATTCGCCGTCGCGTTCTTGACCAACATAGAGACCGCCTCGGTAATCTTGGCGCCCGATGAGGCATAAAGGTCCGAGGGTCCGCAAACCAACGAACTCAAAGCTTCCGACATCCCGTGCTTAATCGCCATGTAGTCGACAAAGACAAGCAGCCATGCCCGCAAAGCTTCCACCGGCGGACGTTCTTTCGCGAGCCGCGTAGCCGCCGCCATCAATTGCTCAGTCTCGTTGCGATAGACCGCTTCGATCAACGCGTCTCGCGTCGGAAAATGCCGGTAAAGCGTCCCAATCCCGACACCGGCGTCGCGCGCAATCTCTTCAAGACTCGCGGCTGATCCTTTGTCTGCAAAGACACCCTTAGCTGTTTCCAACAGCCGAAGCCGATTACGCTCCGCATCGACGCGGACCTTTCGGCCCGTAGTTGGCTTACTTTTATCGCTCAAACACCAAATGCCTCTTGATAAACGGAGCAAGCCTCCGTATATAAATGGAGGCACCCTCCTTTTATGCCAAACTGGGCCGGCAGACAACCCTCCGCCGCCAACGGAGGCGTGCGCCTACTGATTAAAAGGAGAGTGTCATGGCCTCGGCTTTCGGATCAACCTCGACGACGGAAGATGTCCTTCAAGGCATCAACTTGCACGGCAAACGCGTACTTGTAACCGGCGTTTCGGCAGGCTTAGGCGTCGAGACGGCACGCGCACTTGCGGCTCACGGCGCTGAAGTCGTTGGCGCGGTGCGCGATCTCGCCAAAGCGGAACGCGCAACGGCGAATGCCCGCGCAGAAGTTCAGGACGGCGGCAGCATTACATTTGTCGAACTCGATTTAGCATCACTCAAAAGCGTACGCGCCTGCGCCGATGCTCTGATCGCTCAGGGACGCCGGTTCGACGTCGTGATCGCAAATGCCGGCGTTATGCGCACGCCATTTTGGCATACGGAAGATGGGTTCGAGATGCAGTTCGGAACCAATCACCTCGGGCACTTCGTTCTCGTCAACCGCATTGCCTCATTGATCGCACCGGGAGGACGGCTTGTGAACGTCTCGTCCGCAGGCCACCGTTATTCCGACGTCGATCTCGACGATCCAAATTTCGAGAACACGCCTTACGATCCTATGGTCGCCTATGGTAGGTCGAAGACCGCGAATATTTTGTTCGCCGTCGAGTTTGACCGACGCCACAAGGCAAAAGGCATTCGAGCGACCGCGCTGCATCCCGGCGGCATCGCCACCGAACTTGCACGCCATATGCAGCCCGGCGAGATCGATAAGCTGTTGGAGCAGATCAATGCTCAGGCCGCCGCGGAAGGAAGACCGCCTTTCAAATGGAAGACCGTCCCGCAAGGTGCCGCAACATCGGTATGGGCCGCCTTTGTCGCCCCGGCCGATGCGGTTGGCGGCCATTACTGCGAAGATTGCCACGTCTCGGCCGTGACGGATGGCAAGATCGACATAACGAGCGGAGGCGTGCGCGCTTACGCGCTGGATCCTGAAAGAGCCAAGGCGCTTTGGGCCAAAAGTGAGGAAATGGTCGGCGAACACTTCTAATATTTAAGTGCGAGGAGCCGCTTCGTTACCCCTTGGAGCCGAGGCGCTTCCTCGCAATCTTGTCCTGTACTTCGACCGACCACCCGCTGGCATACGCTATCTTCAATCCGGAATGTCCGGCTCTACGAGCTTCGCAAGCTGCTCGAGCGACTGCTGCCACCCGAGATAACAGGCTTCGACCGGAATGACCGCCGGCAATCCGGACTGCTCGATGCTGACGTCCGTACCAACCGAAACCTTCTTGAGCACAACCGTCGCATGAATGATGCCGGGAAGATTGGGATCGTCGAATTTATCCGTGTAGCGGATCAACTCGTTCGGAACGAGTTCCACATATTCCCCGCCGAACGAATGCACCTTCCCGCTCGTGAAGTTCTCAAATGACATTTTGAACTTGCCGCCGACCTTCGCATCCATCTGCTCGACGTGGCAGATAAAGCCGTACGGCGGCAGCCATCTCGCCATAGCATCGCCATCGAGAAATGCCCGGTAGATTTTCTCCGGCTTGGTGGCGAAGACGCGGTGCAATCGCACCGTATTTGTGGCTACTGCGGCGGCCTTCTGTTTATCCGACACGACACTTCTCCTTTTCTCAGTCGCGGACCTCTGTTATCGGCACCGCTCTACATTCAAGACGGCCGTTGGGCCGACAATCCGACAACAGTAAGAGTGATTTTGGGGAATTTTCGTTCGCATGCCGGAGCGGCAGCCCTATACCCATGCCGAACTGCAAGATTATTTTTAATGAGATGTCGGACTGACAGGCGTTGAGACGTCCTGGAAGCAAGTAGAAAGGAGACGCCATGCTCTACACGCTGCTTTGCTACAATAAAGAAGACGTCGTCTGGTCCTGGAGCAAAGAGGAAGACGATGCTGTGATGGCGCGGCTGAATGTAGTTCACGAGAAGCTCGTGAAAGAAGGCAAGCTCGGTCCCGCGCTACGGCTTTTGCCAACCACCACCGCAACCACCCTGCGCGGCCCCGACATGGTTATTGACGGACCGTTCGCCGAAACCAAGGAGCAGCTCCTTGGCTTTTACGTCATCGACGTTCCCGATCTCGATTCTGCGTTAGCCGTAGCGCGTGACCTCTCTGCCGCCAACCCGACGAGCATCTACGAAATTCGCCCTGTCGCCCTCTATGTCCCTGAAGCACGAGAGAATGCTCCAAAGGAACGCGTCAAAGCGTATTGACATGAGCCAGGTCATTCAGGATCCGACATGGATCGACAGCATCCTGACTGCGTCTCGCCCGCAAGTGGTCAGCGCTCTGCTTCGTTACTTTCGCGACATGGACACGGCCGAAGAGGCCTATCAGGAAGCCTGCCTACGCGCGCTACGCAATTGGCCTCAAAACGGCCAACCGCGAGATCCAGCCGCGTGGCTTATTTTGGTTGGCCGCAACGCAGCTCTTGACGGCACCCGCCGCAAAAGCCGTGACGTCGCGTTGACGCCAGACGAGATGATCTCCGATCTCGGCGATGCGGAAGCGTCCCTAGTCGAGCGGTTGGATGACTCGCAATATCGCGACGATGTCTTGCGCCTTCTCTTTATTTGCTGCCACCCGGACCTTCCTGCCACCCAGCAGATCGCATTGGCGCTTCGCATCGTCTCGGGGCTGTCCGTCGCGCAAATCGCCCGCGCATTCATCGTCAGCGATGCCGCGATGGAGCAACGCATCACCCGCGCCAAGGCCCGCATAGCAAAAGCTGATGTACCGTTCGAGACGCCCGGCCCGGTCGAACGATCGGAACGCCTCGCCGCGGTCGTCACGATGATCTATCTGCTCTTTAACGAGGGGTATACGGCGGGCAACGATCCGGCCCGCGCATCTTTATGCGATGAAGCCATTCGCCTCGCGCGGTTGATTTTGCGCCTCTATCCGACAGAGCCAGAAATCATGGGACTGACAGCGCTGATGATGCTGCAGCAATCGCGTTTGCGCGCCCGCTTCGATGCCAACGGCGAAGCGGTTCTGTTAGAAGATCAAGACCGAAATCTCTGGAACACGAAATTGATCAACGAAGGCGTAGCGCTATTGGAAAAAGCCATGCGCCATGATCGTCCGGGCCCCTACCAGGTTCAAGCGGCCATCGCCGCAACGCACGCCCGCGCCGGCAGCTTTGAGGAAACCGACTGGCTCGCAATCGACGGACTTTATGCAGCTCTCGAACGCATGCAGCCGTCACCCGTCGTCACTTTGAACCGCTCCGTGGTGGCAGAAAAACTTCGCGGTGCCGAAGCAGCCCTTGCCATGATTGAACCGTTGGAAAAATCGCTGTCCGGATATTTCCATTATTTCGGCGCACGCGGCGCATTTTTATTGCAACTTGGCCGAACGGTGGAAGCACGCTCCGATTTCGATCGCGCCATATCTTTGGCCACAACGCCTGCCCAGGCCGCCCATATCCGCCAACATCTGGATCGGATCACCAAAGACGCCGAATAATTTTTCTGCCCTGTCGGATGGCGACCCAATCCGCCGTCCTTAGGTTGCCATCAAGATAAACAAAACTCACAAGGAGAGCTGCAATGAAGAACTATCTTGCCGTCTTCTTCGGGAAGCCGAATGCGATGAAAGCTTGGAAGGCGCTGCCAGAATCGGAACGCAAAGACCGCGAGCAAGCCGGTATGGCTGCGTGGCACAAATGGGTCGCCGACAACAATAGCGTCATATCGGAAATGGGCTCGCCACTCGGAAAAACAAAGCGTGCGGACAAACACGGCATGTCCGACACGCACAACGAACTCTGCGCCTGGACTGTCGTCAAAGCCAATTCGCAGGAAGAGGCGACGCGCTTGTTCCTCAATCATCCCCACTTTGCAATTTTCCCCGGCGACCATATCGAGGTTATGGAGTGCTTGCCAATTCCAGGGGCGGCGTGACTTGACACGAGGGAGCGAGATGTCTCGCTCGCTCGTGAACCTCATTCTGACGCTAACTACGGATATAACCCGCGCGCCTCTCGCGCGGCGAGGATTCGCTCGCAAGCTACAATATAAGTAGCTGTTCGCAGCGAAACCTTATTGAAATCTGCGCAAGCCCATATTTTGCGGAACGCTTCAACCATCAGAGTATCGAGCCGGGAATTGATTTCGTTTTCGCTCCAAAAGAAGCTCGAAAAATCTTGTACCCATTCGAAATAGCTCACCGTCACGCCGCCGGCGTTACAAATCACGTCTGGAACCACAAGAATATTGCGATCAGTAAGAACGTCGTCGGCATCGGGGAGCGTCGGTCCATTAGCACCTTCGAGTACAAGCTTCGCTGTCGTCCGACGCGCGCGATCTGCCGTAAATTGCGATTCCAGCGCCGCTAAAATCAGAATATCGCAGGGCGTGTCCCAGAAAGCATCGTTGAGATCCGCAGATCCACCAATTCCTTTGCCCGCGGGCGCACCCCCCATCAGTGCCGGAACATCTATGCCGGTCTCATCGATGAGCGTTCCCCACTGATCCTGGATTGCGACGACTTTAGCGCCGTTGTGAACGAAGAGTTCGGCCGCGGCCGAACCAACATTGCCGAAACCCTGCACGCAGACGCGAACGCCTTCGAGGCTCAAACCCATACGCGATGCCGCTTCGCGCCCAGTAACGAAAACGCCCCGCCCCGTTGCCTTGACGCGCCCTAGCGAACCGCCGAGATGCAGAGGCTTTCCCGTCACGACACCGGACGCCGTGAACCCGACCTGCATCGAGTAGGTATCCATGATCCATGCCATGATCTGGGCATTTGTATTGACGTCCGGCGCCGGAATATCTTTTTGTGGCCCGATGATAATGCTGATCTCACTTGTGTAGCGCCGCGTAATCTTCTCCAGCTCGTTGACCGACAATGCCAAAGGATCAATGCGGATACCGCCCTTTGCGCCGCCAAACGGGAGATCCATCGCCGCCGTCTTGATTGTCATCCACGCGGCGAGCGCCATCGTCTCTTCCAACGTTACTTGCGGATGAAACCGCAAGCCACCTTTTCCGGGTCCGCGTGACAGATTGTGCTGAACGCGAAACCCCTCAAAATGCCGGACGGTGCCATCGTCCATTTCGATGGGCACATCGACAATCATCGTCCGCTTGGGATGTTTGAGCGTTTCGACCCAACGCGCCAAAGTTTTGAGATACGGCGTTACGCGATCGACCTGAGCAAGATACGTAGCCCATGGACTTGGAAATGAAGATTTCGCATACGACAACGGCGGCGACGATTTTTCTGTTATGTTGGTCATGCGCTTCTTTTTCGTTGTGATTCGAAAGATGATATTGCCATAGCTGATCGCCGCAAATCGCTGCATGGCCGCGGCGGGAATACTCCGCGGCCACTCACCGCAAACATGTGACAGCTGTCCGAGCTACCGGCCCGCTAGCGCGATATCGCGAAGGACCGCCGCCTCGAACTGCACTTCGTCAACGCGGTGTTTCAGAACGTCGCCGATGCTGATGATGCCGACGAGATGATCATTCTCGACCACAGGAAGATGCCGGACTCGCCGTTCCGTCATCAGCTGTGTAACGCGCCCGATCGTATCGCTGGGAGAGCACGTAACGATTTCGTGCGTCATGAGCGCTGACACCGGCAAAGCCAGAAGCCTGTTTTCATTGGTCGCCAGGGCCCGCACCACGTCGCGCTCGGAAATAATGCCGTCCAACGATTGACCGTCTCTGCTGACAACCATTGCGCCGATCCCCTCTGCCCGCAACATCTGTACGAGCTTCAAGATCGTATCGTCTGGCCGAAGGGTCAGAACGTGCGCATTCTTTTTCGCTTTGAGGATACTTTGAACAATCATAGCCATAATCCTAAAGATTGCGGTTTGGCCACTCACCCCTCGAATCTATCACTGACGATGTGCCTGTGCAGGGCTAATTTAGTCGGATGCCATGTCTTGAAAGCGGGGAAGGAATGCCGGAAAAATCAACGACGGTGGCCGACCACCTAATCGAGCGGCTCAAGCAGGCTGGCCTTGAACACGCCTTTGGCGTACCCGGCGATTATGTCTTAACGTTCATGGATCGCTTGATCGCCTCCGGCGTAGAACTGATCGGAACGTGTAACGAACTCAATGCCGGATATGCAGCCGACGCTTATGCTCGCATCCGCGGCATCGGCTGCATCGTCGTGACGTGGGGCGTCGGCGGCTTCAGCGCGATGAACGCCGTCGCAGGCGCATACGCAGAACAGGTTCCGCTAGTGGTCTTAGTCGGCGGACCGCGCACAAATCAGCGCCGCTCCTCAATGCTGCTTCACCATGGCGTCGGCGAATTTTCGACAATGCAGCATGCCTATGCGCACATCACTGTGGCGTCCGTTTTGCTTGACGACGCCGACGATGCACCGCAACTCGTCGATCGCGCGATCGCTCGATGTCTCTCCGAGAAACGCCCGATCATGATCGAAATTCCCGTCGATATCGTCGATCAGCCCTGTGAACCCTCGACCCGGCCGATGCCGGCCGGCCAAAGCGCATCAGACCCTGACTCGTTGCACGAAGCTCTCGACGAAGTCATGGAACTCCTCGCATCGGCGAAGCGGCCGGTTATTCTCGGTGGCGTTGAACTGCATCGGTACGGTCTTATGCAGCAATTCATGGGCCTGGTAGAAAGCAGCAAGCTGCCGATTGCAACAACCCTTCTCGGCAAGACCGTCATCTCGGAACTTCATCCTCAAGCGATCGGCGTTTATGAGGGCGCTATGTCGCGAAGCGACGTTCGGGCAATCGTCGAGAATAGCGACGTCTTGCTTTGCATCGGCGCGTGGATCAGCGACATTAATTTTGGCGTAGTTACCGGCAAGCTCGAAGGCCGCCAATTGATCCTCGCAAATTCCGGGCGTCTCAAGATCAGCCAACACGTCTACGAGCAGGTCTGGATCGGCGACGTCGTGACAGGCCTCTCGGATCGTATGCCGGCGCAAGGCTTATCCCATCCGTCATTTGACAGCGTGTCCAAACGCGAGGCCAAGAAGCCGGTGGTCCACCGCGGAGCCAAGCTGACCGTCGCCAAGGTCATGAGCCGCGTCAACGATTACATCAGCGACGACACTATCGTCGTTGCCGAAACCGGAGATAGCCTGTTTGCCGCCGCCGATCTTGTTATGCATCACGACGTCGGCTTCATAGGGCAGGCGTTCTACCTATCGATCGGTTACGCCTTGCCAGCAGTCCTCGGCGCCTCGATCGCCGCCCCTAACCGACGCGTTCTTGCTCTTATCGGCGACGGCGCACTGCAAATGACAGTGCAGGAGTTATCGTCACTGTGCCGGCGCAACATTCCGGCGGTTTTGCTGATCATGAACAATGACGGCTACACCACCGAGCGTATCATTCATGAAGGCCCCTATAACGATATTCAGCAGTGGGACTATTACAAGTTGCCAGATGTCTTTGGCGGTGGTTGGGGGCGCCGCGTCGAAACCGAAGAAGAACTCGACGCAGCTTTGAATCAGGCGAGAAACAGCAACGATGGACCTGCCGTCATCGAAATCATGCTCGACAAATTGGATATGTCGGATGCCCTGAAGCGCCTCGGTGCTGAGCTTTCGCCCGATAAAAAGCACAGCAAATAATTTTGGCCTTGAATTCGACGCGCAGCGAATTCTCTCAAGCACTGCACCTATAGCAAACCCGGGGCGTTCTAGCCGCCTACCCCGGCAAGCAAAGGCTGGTCAGGGCTTCCGATGGAACGACGGCACTCGCTAGGCCGAGCATCGCCACAATCGTTCCCGCCAACGTTTTGAGGCGATGGCGCGAAATGACGCCCGCACCTCCTGCGGCTCGCGCCGATCCGTATGCAGCCAAACTGACGGCCGGCATCGTGGCAATCGCGAAACCGCCCATAAATATCGCACCATCGGTCCCTGATCCGCTGACCGTTGCCATCATCAAGGCGTTGTAGACCATGCCGCAAGGCACAAGTCCCCAGACCATGCCGGAGATCACCGGAAGACCTCTCGTCATCCGTGCAGGCGGCCATCGCCGAATACGCTCATGGGCGGCGGAGACCACCCTGGAAAGACCGTGTCGCGGGAGAATGCCCGCAATCGATAGGCCAACCGCAACGATGACCGCGGCGGCCATCATACGCGCCGCGGCTTGCAATCCGGCAAGATGCATCAGAGCTGCGAATGACGAGCCGACGGATGCAACCACCGCCCCGCAGAGCACATATGTCAGCGCACGCCCGGTTTGAATGCAGGCGAGTGCGCGCAACTGCGAACCCTGCGCAGAAGAGCCGGGCGCCGTCGCTATCAGCAGCGACGACGCGATACCGCCACAAACGCACGAGCAGTGCAAACTACCGGCGAGCCCCAGCACGAACCCGCCGACCAACAAGGCCGCGCCGTCCATCCGTCAACCTCCTCGTCCAAAACAGAAGTGGACTTCCAAGGTTGCTATTTGCCGCCGTCCGCGTAGCAACTCGCCGTGTTCACGACGGGCGGCAGATTGATTGCCGGATTCCCGTCGAAGAACCCGGACGGCATCAATTTGAAACCTGCCGAAATGCACGGCTGGACCGGAAAATCTTCTGGCCTCACCGAATGGTGCAATCCAAAGGCATGCCAAAGAACGATATCTGTGTTCTCAATCGAACGGTTCTTCGCGATGAACGATTTGATGTCCCCCGATCCGTCCGAATGATTCATGAACTCGCCGGCTGGAAACCGCTCCGCCGGATCATAAGCCGAGACCCAGACGTGGTTCTGTGTGAAGGACGCACGCTTTCCGGAAAATGAGTTCGGCGCAACGAACGACGTCAGGCAATCCGGAGCATCGAGCTTGTATCCGACCGGCGTTCCAGCGCGATTGAATTTATTTGGATTGATAACCTTCCAATAACGCTGCGTAGCGAGATTTGCACTTCGCGCGGCCTGGCCCTCAGTCTTAATGACGGTCTGTTCTTCGTAGAAGGCATTGCCGTAGGGATTTTTGCCGTCTTCCTGCTCGGCATAGGTGTTACACTCGACAAAGCTGTTCTTGTCTCCGTCGACACACATCTCAAGCCGCGCGCAGAGGATGTGCTGATGGATCTGCCCGACGACGCCCGGCGCCACTTCGCGCCCATATTTGCCAGGCTGACCGGGTACGCAGGCCGTCGTGTTGATGATACCTGTGGCCTTGAGTTCAAACTCGATTTTTCCGTCAAGGAAGAAATACCAGTACAGCGCATACTCGTAGTTGCCGACCGTGCATATGGACGAAATGACGAGCTTGGCCCCGCGGCGGATTTCAAAGCGTTCCGTGCGAAAATCGGTGTGCTTCCACAGCAGACCCGAATCTTCCTCATGAATGCAGATCGCTTTTTTGATCGTCCACGGCTCGCCATCGCGCGTGTTGAGATGCGCATCAAGGTACTTGATGACGCCAAGGCAATCGCAACCAAGCTCAAGTGAATTGGCAAGCTTGCCGATCCCATATTCGCCGATATCGAAGACGTGCTTGCGGAAGTGGCCGGCGTCCGGCGAACCGTACGGCACAGTCATCTCGACGATGGATGCGCGCCGGATGATCGGCCGCCCGTTGAAGCTGATATCGTGCAGCGTCAGCGATTCGCGCGTATTAAACCCGATATTGAGCGCCCAGTTACGCCACGTCAGCCGGCTGCCTTCGACTTTGAAATTCACGCCCTGCGGCTGGACGACATTGATCGGCTTAGCCGGCGGCTGAAACTCGTCGAAGAACTGGTGTTCATAGTTGTATTCCGCCATCGGGATCGGCGTAATGCCGTAGTCGTCAATCCGAATGACCTCACCGCTATTGATATCGACCACCGCATTGAGACCTTCGATGGGATGCGCATAGAAGTTCTCGAACTCGCGGAGCCGAAGCCAGCAGAAGACGTGACAGAGATGGCGTCCATCTTCGCCCGGAATATCGAAGCTTCCGGCTGACCAAGGATCGACGCACACTTTACTCATGTCGGCAATACCGCGCTTCGCGCACGCGGCGATGAATTCCGCATTGCCGCGGACGATATCCTCGATGGCCAAAAACTGCTCGAGCTGAATCATCGGGCGCTTGTCGGGACACTCTTCGCGGAACAGCACCATCCCGGTATCGAGCGAAACAACGAACTTGGTAACGCCGATCGTCTCCGAGCTTGAGGCGTTGACAGCCGCACGCCGCTCGACCGGCTTACCCGCGGCATAGGACTTGATTTCATCCTTAGTCGGCTCATCCAATCCGATCGACTCGAAGCATGTCTTCGGCCCATAAGGCGCCACGGCTTTGACGATAGCCGCCGCGCTTCGGATCTCTTCGGGCGATAACGGATCCAATGGATGCCGAACCGACGATGACCTCTCCAGCACGGCAGTCGAGCAACAGCTTTCCGACATGTTCTGACTCCCAAGAGTTGCAAATGCGTTCTGGTCGTTACTCAGTCTGACCGAATGAAGCTGCCTGAACGGCAGCCACAGCGACGTACTTCCCAGCACAACAGCCTATCGTCGAAAATTCTACCATCGCTGCGCAGTCTGTAATTGATAGTTGGCGCCAATTGGCAATTTACCAGCCTACGAACCGCTTCTCGCTTTCGCCTGAACCGCCGTCGCCCAACTACTTTACATTCAAAGGTGCTCTGCCTTTGCCGCAAATGATGTGGTACGCTTCTTGCGATGCAGTACCGCTCAACGGCGACAGTATGGGGCGGAATTGCATGCCTTCATCAGGCTTCATCGCGGCATCGATCATCGATGGAGTTCTTTCCACGATTGATCGCCGAAGAATGGACCCGGAAACGATTTCCGCACGTGTCGGCATAGCGAACTATGGGCTGTTTGGACGCTCTCCTTTTCTGCCGCTCTCGGCCTTCACGACAATGCTGGAGATGGCGGCAATTCAAACGAACGATCATGCACTTGGCATGAAGTGGGGAAAACTATTCAATATTCACGACTTAGGAGCGTCCGCTCAGCTGTATCTCACCGCCCCAACCGTTGGCGAAGGACTTGCGAAGCTTTGTGAGTATTTTCCAACATTTCAGGGCGGAACGCACTGTGCACTGAACGTCAGCGGCGATACTGCACGGCTGACTTACTCGATCTTCGACAGAACCGTATCGCATCGCGTCCAGGATGCGAATTTCTCCGAGGCTGTATTGTGTTCGGTGTTGCGGGCAACTTTAGGCCAAGATTGGGACCCTCTATGCCTAGAGTTCGAGCATTCTCCTGGCGCAAATCTCGCCAGTTATCAGGCACATTTCCATTGCCCATTGCGCTTCGGCGCTCGTTATAACGCTATATTGTTTCCCTTGTCAGAGCTGAGCCGCCCAATAAGCTCTTATGATCGCGCGCTACACGGGCGCTTGGACCGTGAACTTTCTGATTGCCTCCGATCGCAAGAGCTTGAGCTTGATCTCAGCAGCAGCGTCAAGGCGTGGATCAACGCCAGACTGTGCTGCTTTAAGAGCATAGACATCCAGGACGCGGCCAGCGACTTCGGCATGAGCGTCAGAAGCTTTCAACGAAAGCTCGCCGATTCCGGCCTCAACTATGCCGACCTCCGTAACGCCGTCCGCACGGAAATAGCAAAGGCGATGCTGGCGTTCACCGAGCGCACCATTCCCGAAATCGCGTTCGATCTTGGCTTTAGCGAAACGAGCGCATTCTCACGAAGCTTCAAAAGCTTCACCGGATCAACGCCTGCAAAGTTCCGCGATAACGCTGGTCGCACCTCTCGATCTTCAGGTGCACGCCCCGGCTTCATGGCGCCGACCACCGCCACAAGTCACTGATCGACTGGAGCAGCGTTACGACTTGGACGCTGCCACGAGGTCCTTACCACGTGACGCCACAACACCGATAACGATTAGAACGATTGAAAACGCGATCACCAACGTCGCGACGGCGTTGATCTCGGGCGTTGCCTCACGGCGCAGGATAGACCAAAGCGCCATCGGCAAAGTGTTTTCGCGACCGGTCAGCAAATACGTGACTGCGATCTCGTCAAACGAGATGGAGAACACGATTAGCATCGTCCCGAAGATGGCAGACTTAAGATTCGGCAGCGTCACCTTAAAGAAGGTCTCGATCTGCGAAGCACCGAGGTTGTAGGCCGCTTCTTCCTGACTGCGGCCGAGCTGCTGTAGGCGCGCAAAGACCTCCGTCACATAGATGCAGGTGAGCGCCGTCCCTTGGCCAAGCATGATGGTATTGAGCGACAGTCGAAATCCGATCGTGATGTAGAAACTCAATAGCGCGACACCGGTAATTACACCTGGAAGTACGATGGGTAGCATCACGACCCGCCGGAAAGCCGCTTTTCCGGGAAAATCGTATCGATCAAGCGCGATTGCGGCTGGTAATCCTATCAGCATGCTGAGAATGACCGTCCCGATGCCGACGTAGACCGATGCCCCGATAGATCGCATCAGCGTCTCGTTCTCGAGAACCTTTTCGTACCAGGAGAGCGTGAAGCCCTTAAACGGAAGCCCGGTAAATTGGCTGGCATTGAACGAGAAGAACGCCATGACGAGCAATGGCGCATAGAGAAACAACAGCACCGCTCCCGCGAGACCTGCAACCAGGGGCTTGTTCCCAAATGCGCGCATAAAATTGCTCTCGTTCGTTCTAGAAACGGACTTGGAATTGGTGTTCGAGGCGATGGGCCAAGGTGATCAGCCCAAGGCCAAGGGCGATAATGATCAAGCCGATCGCTGCCGCCATCGGCCAGTCATAGGCAGCACCCAGCAGATTGATGACGATGTTGGATATCATGATGGAGTCTGCGCCCCCGACGAGAGCAGGGGCAACGAAATCTCCAAATCCCAGCGAGAATGTAATGACGCCGCCTGCGATTATCCCCGGAATACTGATCGGTAGAACAATTTTGCGGAAGATCTCCATGCGAGTCGCACCCTGGTCGAGCGCAACTTCAATAAGAGATGTCGGGACGCGCTCGAGTTGGGCGTAAATCGAAAGTACCGCAAACGGCGTGAAGATATACGCAAGCGTCAACGTCACACTGAATTCGTTGTAGAGAAACAACGTTAGCGGATGATCTATAACCCCCAGCCCGAGCAGCGAAGCATTGATGAGCCCGCCCGTTCCCAGGATCGTTTTCCAGGCGTACGCCTTGACGAGGTAAGACGCCCACCACGGCACGATGACAAGCAGATACACATAACGCTTGATTGCTTCCGACGCATGAAATGCGAGATAGAACGCCAGCGGATAAGCAATGATCGACGACAAGATCGCTGTATAGATGCCAATCTTTGCGGACTTGAGCATTACGCTGAGATAAGGCTCAGTCGTGAACACCCGCACGAAGTTCGCCAGCGAAAGGCCCGGCTTGAACACGACGTAATCGACTGATCCCAAGCTGTAATAGAACAGCATGCAGTAGGGCAAAATCATAAAAACGAAGAACCAAGCCGCTGGGGGCAGAAGCCAGAACAGCATACGCGCTCGTTCGATCTTCTTCGCCTTCAGCGCGCCTGGGGAGATCCCCGTCGATTCCGCAACAGCGACGCTGGCAGTCGTCATAACGGGCGTTGCAGCATCCTCCATGTGCTCAGGCCGCCAGCACACGAATATCGTCAGGAAGGACGCAGAGCGGTACAACATCGCCGATGCTAGCCTGCGCGCCGGCCGTTCGCTCATGCACGCTGATCCGACCTGCGCCGTCCGCCAGCTCGATCACATACTCATTCTTCGCGCCAAGGAAGAGACGCTCAGCGACTATACCGCGAAGGATATTTCTTTGATCAGATCCATCTTCGCCGAGAGAAACACGGTCGACTCGGATCATCACCCCGACTGTTTTGCCCGATATGGTCGCATCATTTGTCGGCGCCGAAAGCGTGGCGCCGCTCGCCAGGCGAATCTTGGCCGTCGACCCATCGACGGTCTCTACGATCCCCGTGAGGATGTTGGCGCGATCGATAAAGTTCGCCACAAATTTCGAATTCGGTTGGCTATAGACCTCTTCCGGACTTCCACTCTGAACGATGCGGCCCTTGTTCATGACGACGATGCGATCACTCATCGCCATCGCCTCTTCCTGATCGTGCGTGACGTAGATGAACGTCTTATTGAACTGCCGATGCAGACGCTTAATCTCGACCTGCATGGCTTTACGAAGGTTGGCGTCAAGCGATGCAAGCGGTTCATCAAAGAGAACGACCGCCGGATCAGTAATAAGTGCACGCGCCAGAGCGGTCCGCTGCTTTTGCCCGCCGGAGAGTTGATGCGGCATTTTCTTGCCGTGGTCGGCAAGCTGCACAAGACTTAAATATTCCTCGACCCGCGCACGGATTTGCGCCTCGCTATAGCGCCCCCGCATTTTCTTGAGGCGAAGGCCGAAAGCGACATTCTCGGAAATCGTCATATTGGGAAAGAGCGCGAAATCCTGAAACACCATCCGCATGTCGCGCTCTGACGGCTGCGAATATGTTATGTCCTCCCCACTGAAGCGAATAGTACCCGTATCCGGCATTTCGAATCCGGCGATGCAGCGCAGCGTCGTCGTCTTGCCACATCCGGACGAACCCAAAAGGGTGACGAACTCACCCTTCTGGATGGAGAGATCCACGCCATCGACAGCAGCGACAGGCGATGCCCCATATGACTTGCGAATACCGATAAGATCTATGTAAGCGGCCATCCGCGCACCTCTTGATCGCTGAAACGATGGAGTAGGACGGTGAGTGGCTATTGCGCGGCTTTGACCTGATTCCAGATTTCCAGATATTTCGCGCGTTGCTTCACTGGCTGCCACCAGCTGACGGTTTTCAGTGTCTCCGGGTTCGTCATGCCGAGTTCTTCGAATGACTTCTTCTGGTCGTCCGGCAGAAAGTCGACCATCTTGGAGTTCGAATATCCGAAGCCCGTGATCGCATGCCCTAGCGCCTGCGCCTTAGCACTCGACACGTAGTTCAGCCACTTGTAGACGCAGACGTTGGAAGACGCGCCCTTGGCAATCATCCAGCTATCGCTCCAACCGCCGCGACCTTCCTTGGGAACGACGTCGATGAGTTTGTGGTCTGCGCCGCGCATCTTGACGAGCGTTTCTTCCCATGCGTTGCCGCCGATGACTTCCTTGCCTTGAAGCAAGGTCGTCATCTCGCCGGCCGTCGTCCAATATTTGCGAATGTTCGGCTTGAGCTTCAAAAGCGCCTCTTTCACTTTCGCCAGCTCTTCGTCATTCATGTCGTAGACGTTTTTGATGTCGAGATAGCGCGCCGCTTCATATAGCGTCTCGATATCATCCCACATCGCGAATTTGCCGGCGTACTTGGGGTCCCAAAGAAACGCGAGGCTCGTCGGCGGCTCCGCCACGGCAGCCGCGTCGACGACGATGCGTATGATGCCCCAGGCATAGGGAACGCCGTAGGTCTTGCCGTCTTTCGACAACCAGGGCGGCGATTTCAGCATCGGAAAGAAATCGGGCTCCGCTGAGATCTTGCCGGCGTCGATCGGATCGACCAATCCAGCATCGATCAGCTTCATGGTCGTGTCATTGGAAGGCGTGACGAGATCATATGTCCCGCCGCCAGCCATCAGCTTGGCGAAAATTTCGTCGTTCGTTCCGACGTAGACAGCCGAGACGTCGCAGCCGCTCTCTTTTTTGAAAGGCTCGACGAAGCTCGCGTCAGCATAGCCCTCCCAAACAAGCATATTGAGACTGTCGGCGGAAGCGGCGGAAGCCCCAAAGAGTGACAGCGCCGTCACTGCACCAAGCGCTTGCGATAGACGTCGGACCAAGCCGCCGCGAATTCCCGAGTTACTTTCACGTTGCGATACGCGACGACCTTCCGGCATGCGTTCAAACTCCATCGTTTGCGAAACCGATCACAGCTCACACTGAATGGACTGCCGAATGATGCCCTGGCCCGAGCCAACGCCACGCGCGCTCCTAGCCGACAGCCTGGAGAAAACCTATCCAGGTCAGACTGGGAAGTAATTGACAGTTCATGCCAAAGTCTTCGGCCCCGCCTCCACGGTCGAAGGGCTCGCGTGCCAAGGGCGAGGGTCGCTATCTCAGGAAGCGCCTGAAGCTCCGCATGGAAAGCGCAAAAAGCACACAGCCGATGCCAAGCAGCGCTGCGAACTGCGGCCACACGACGTCGAACCCCGAGCCGCGAAACAGTACCGATTGCGCCAGGACGATAAAATGCGTGTTCGGAGCGGCCAACATGATGTCCCGAATAACGGCCGGCATACTCTCCCGCGGCGTCACGCCGCCTGACAGGACCTGCAAGGGGATAAGAACGAGAATAAGGAGCATACCGAATTGCGGCATCGTCCCAGCCATCGTAGCCAGAAATATGCCTAGGGCCGTCATAGCGAAAATATCGAGCGCCGCGCCGGCCAAGAACAGCGGCACCGACCCGTGGACAGGAACCTGCAACACTCCCTGAACGACGAAAATTAGCGAGATACTTGATGCCAGCAGCACGACAACGCCCATAGACCAGATCTTGCTGACCATGATTTCGAATGGCGTTACCGGCATGACAAGAAGATGCTCGACAGTCCCGTGCTCACGCTCTCGAATGAGCGCAGCGCCGGTCAAAATGATCGACAGCATCGTGATCGACATGATGACATTCGTTATCGCGCCAAACCAAACCTTATTGAGATTTGCGTTGTACCGCGCACGCAGCGACAGCCGAACCGGAAGATTTCCATCCGAGCGATAGCGACTAAGAAACTCACTGATCTCGCCCGCCAGAATGGCCTCGATATAGCCTCCGCCCGTGAAGGCTTGCGTCATACGCGTCGCGTCGATGTTGAGCTGTATAGTCGGAGAACGTCCGGCAAGGAGATCGCGTTGGAACTCCGGCGGGATATCGAGTGCAAACGTATCCGTTCCAGCGTCCATCCGCCGGTCCATTTCCTCTTGAGTGATCAGATGAGGCACGCTGAAGAACGGCGGATAGAACGCGGTAATGATACGGGACGATACAGGCGACTGATCCTCGTCGACGATTGCGATCGCCGCGTGATTGAGCGTATCCGGCAACGCCCGCGACGCGGCATAGATCGACACCGTGAACGCGTATACGATCAGAATCAGCATCGTCGAATCGCGCATCAAGCCGCGCAATTCCTTGACCCCGAGTTGCCATATATTCCCGACGCGCATTTTACGCCGCCTGCTTTTTGAGGAATGCTGCACCTAGGCCGAACAAGATGGGAATAGCAATTAGCAGCGCCAGATAGGCGTTCGCCAAGTCGCCGAAGCCGAGCCCCTTTGAAAATGTCCCGCGCGAGATCGTGACGAAGTATGCAGCCGGATAGATCTTGCCGATAAACGCCCCGGCCCCTTGCAGCGACGACACAGGATCAATCAAGCCTGAGTACTGAATGGCCGGGATCAGCGTTATCAGCGTCGTGCCAAAAATGGCTGCGATCTGGCTGTTCATAAACGACGACACCACCAGCCCCATGGATGTCGACACAATCACATAGAGCAACGCTCCAAAGGTGAAAGCGAGAAAGCTGCCCGTAAACGGCACGCGAAAAACGAAAACCGCAAATGCTGCCAGCAAAACGAAGTTGAGCATTGCAAGCGCAACGTACGGAATTTGTTTACCGAGCAGAAACTCCAGGCGCGTCACAGGCGTCACGTAAAAATTGATGATAGACCCGAGTTCTTTCTCTCTGACCACGCTCAACACGATGAGCATCGCGGGTATCATCATGAGAAGCAGCGGAATAACAGCCGGGGCCATCGCGACGAGACTTTCGACATTTGGATTGTAGCGATAGCGCAGAGCGACTTGAAAAGCGCCGAGCCCTGATGAATCGCCATAAAGTTGGCGTGCTTTCTGCGCCAGCCACTCTGTGTGTATCTGCTGTACGTAGCTAGCGATGGTATCGCCGCGCGTCGGCATAGCACCGTCGATCCAAGCACCGATCTCGACGTTTCGCCCGCGTGCAACGTCACGGCCGAACCCCGGCGGAAATTCGAGGACGAGGCTAAGTTCGCCATCCCCCATGCGCCGGTCGAGATCTTTATAGTCGGTTACCGGCGCTTTCTCGTTGAAATAGCGCGATCCGGCGATCTGCGTGGCGTAGTCACGGCTGATTGTCGTATCGTCGCGATCAAGTACTGCGAAGCTCAGATTATCGACGTCGAGATTGATGCCGTAACCGATAACGAACATCAAAAGCACGCTGCCGAGCGTCGCGAGCGTCGCGCGGAGCGGATCCCGCCGCAGTTCAAGCGTCTCACGCCTCATATAGGCGAGCATACGCCGCATGCTCTGGCGCAGCGCACCCGCCGGACGATCGGAGACCGCATGATGCTCGGCTGCAAGTGACGCGGCAATCTCGTCAGCCTCTAACTCGCTGCCCGCGTTGCTTCCGATCGCATCCTGCAGATAAGCGATAAAAGCATCTTCGAGCGACGATGCCTTGCGCTGCGCGACAATAGCTTCAGGCGTATCGCTGACGAGAACGCGACCGGCATGCATCAACGAAATGCGGTCGCAACGCTCAGCTTCGTTCATGAAGTGCGTCGACACGAAGATCGTCACGTTATCGTTGCGCGAAAGATCAGCAAGGATCTGCCAGAATTGATCGCGCGCGACAGGATCGACGCCCGATGTCGGCTCGTCGAGAATGAGTAGCTCGGGGGAATGGAGCATTGCGACGGCGAGAGACAGGCGCTGGCGGATTCCGAGTGGAAGAGCGTCCGGCAGCGCATCCATCACGTCGGTGAGATCGAAGCGGTGCTCGACTTCCGCAATGCGCGGCCCGATACGGTCGGCAGGCAAGTGAAAGAGACGCGCATGAAGATCGAGATTTTGCGCGACGGTCAGTTCCGAATACAGAGAAAAACCCTGCGACATGTATCCGACGCGATGTCGGACGGCCATATCATTGGGATCGACCCCACGACCGAACAATGTCACGGTGCCTTCGCTGGCCGGCAAAAGGCCGGTTAGCATTTTCATTGTCGTCGTCTTGCCGCAACCGTTGGAGCCGAGAAAGCCGAAGATTTCCCCGCGGGTGATCCGGAAGCTGACGTCATCAACGGCGGTGAAGTCACCGAACCGCATCGTCAGATGATCTGCCTCGATCGCGACGTCTTCGCCGCCGCCATCCACGCGTGGCGGAATGACGACATCGACGTGGCCGCGCCGTTGATCTTCCGGCAAGAGTGCGATGAAGGCTGCATCGAGATTGGGCGCAGCCGTCTTCTTGAGAAGATCATTCGGCGAACCGGTGGCGAGCACGTTTCCCGCGTTCATCGCGATCAGCCAGTCGAACCGCGCCGCCTCTTCCATGTAGGCGGTCGCCACCAGAACACTCATTTCCTTGCGGCCGCGGCGGATGCCGTCGATCAACTCCCAAAACTGCCTGCGAGACAGCGGATCGACGCCGGTGGTCGGCTCATCGAGGATGAGCAATTCCGGATCGTGGATCAACGCGCAGCAAAGCCCGAGCTTTTGCTTCATGCCACCGGAAAGCTTACCGGCCGGACGGTCGGCGAAGGAGGCGAGACCAGTGCTCTTTAGCAGCTCGGCAATCCGGTCTTCACGCTCGTGCTGGTCGAGCCCGAATAGCCGGCCGAAAAAATCGACGTTTTCGAAGACCGACAACGTCGGATAAAGGTTTCTGCCGAGCCCCTGGGGCATATAGGCAATCTGCGGACAGCTTCGTCGGCGATGGGCAGTGTCTCGCATGTCGCCACCGAGAACGGTGACACTTCCCTCCTGTATTTTGCGGGCACCGGAAAGAAGAGACAGCAAGCTCGATTTGCCGACGCCATCTGGCCCGATAAGCCCAGCCATCCCCCCCGCTGGAACGTCGAGCGTAATCGCATCGAGCGCCAGCGTCTTTCCGTAGCGCAGACTGACATTTTCAAGGCGGGCGACGACTGGGACAGGTTCGGCTGGCCCGCTCGTCATTGCACCAGCTTTCCTTCAAGCGCCGGCCATAGCGCGTTGGGGTCAAGCTTGACATACGCGACACCGGGCAGCCCGGTCTTGACCTGCCGGATGTACTTCTGAAGCAGCTCCTTGGGTATCTGTGCCTTGATCCGGAACATCAGCTTCAGGCGCTCTTCCTCCGTCTCGACGCTTTTAGGCGTAAATTGCGCGACATCGGCAACGAACGTCGCATTTGCTGGAATTATGTATTGAGGCGCCGCATCCAGAACCAATCGAACATCCGCGCCGATCGCTACTCGACCCGCTTCGGCTGTCGGCAGAAAGAACGTCATGTAGACGTCACTAAGATCGACCATGTCGAGTACACGGCCGCCCGCCGACAACACTTCACCAAGCTGCGCGACGCGATACTGTACCCGCCCATCCCTTGGCGCCCGCAGCGTGCTGTCATCTATGTCTGCGGTGATGCTGTCGATGGCCGCCTTGGCGGCATCGACAGCCGCATTTGCATCGACGACCTGCGCATCCGCCGAACTGATCGCCGCCTCGGAAGCTGCCAGCTGCGCCTTCGCCGCACCCACCGCTGCATCGGCACCTTCTTTCGAGGCGCGATCGTCGTCGAGTGTCTGCTGCGAGACGACGTTCGTCTTGACGAGTTCTTCTGAGCGCTTGAACTTGCTCTCGGCGGCATCGAGTTCGGCCTCGCGTTGCGCCACGACCGCAACCGCAGCCGTCTTCTCCGCCTCGCGTTGGGTGACAAGGCTCTTCGCCGTATCGACCCCGATCTGCGCTCGGTGGAACTGCGCTTGTGCCTGCCGCCGCTGCGCTTCGAGCTGAGCCGTATCCATCCGCGCAACGACCTGCCCAGCCGTCACGAAGTCGCCCTCATCGACATATATCTCTTTGATTCTGCCAGCTATTTTCGTCGCAATGTCGATTTCGACGGCTTCGATTCGGCCGTTGCCGCTGGCGATACCAGGTGGCAGTGCCGAGCTGAAAAATTCACGCCAAGCAAGATAGCCACCGACGACCGCAACCAGAGCAATGACGATTAACGCATCGCGGCCGATCCTTGCCGCCAGCTTTTGGGCTCCGGGGCCAAGCTGGCTTGGCCGCAGCCAATGGCTACTCGATGTCTCTGTGGCGGCCGCCGGTCGCTGTTTGGTCTCTGGCTCACTCATGTACCGCCCCGAAGACGAACGATAGGAAGACAACACCGACAGGCAGGCCGCTATCGGAGCGAAGCAGTTTCGCGAGATGCAAGATAAAAACCTTCGAAGAGCGTTGGTGGTGCGATTCAGTCCACGCCGGCATGAGCAGCGAAGCCTCGTCCAACTAGCTGGCCTGCTCTAGGCCAAAGTTCGTTGACCTAAAACAAACAATCGCTCGGCTCCTCCTCGGAAGTAACCATCTCTTCGACGCAGCAAGGGGCCGGACCAATCCTTCCGGCAAATTCGCGGGGGAGGGCCCAACTCGCCGCACCGGGACCTGACATTTGCCCATATTGGAGTCACAATTTTTTAGTCGAAGCGGAACAAGATGATGGCGTCGGCGTTCGCCAGACATCTGCTCCGGAGATGCAAACTATGCCCTACTCATTCTATGCGGTGCTCAACGTTCTGCCGCAGATCGCGGCTGCCGCATTCCTGCCGATCGTCGGCATCGCCTTCGTAAGCTATCTGATCAAATCGACCCGCCCTCAAGGTTCGCAGAAGCCAGTTGGCATCGATTGAGGCCGGTCATCGACGACCACGATCTGTTAGATCTCGACAGCGGTCAGCCAATCGTCAACCCGATCGATCGCATCGCCTAGTCGGACTTCCCCGCCAGTAATAATTCGCGCCGTCAATCCGCCGCGGCCCCGAACGGCGTTATAGCCTCCGGCACCCAGGTTCGCTTCCATCTGGCTGCACGGCGCACACTCCCCACTCACTTCCAGGACAATTTGGCCGATCTGGATGCGCTGCCCCTTCAAAGCGTTCAGGTTGATCCCGCGCGTGACGAGGTTTCGGCGCAAAAGCTCCGGCGAAACGTCGTCTTTGCCCATGAACGATGCAATCGCAGCGATATCTTCGGCGGCAATGAGCGTCACTTGGCGCGGTCCGTTTCGCTGCGTCCTGTAGCAGTCACCGTCGATCCCGTGCTCGGCAACAAAAAGCGCCGACGCTGGTGTAAGCATCGGCGCTTTATGGGAAGGTCGAAGACCGATCCAAACGAGCCGGCCAGGTCCTACGGGACCGGCCAGCAATTGCGAAATGGTCGATTGAGGAGGCAGCAACTGCAAACGCGCCTCCCGTCACGCTAGTTCTTCGAGGGCTCGGCGTCTTTCTGGGGTTCAGCCGATTTTGTCAGCTCGTTCCATTTGTCGCCGAGCTGCTTCTTGAGGTCATCGATCTTCTTCGAGGCCTCTTCCGCCTTGGCATTATATTCGGCCCGCGCCGAGGCATAGTCGGCGTTCGAAAGCTCGAATTCGGTCATAAACGGGCAGCCGCCATGCGTCAGGTTCGGTGCGGCATAGCGAACGAGCGTCGTCCCAGGAGTAGTACCCGGGCCGATTTTCATGATCACCGAATCCTTCTCCATGTGGCACTTCTCGCCCTTGGCAATCTTCTTGAGGTCGATCGCCACGTACTTTCCGCCATCATTGAGCAGAGTCACATCCATCGCGCTCGGCATGAACGCCAACTCGACGCCGCTATCGGCGCTCTCGGCATGCACAGCCGGGGTAAGGGCTAAGAACGACACGGCGACGAGCAGAGACTTCAAGATCGTTTCCATATTTCATTTCCTTCCGCTGTCCGCAAAAACGGCCAGAACCTTTAACGAACCAGGATGTATTCCCGATGAACGGGGGATGCCACACGAATCGCAGACGCCTCAAGCTACGCAAACAAATGAGACATCGCGCTCGACCGGCCCCCTTGCTTGTACTGAAGCCTCAAGCAGATTTTGCGGCATCAACAACAGCCGAGCCTGCGATTTGTTCCCGATGTTCTGACCAACATCCACCAATATTCGTTTTCACGCGTCCCTGACGACCTCTTGTGCAATCTAGGCCAAGGCGATGATTTCTCTATGAGCGAAGCCCCTGCTAACATCGCCACGGTCTCCCCGGGATAACCCATGCACGCTTTTCCGCCTCGCCGGATTGTATGTCTGACCGAAGAGACGGTCGAAACGCTCTATCTGCTCGGCGAGCAAGAGCGCATCGTCGGAGTATCGGGATATGCCGTCCGGCCTCCCGAAGTGCGCCGCGAAAAACCCCGGGTTTCCGCGTTCACCTCAGCCGACATTCCAAAGATACTCGCTCTCGAACCCGACCTCATCCTGGCTTTCTCCGACCTTCAGGCCCAGATCGCGGCCGATCTCGCGCGAGCGGGGCAGGAGGTACACGTTTTTAATCAGCGCGACCTCGCCGGAATTTTTGCGATGATCCGAACCCTTGGTGCGCTTATCGGCTGCAGCGCCAAGGCCGAGGCACTCGCCGTCTCACTCGCGCAACGGATAGAGACGGTTCGTGCTGAAGCGGCGGGACAGTCCTATCGCCCCCGTGTCTACTTCGAGGAATGGGATGACCCGCTGATCGCGGGTCTAGGCTGGGTATCGGAACTCATCGAGATCGCTGGAGGCGACGACATCTTTTCCGACCTGCGCCGCAAGGCAGCCGCCAAAGACCGCATCGTTTCCCCGGAAGCGGTGATCGCTCAAGCACCTGAGATCATTCTCGCTTCGTGGTGCGATAAAAAGGTGCGTCCGGAAACGATCTGCCGCCGTCCTGGTTGGGAGAGTGTTCCCGCCATCGGCAACGAGCTGGTCTTTGAAATCAAATCCCCGCTCATTTTGCAGCCCGGACCGGCTGCACTTACCGACGGACTCGACGCCATTTGCGCGGCCGTGCGACAGGCATTAGTCACATTCAAAGATAACTGAGCCAATTCCGCTAAGATGATTTTTATTAACTCGTGGGAACGGCCGGGGCGATCCGGGCGTAGTCTGGTAGGCTGGTGTGGGGGCACCCGAAGGCAAGTAAGACCGGTGCCATGTCTAATCGCGTTTATAGTTCGCTATTTTATATCGCTCTTATCGTCGCAAGCTCTTGGATTGCGGTAACCGTCGGCGAAGCGCTGACACGCGAAGCGATGACCAAATTGGCCCTACTACCGTCCCGTGATCCGCGTCCCTCCCGCGTCGCAACCTATCTTGCAGAGCAGAAGCAAGCTCCCGAGCACGACGCCAGTAAATCGCTCCTGATCCCCGCTGCCCCTGCGATGACAGTCGGCGCATTGGCTAAAGCGATGGATGAATCCGAGCAGAGCGATCCGCTCAACGTGAGCACGCAAGATCCCGTGACCGATCCGTCACCCAATACCATCGCTCCGAAACCACGCGTCGCAGGATGGGTAAGGAAAGCGCCCAAACGCTCTCCTTCACTCGCAGAACACAATGAAACGTCGAACCGGCTCATCATGCGGACGCTGCGCGCAGATTTGTGATTTTCCCAAGCGCCACTCAGGCGAAGTGGTGGGCATCCGACGGGGGGATGAGGGGGGATGGCCGGATGCCCACGCTTCAAGCCTCATTCCGGGGGGAGGACATGAGGTGTACAGAATATATCAGATAATCAAGAGTAAGGTGTTAACAACTGAGGCCTTAACCAAGAACGATGTTTAAATTGAGCCTGTAATTCGATTTTTCAGCGCACCATATTGCACGAAAGTATGAGCAGTTTTGCGCAAGCCGCAATTAAGCATACGCAATTACGAATTTTCATTTCCGGGCAGATTAACAAGAAGAAAAATACAGGTGTCGATAGGCGCTGCGAATAAGAGCCTGATCGATACGATAGCGGTCAGCATTCCCGCAACCGCTGAACGCTGTCAAAAACCTCCGGGCCGATGAATGTCGCGAACTTGAACTGTCCCGCGTTTCGTTTCCGGACGGCCGGAAAGAGCCTGCTCCCACGCACGCGCCAAGACGTAGAGAATAACGATACCGAACGCATAAAGACTGACGACAAAAAAGATGACGGATGCAGCATCTTCGTCTGGCATTGGGGCTCTCCAATCGCGCGTCCCTCGAGACATGGCGATTGGGAATGCCATGAACAAGCCGCCGATCACATTGCCGCGGATTGCAATTGTCGGTCAGACATCGGGACGAGATCCGAACATAGCGACACAGCGGAAGTGCTTTGCGCATTCAATTCGCTTGGAAGACGCTGCGGAGCTCGATCGGGCAGCCCTTTATGAGACCGTGCAGTTGGAGGGACACGCCGTCGCCCAGTTGCGGTATCCGGCGTCGACTGACGATCTGCTTTCGGATTAGGCAGCGCACTCCATCTTTTGTCTAAATACTGATCAGGAAATTGGACTACCTCTGATGTAGATTAGCACTGTGTGTTCACCGATTCGCGTTCCCAAGGGACGGCAAGCGTGACACTGATATTCATCGTTTTTATCGGCGCTGTTTGCGATTATTATTTTGGTGCCATCGGCGCCATTCTCGGGGCTTTGGTCATCATCGCATCGCTTTCTAAAGCCAAGGCGAGCGTTCTTTTTCCCTCTCTGTTGATCATTGCCATGTCGTGGACGGCGGGCACTATGCTGGCCGACAACAACGGCGCTGTTCTCGGGGTCGTCGCCGCGACAGCCTTCGCGCTATGGCTCGAAGCAGGCGGCAAGCTCGCTATTCCAGGAAATCGGCGGCGGCAAATTTCTTCTCGAGACAGCGCCGGTTCATAACGCAAAGCTCGACAAGTGCGCTCGCACGCCCAAACCGAAGCTTTTGCCTGACATTTACGTTTCGAGTAGCAACGTCTCCCTTGCTCCTAGGTTCTCCTTGCAGGCACAGTGAGTTCAAAGGGGGAATTTGATGCAGGAGACGGCCCCAAAAGTAGAGACGCAAACAGGCGGCATCTTCGCGACGACCATCCCGCAACGCCTCGATCGCCTGCCATTCGGACGCTTTCACCTCCTCGTCATAGCGGCGCTTGGCATAACATGGATCCTCGACGGCCTTGAGGTCACGATTGTCGGCGCCCTCGCCGGTGCGTTGAAAGAAAGTCCAGCGCTTAAATTTTCCAATACCGATA
>JAFECH010000129.1 GCA_018242255.1 Pseudomonadota bacterium | reverse complement strand
TGCCGCCGTCCAGGAAAAGCCGTCGCTTTATTTTTCGCGCAACGGCATCGATCTCGACCAATTCCTTGCTGTCCGGAGCCGTGATGTAAGCGGTCGCTTTATCGGGTGACATCGCGATTCCGGCGGGCTTGCCAGTCACGGTCAGCCGCGCCGTCTCTTTCATCGTATCGAGATCGACAAAAGACAGCGTATCGGCCGTCTGATCGGTCAACAATGCCTCATGCGCCCACGCGGGCAAGGCCATCGCGCATAAAGCGAGAAAGCCTTGCCCGAGTCTCAAAAAGCGCGATTTATATGCGACTTTACGCACTCAACCGCCGCTCTCGACCTTCTTTTTCAGGTCTTCCAGTCCTTGCTTGTAGAGACCGGTGACGGCCTTGACTGCGACTTCGTCGGTCAGGTTCGGCGGCGGATCATTCAACATATAGCCGCGGTAGAAACCGCCCCACCACGTCACCTTCGACTTATTGTCACCGTCGGCTTCCACTGTGATGTGCGACGAGTAGTCGTTGACAGGCAGAACCTTCACATCGACTTTCGTGATCTCATAAGCGTACTTGTGGTCTTCCGCGTCGTACTTATCGAGTTGCTCCTCGACGGTGCCGCCGTTCTTCAGCGTCAGCGTCCGGGTAGCATTAACGTCGTTGCCACCCTTGCCTTCGGTTTTGGCGACGATTCCGAGCCAACTCATATCCTGGAAGTTACCGACAACCTTCCAGACCTTATCGACCGGCGCGTTGATCTCGATTGTTTCCTCGACTTTCTGACGGCTCGGACCGTGAGCCCAAGCGGCCCCAGCGAGCGACAGCGGCCCGAGTCCGACGATCGTTGCGGCGATCACCAAGCGTTTCAACATGCATTTCCTCCGGAGATTTCTGGTGTGGGACCCAGCCCTGAGCCCGACAACGAGCGCCGGGACATTATGCATGTTCAGCATTGACGGAAAGACGGCAAAATGTGTCGCATTCGCTCTGCGCCTTCGCCGTGCTTGACCGCTAGCGTCGCGTTGTTTTACCTGCGCCGGGCATACTTTGGTCGAATCCCGCGGCCGAGAGGCTCTGGGTCCATGAGGAGCTCGATTTGGAATCCGAAAAGTCGAGGAACGGCGCGAACCATTTTGAGAACGTCCCCTGCCCGTTCTGTGGCATCCTTTGCGACGATCTCGATATCGGCCCTTCCGGTAACGGACTGAAAGTCCTCAAAAACGGTTGCGTCAAATCTGTTGCTGGTTTCGAGCGGCCGCTGAGCGAGCCGAAACCGCAAATCGATGGCAAGGACGTCACGCTTGACGAAGCCATTGCTGCCGCTGCCAGCCTGATAAAAGAGAGCCGCCTACCGATCTTTGGCGGACTTGGCACCGACGTCGACGGCATCCGCGCTGCAATAGCCCTTGCTGAAAAGGGCGGCGGCATCGTCGATCACGCATTGAGCGACGGGCAGTATCGAAATTTCCGCGTGCTCCAATCGTCCGGCTGGGTTTTGACAACGCTTACGGAAGCCCGCAACCGCGCCGATCTCTTCATCGTTGCGGGCAGTGACATCCATAAGCATCATCCGCGCTTCTTCGAGCGCATTGTTTGCAACGAAGCCTCGATGTTTGCCGACAATCCGCCGAAGCGGACAGTCGTGTTCCTAGGCGACCAACTCGACCAGTCTGCGGCGAAGGGCAAACGCATCGGCGAAGTCCTGTCACTGCCCGCTCAGCCTGATCGCATCGCTGAAATTCTCGACGCCATGCGTGCCATGAACAAGGGCGGCACGATCTCGGGAGACAGCATCGGCGGTCTGCCGCGCGCTGCCGTCGAAGACCTGCTCGCGCGCTGCAAGGCGGCGAGCTACGGCGTCATCGTGTGGGCTCCGCCGAGCTTGACGTTCCCGAATGCCGATCTGACCGTGCAGGCAATCTCCGAGTTCGTCAAAGAGATCAACCTGGCATCGCGTTTTGCTGGCCTCTCTCTTGGCGGCCACGACGGCGCGACATCTGCCGGCGCGGTTTGCAGCTGGCAATCCGGCTACCCGCTGCGCGTTTCATATGCTTCGGGCAAACCCGACTACGATCCCGAACGCTATTCGGCAAATCGTTTGCTCGCCGCGAAAGAGGCCGATCTGCTGTTGTGGCTCTCGTCATTCTCGCCGGACATCAAGGAGCCCGCGAGCGACGTCACGACGATCTTCCTCGGCGCACCCGGCATCAAGCCGTCGCGAACGCCGAAGGTTTATATTCCCGTCGGCACGCCGGGCGTCGATCACGCCGGAACGATGGTGCGCGTCGACAACGTCGTCTCACTGCCGTTGAGGCAACTTCGCCAGTCGACGCTTCCGCGTGCGGCTGACGTCCTCGAAAAAATTGAAGCTGCCCTCTAGGCACAATTCCGAGATCGCGAATGCTCATCAAGCTCACCGGCGGCAAAGTCTACGACCCCGCAAACGGGGTCGACGGCGAAGTCCGCGATATTTTCATCGAGAACGGGCGCATCGTCTCCCCGGATCCGAACGCCAAGGTCGCACATGAGTACGCCCTCCACGGCAGGGTGATCATGGCTGGCGGCATTGACCCGCACTCGCACATCGGCGGCGGCAAGATGACGATCGCTCGCATGATGCTACCCGAAGATCATATGCACGACACGGTCGCCCGCACCGACCTGACGCGCGCAGGTGTCGGCCATGCGGTTCCCTCGACGATGCTGACGGGTTATCGCTACGCAGAGATGGGCTACACCGCAGCATTCGAGCCCGCGATGCTGCCCGCCAACGCCCGCCAAGCGCACATGGAGATGGCAGACACGTCGATTATCGACAAAGGCGCCTTCGTCATGCTGGGCTCGGATGACTTCTTCTTGCGGCAGCTCGCAGGCAAGAAAGACTTCTCCGCGATCAAGGATTACATCGCCTGGACGATGCACGCCGCGCAGGCGATCGCCGTCAAGGTCGTCAATCCCGGCGGCATCAGCGCCTTCAAGTTCAATCAGCGCAAGCTCGACCTGAACGAAAAGCACGTCTACTACGGCGTCACCCCGCGTGACATCATCGTGACGCTGGCGCGCGGCCTGAAAGAACTTGGCGTCGTCCACCCGCTTCACATCCACGGCTGCAACCTCGGTGTGCCTGGCGGCTTTGAAACGACGCTCGATACGATCAAGGGCGCCGAAGGCCTGCCGATCCATCTCACGCACATTCAGTTCCACAGCTACGGCACCGAAGGCGACCTGAAGTTCTCGTCGGCCGCCGCACCGATCGCCGAAGCGATCAACGATAATCCGAACGTCTCCTGCGACGTCGGTCAGGTGATGTTCGGTCAGACGTGCACAGCCTCAGGCGACTCCATGCGCCAGTTCGTGACGTCACGCTCCGCCACCCCGAAGAAGTGGGTCGTTATGGATATCGAGTGCGATGCCGGTTGCGGTGTCGTGCCGTTCAAGTATCGCGACAAGAGCTTCGTCAACGCGCTGCAGTGGGCAATCGGCCTCGAGCTATTCCTCCTCGTAAACGATCCGTGGCGCCTGTTCCTCACGACCGACCATCCGAACGGCGGCCCGTTCACCTGGTACCCGCATCTCATTCGCTTGCTGATGGACAAGGCCTTCCGCAACGACATGATGCAGAAGATCAATCCGGACGCGCTGAAGTATTCGACACTGGCCTCGCTTGATCGCGAATATTCGCTGTACGAGATCGCGATCATGACGCGCGCCGGTCCGGCCCGTAGCCTCGGCCTGAAAGACCGCGGTCACCTTGGCGTGGGTGCCTGGGCCGACATCACGGTCTATGACGATAATCCCGATCGCGAAGCGATGTTCACGACACCGGAATTGCTCTTCAAGAACGGCGAACTGATCGTGCGCAACGGCAAGATCATCAAGGTCGTCAACGGCGCAACGCATGTCGCCCGGCCGTCGTACGATCCATCGATCGAAAAATCTCTCAAACCTTACTTTGACGATTATCACACGATCCGCATGGATAACTTCCGCCTCTCCGATGACGAGATTATCAACGGTGGCCGCGGTTCGCTGATTATCCAACCGACCGGGGCGCGCGTAGCATGAGCAAGACCGTTAACGGCATCTCGATCGACGATACGTTCGCCGAAGCCTTCGGCATGAGCGGTACCGGCATCGTCATCACCGCCGACTCGATGAAGTGGGCGAAAATCGCCGCGACGGTCGCGACGGGCTTCGGCACGTCTGTCATCGGTGCCGGAGCTGAATGCGGCATCGACAAGGAATTGTCAGAAGATGAAACGCCTGACGG
>JAFECH010000128.1 GCA_018242255.1 Pseudomonadota bacterium | reverse complement strand
ACAATAGCATCTTCATGGGCAGCTCAGTGGTCAGCGGCACGGCGCGCGCCCTCGTGATCGGAACCGGGCGGGCCACGCGGCTCGGCGCGATTGCCAGCGCGCTTCACAAGGAGCCCCCGCCGACTGCCTTTACCTTGGGAATTCGCAGCTTCGGGATGCTGATAGTACGGCTTACCGTGCTGTTGGTGCTGTTCGTACTGCTGATCAACCTGCTCTTGCATCGGCCGCTGATCGAGTCCTTCCTCTTCGCTCTTGCGCTGGCTGTTGGGCTTACGCCGGAACTCCTGCCAATGGTCGTTTCGGTGACGCTGGCGCGCGGCGCCGTCCGCATGTCTCGCGAACAGGTGATTGTGAAGCGGCTCTCGGCAGTGCATGACCTTGGCAGCATGGATGTCTTGTGCAGCGACAAGACCGGGACGCTGACCGAAGCCCACATCAAGCTGGTGCGCGAGGTCGATATCGCCGGAGGGGAGAGCAACGACGTCCTTCGATGGGCCTATATCAATGCTACATTTGAGACTGGGCTGAAGAGCCCCCTCGACGATGCCATCCTTGAGGTTGCGCCGACCGATCTTTCCGGTTGGCGCAAGATCGACGAGGTGCCTTTCGATTTCGAGCGGCGCCGCGTCTCCATTCTCGCCGAGCATGGCGATCGGCGCTTCTTGATCGTCAAGGGTGCCCCCGAAGATGTTCTTGGGCATTCGGCGAGCTATCGGCTCGCCGACAGCGACGCGGCAAAGCCACTCGACGACAGCGCTCGCGCTATGGCGCACAACACGCTCGAACGACTTGGGGACGAAGGCTTCCGGCTGCTGGGCGTGGCTTGGCGCGAGGTCGAGCCTATGCGCGATGATGCCTGCATCGCCGACGAAAGCGAACTGACGTTCGCCGGCTTTGCAGTCTTTCTCGATCCGCCCAAGGAAAGCGCCCGCGCGGCGCTAGAAGCGCTTTGCGGTCTCGGCGTGGCGGTCAAAATCATCACCGGGGACAATGAGCGCGTGACGCGACACGTATGCAGTGCGCTCGGCGTTCCGATCGACGGCGTCATCAACGGACCGGAACTGGCCGTCTTGACCGATGAGGCGCTCTCGGCCCGTCTCCCCAACACCACGCTGTTCTGCCGTGTAACACCGCCTCAGAAGGCTCGTATCATTCGTGCCTTGCGCCGTGGCGGGCATGTCGTCGGCTACCTTGGCGACGGTATCAACGATGCACCTTCGCTGCAGGCGGCCGATGTCGGGCTATCGGTCGAGGAAGCCGTGGACGTCGCCAAGGAGGCTGCCTCCATGATCCTTCTGCGGCACGACCTCAATGTGTTGGCCGAGGGCGTGCGAGAAGGCCGGCGCACCTTCGCGAATATCATGAAGTACGTCATGATGAGCACGAGCTCCAATTTCGGGAATATGTTTTCGATGGCCGGGGCCGTGATGATCTTGCCATTCCTGCCGATGTTGCCCGTACAGATCCTGCTCAACAACCTGCTTTACGACACCTCCGAGATCGCCATTCCGTTCGATAGGGTCGATGCGGCGATGATCGCGAAGCCGCGCCCCTGGGACATGACGTTTGTGCGAAATTTCATGCTCGTCCTGGGGCCGATCAGCTCGCTGTTCGACTTTCTCACATTCGGCCTGCTGTTGTGGGTGTTTCATGCGGGCGAAGCGTTGTTCCAGACAGGATGGTTCGTGGAGTCTCTGGTCACGCAGGTGTTGGTAATATTCGTCATGCGCACGCAGGCGCGTCCATGGCTGAGCCGACCGCATCCGGCACTTGTCGCGAGCTCGCTAGGAATCGTGGCACTGGCAGTTGCCGTGCCTTTTACCCAACTCGGAACCTGGTTCGGTTTCGTTCCTCTGCCGATGGATGTGCTCTTGGCGCTCGCTGGCTTGACGGCCATCTATCTCGTTATGGCCGAGCAGGTGAAGCGCTGGTTCCTTATGCGGCTGCCGCGCACCTAGTCCTTATGATTGGTGATGGCGACGAACTTATCGTCGTTCTGTGCGCGGCGTTCGTGCATGAGGAAGTCGTAGTAGCCGCAGCGGCCCGAGCCCGGATAGGCACGGCAGGCCGCCGGACGCGCCTTATAAATCGTGCAGCAGCGCTTCTTAGTGTCGAAGAACTGGCAGATGCGGCCGTAGTGCTTATCGCGCTGGCGGCGCATGATGTACTTGTGGCCGTAGGCGGCGCGCGTGAAGCGGCGCTTCGCGGTTTCGTATTTCAGGTCGAAATGCTTGGCGAGGCGTTCCACGTCACGCTTGTTCAGGGCAATGACCGGATACGAACAGCAGTATCCTGGGCAATTCAAACAGTTGTACTGAGCCATTGAGGCTTTGGTGCTCCCGCGTGCGCACGCCATCCACTCGGCTAACGGCCTTAGATCATGCGGCGCATCAGTCAAGACGACATTCGCGGCCAACGTGACATTCGCGGGAGAGAGTGGCGCGATGGGTTAATGAGGCTTGCGTCCTGGCGGGTGGCTGCTATATAGAACAATAAGTGAACATTGGTGCTCTTCCCACCCGGTCGATAAGGCCGTGGAGAACGATAAATGAAGTGAAGAAGGTGGCGGGGAGAGCCTTTAAAGTCAGAGCGATTCCGCGCTATCCAAGTGGCGCGCTTATGCAACTATTCATGCCGGCTGGCGGTTGCGCTGCCGGTCGTCGCGAGGGTGGGCGCAGTGGCGTTCCTCGCGTTCAGTCAAGGAGACGAGTGAGATGGCAGGGTCGGTCAACAAAGTCATTCTGGTCGGCAATGTCGGCAAGGATCCCGAAATTCGCCGCACGCAGGATGGCCGCCCGATCGCCAACCTGAGCATCGCGACGAGCGATACCTGGCGCGACAAGCAGACGGGCGAACGCAAAGAGAAGACGGAGTGGCATCGCGTCGTCGTCTTCAGCGAGCCGTTGTGCAAGATCATCGAGCAGTATGTGAAGAAGGGTGCGAAGCTCTACATCGAGGGCGCACTGCAGACGCGTAAATGGACCGATCAGTCCGGCGCCGAGAAGTATTCGACCGAGGTCGTCATCCAGGGCTACAACGGCACGCTGACGATGCTCGATGGAGCGGGCGGCGGGCGTGGCGCGTCCGTCGGTATGCAGGAGAGCGGTCCCGACTACGGGGCTGACGGCGGTTTCGGTTCCAGCTCGGGCGGCGAGTCCCGGCGTGTTTCAGGTTCCAGGGGCGGCGGCGGTTCGAAGCCGAGCTTCGATAAAGCGCTCGACGACGAGATTCCTTTCTAATTGTGCGTGGCGACTCCCCTCCGGGGAGCCGGCCGCCACGCACGGCATTGTTGAGGCTGTCTTCGGAACGTTTTTGATTGTCGCTTCCGACTCCGCGCTTTTTTGTTTGGCGCTGGCGACTCTGCTTCGTCGAGCCGGCCGCCAGCGCGGGGCTTATTGATACAGTGATGTCATCCTCGGGTTTGTCCCGAGGATCCATCGGGCAAAGGCGCCGGTGGCAGAATGGATACTCGGCCTATAGCCGAGGATGACTCGCAAGGGTACGGTGCGCCTAAGGGCAGGCTGCTCGCCCCAACACCGTCATGCCGACGAAGGTCGGCACCCAGACAACGGTCAACACGCGTTTGTTTCAGTATTGCTGCATCCCGGCCTGCGCCGGGATGACGTTTGTTTGATGGTATCGGCCATCGCGGCGGGCGGCGGGCAGCGCGTCGCGCACTCTCTAATGCGCTGCGCTGGCGGCGGTTGACGGCGCAGTTTTGTTGGCCTGGAAGGCTTTCTCCGACTGCACTTCGATGAAGAGATGCTGCACTTCCGGGAAACGGGCCTTGATGGTCTGCTGCAGTCGGGCCGTCACATCTTCGACCGTTCGTGCGCTGACCCAATCTTCGAAATCGACGCTCGCCGTTACGAGCACCTCTTGCGGGCCAAGATGCATGGTCCGGATCTCGTTGATGGTGCGGACCGGTTTATCGAGCCCGACTTCCTGCGCAATGATTTCGTTCAACCCAGCCCGGACCGAGCGCGACGCGGATTCTCCGACGATCAGCGAGCGGATTTCGCCCGACATGAAAATTGCGACGAAGCCCAGCACGCAGCCGATCAGGATCGAGGCGATCCCGTCAGCTTGCTGGTAGCCGCCGAAGTCGGCCGCCATCGTGCCGAGCAATGCGATCGTGAGGCCGACCATCGCGGCTGAATCTTCCAGCACGATCGCGAACAGCGTTGGGTCTTTGGAAGCTCGAAGCGCCGCAATGAACCCCAAGCCCGACGGGCCGCGCCGCTTGTTGAATTCTCCAACGGCCTTGCGCGTGGAATAGCCTTCGAGCGCCA
>JAFECH010000127.1 GCA_018242255.1 Pseudomonadota bacterium | reverse complement strand
CGATTTTCTCGGAACGCCGACCGTTCTGCTCCTCGGCAATTTGGTTCCACTGGTAGACGTGATTACCTTCCTCGGACCGACACACCCGCGATGGCGCGGAGAGCCCGTCTTTGTAGAACGCCCGAAACCGCCGGAAGAACCGCGCAAGCCACGGCCGTTTCCGTCGAAGGCCGTAGCTAAGCAAATCTTGCGAGACATGGAGCGGTGGCGGAGAGGTTGATTGCGGAGGCTCGCGCCGAATTGCGCGCCGAACCGTGTACATTACCTGTTTTTCGAGCAACCATTCATTGTGGTATAATGATAGCGCACTCATAGATAGAGTCTGGCGCACCAAAAACGCTAGCGATCTCCAATGCGAGGATTCTTTACATCCCCGGTATTTTCATGCGCTGACGCGTCCGAACAATAATTTCAGAAAACATCTGACGAGAACGTAACGCGATTTTTGTGCCCGACATTGCGACTGTTCGAAACCGCTGGGTGCGGTTTGTTCACTGTGACGCTGGCGCGGTTCTTTGTGGCCTATGTGGTTGTCTTAAGTTCCAATTTCTTCTGAGCGCACCATTGGGACTTGTTCGGCGAGGCCGTGAGATAAAAAGTCTAGTGTGCTGACTGGGCGCCTGTTCATCGTCAGGTAATTCTCACGTCCAACAAGTAAATAAAATCCCCGCGGCGTCGCGTTTCGATTTTGAGCAGACTGCAGAGGATCTGCATGAGCGGCACGAATTCGACAGGCGGCACTGCTTTGGCACCCGAACGCTGACACGCAAGCACATAAGCGTTATAGGCGCGCCTAATTTCGGTCTTCTCTCCTCTCGCCGGTGCGAGGATCTCCGGCACGATTGCGGGCACCGATTCGAACGGTGTAGCCGTTTCCGGCGTACCGTCCGACTTTTGCTCGATGGGTCCAGTAGCAATCTCACTACCGGCAGCGCTCACAGTTTGATTCGACACGGAAGATTGCAAGCTCGAGGCCTGCATCGACGCGAATGGCACTTCCGACGCTGCCGACACTTCCTCTGCCGCAGCAGGAGCAACTAGCACAGAGCCTGTCCACCACGGGACCAGCGCGAGCGCCAAGCCTGAAAACATCAGAGAGAGAGAAGCCCCTACAGCGACCTGACATTCACCAACCAACGCCATGCACCATGAAAAGGCGGCGCAGGCCAACAAGAGAGCGCCAAACATCTTAAGCACCGCTCTGCTCCTCCTTCGCAGCAGCCAACACCAGCATCTCCATAAATTCACCGATGCCGAGCCCGCGCGACTTCGCGAGTTTGGTTGCCAGTGGCTTCAAGTCGGCGTTGGTGCGGAAGCTGAAAATTGAGTCGCGGTCGGAGGCTTTTAACGATCGGCGATCGATCGACGCGGCAACTTTTTTCTCTCTCTCTTTGCGGGCATTTCGCTTGTTGTCCATTTTCCCCGCCCATTTCTTGCGAGCGAGCCCCCAGTCATTCACGTCCTCCTCAGCCACGGGCGCCTCCCACCAGCGACTTGAGTTCTGCGAAGATGGCGTCGGCTTCGGGCCTCAAATCTTTGTCCGCTTCGAATCCGGCTTTGCCTGCCACGACAGCATTGATCTGGGAAGCTTTGTAGCTCGTGCCGGACCTGAATACAGGGCCTTCCACAGAGAGGTTTTTCACGGCGTGCGCGTTCAGCGTTTTCATCTTGCTATCCAGAGCCGTCAGAATAAACGCGAATGGGATTTTGCGGCGCCGACAAATCTCCGTCACAGCTTCCGTAGCCCAAGCATCAAAAGCGCTAGCTCTAACCGGTAGCAGCGCAGCGTTGCTGGCCATTATCGCGCTTTCGGTTAGGTCAAGATCTCCCGGCGCGCAGTCAACGAAGATCCAGTCGTACCTCTGCCGGCGTAAAGTTGAGAGAAGAGTCTCGAGATCGCCGAAGTCGTCGAACAGAAGTGGATTCTCGGGCTCGCCTCGAATTAGATACCACTGCGAGAGATTGCCCTGGTCGTTGTTGAGATCGATGATCGCGACGCGTTTCGCTTCCTTTGAAGCGCGCGCTGCGAGCGTCACGGTCAAGGTGGTTTTGCCACTGCCTCCTTTGCCTGAGGCGATTGTGATGATTTTGGTCATGATGCTCTCGTGGCGTATACGTTTACATTTACATTTACATAGAAGTGCACGTATACAATATTACAATGTATACGTATACGTTTACAAAGAGTATACATTTAGGTAGCAGTAAGCCGTAATCCTGGCGCGACGCCCTAATCTACCTCGATTACAGGCAGGTGTGAGAATCCTGCGCCACGGCTTCCTGCCACTTTGGGCCGAGCGTTCCTCGGGCTGAAACGGCGTTCCCGCCAGCAGGGTCGCCATCCCTAAACATCTTCACGATAAACGACTGATTGTGAGAGCCAGCTATAATCGGTTGACCACCCGAATAGGTCGTCGTCGAATTTCCGAAAGCTGTCGCAGTATTTCCGTATCCCGTTGCTGTAACGCTGCCGGTGGTGTTTGCGACGACGGGCGTATAGCCAACAACGCCGACGTTGTTTTGGTACTGGCCGCCGACAATCTCGAAGCTGTCATAGCCGTGCCGAATTGTCTCGATCGCAGCCTGATGGAGGGCCACGGTTTGCGCTCCCGTCATTCCGCAGACAGGAGCCGCGCTCGAAGTAATTTGAAGCGTATCCTTAGCAAGAGGAATGGCTGACGCTTTCGCGCAAGCGCCCAAGGCAAGGCAAAGCCCAAGAAAATAGAAACGCATTTATCACCCCGCAAAATTGGAAATCTCCGACGGGAGCAATCTCGCGGTCAACAGCGTTAGCTTTCTGAACGCCGACAATCTGTGGAAGGTAACTCGAACGTGTCCGCCAAGCAGCAAGTATCGTCGTGTCACCAGCGCAAGCCCGAAGGCTTCTTACCTTCTACAATCTCGAGCAAACGCTTTTCCCAAAGCTCCAAGGCGCGCCGCTTCTCATCCATAAAATCATGCGTGGTGTAGGCGCGGCTGGCGAGCGTCGCTTTCATATCTCCAGTATGGTGTAGCACGTGCGAGCGATACTCGGCCGGCACACGCATCGCAGCTAGCTGATCGACGATTAGCCCGCGCATGTCATGAAGACGGACATTCTCGGCAATTCCCAGGTTGGCACTCAGCTCTCTCAGGGCATGTGAGGGCGTGTGCCGTGACATCGGTATTACCTTGTCATGGCCCTGTTTCTTTATTCGGCGCATCTTGGGATCACCCGGAAACAGGAACGGCGATTTCTCGCTCTCTGCTATCTGCTCTTCGATAAGCTTGCGGGCGAGCGGCGGCAGCGGAACGCGCTGATTTTCGCGGCTCTTGTTTCCCTCCCGCGTGCCCGGAATGAACAAGCTGGCATTTTCTCCCAGATCCACTTCGGATTTTAGCGCACCGAGGATCTCACCGACGCGCTTGCCAAGTAGCACGATCAGCTTAAACGCACGCGCTGTTTGGGGCCGCATCATGTCGGCGCCCTTCCAGAGTAGCTTTAGCTCATCGTTTGTGGGTGGGCGGTTCTGTTTGCCATCCGGATGCGCATCCGGAACAGGTCGATCAATGCCGAATGTCGGATCTCTGTCGCAATATTCTTTTTGTAGCGCATAGCGGCAGACCATGCGGACGAGCGTCAAGGATTTTGTCGCCTGTAGCCCCCGGTGGCCGCGCTTCAAGTCAGTCGTGGTCTTCCGAATCTCTTCGATCTTGGCCTTGACGGTCTGCTTGTCGAGCAGCGCGATTTTGGTTGAACCGATACGCTTCTCGACATGAGCTTTGAAAATCCGCTCGTATTCCTCCCGTGTTCTGGCGCGCAAGGTGCGCTTTCGGCCAGGGTTGTCGAGCCATTCCTTGTAGACATCCGCAAAGGTCAGCTTCGCAGCCGCCTCTTTGTCGGCCGCAGCTTTCGGATCAACACCGTCGAGCTGCAGCCCGGCCAAAAGTTCACGGGCCTTTGTGATCGCGTCGCCGAGTTCGATCGTCTGTGCGTCACCGATGGTATGCCATCGCTGAAGGGCGCCTCGCCGAGGACGATACCGGAGACGCCAGGAACCCCTTCCGCCTCCAAGAACTGCGAGGTGAAGGCCCGGGCTTCCCTTGATCTGATAAACGGCGGGCTCTCCCTTGAGGCGAGCCTTGACGGTCAACACATTGGGCGCGATTTCTGGCATGCCCAACGCTTACGATGCTGACCGCTCAGTTTCAATCCCGTGTCTCGATAGTGTCTCGGTATTGGTGCCTTTCTGGGGCTGCCGATGTCTCTGCAAGTCTCGCAAAAACACAGCAATATACTGATTTAAATGAATTTAATAAGAGACAAGGAGAGACATGGAAAGTCCAGTAAAGACGTTCACAGCCGTACTACGAATCTGGGGGTCAGAGGTTCGAATCCTTTCGGGCGCGCCAAACTGAAAT
>JAFECH010000126.1 GCA_018242255.1 Pseudomonadota bacterium | reverse complement strand
GCCCGAGCAGCCGCAGGAAAGCTGGACGTTCGCTGAGATCGAAGACGCCATACTGCGCCTCGCTGGCGGACTGGCTGAGCGCGGCCTGAAGCCCGGCGACCGCATCGCCATTCGCCTCGGCAATTCGAGCCAATCCGCATTACTGTTCTTTGCGGCAATGGCCGGGGGCTTCATCGCCCTTCCCTTGTCCGATCAGTTGACGGCAACGGAACTGAAATCGCTCCTCGAAGACAGCGGCGCGACGGCAATCGCAACCTCCACGCCGCTCTCCGGTGACATTTCGTCGGCGGGAATCATCCTGACATCCGATGACGTTGCATCACTCATGCGCGACCCCTCGCGCGCCGATTACGCGCGAACCGCCGCCGACGATCCCGCTTTTCTGATCTACACCTCCGGCACGACGTCGAAGCCCAAAGGCGTCCTACACGCGCAGCGCTCCGCGTTAGGCCGCCGTCCGATGTATCGAGGCTGGTACGGCGTCACGCCCGACGACCGCATGCTGCATGCTGGCGCCTTCAACTGGACGTTCACGCTCGGCGTCGGCCTGACTGATCCCTGGGCGAACGGTGCAACCGCCATCGTTTGCACCGGCGATAAGGCGCCCGAGCTTTGGCCCGGCCTTATTTCCGCAACGGGTGCCACACTTTTCGCAGCCGTGCCCGGCGTCTACCGACAGATCCTCAAGTACGCGCGTCCTGACCGTAACGCGCTCGGTAAACTCCGTCATGGGTTGACGGCCGGCGAGACACCAGCGCCCGGCTTGATCGAGGAATGGACCGCAGTCACCGGCCTTCCGCTCTATGAAGCCCTCGGCATGAGCGAGATCTCGACGTACATCTCGACCGGTCCTGACGTTCCCTATCGCCCCGGTACCGTCGGCAAACCGCAAGCCGGCCGCCACATTGCGATCCTTCCAGCCGAAGGTGGAGATCAGCCATTGCCGATTGGCGCTGAAGGCTTGATCGCAGTCCATCGCTCCGATCCCGGCCTGATGCTCGGCTACTGGAACCGTCCCGACGAAGAAGCCGAAGTGATGCGCGGCGAATGGTTCGTCGGCGGCGACCTCGGAAGCATCGATGCCGACGGCTATGTCACGCATCTCGGCCGCGCCAACGAGGTAATGAACGCGGGCGGCTACCGTGTCTCGCCACTTGAAATCGAAGCCGCGCTCAGCGCCTGCCCCGGCGTCTCGGAAGTCGCGTGCTCAGAAATCCGTATACGGAGCGACGTGTCAATCATCGGTGCATTCGTCGTCGGCAACGACACCACCAACATCGACGCAGATTCTCTCAAAACCTTCGCTGCCGAACGTCTCGCGGCTTACAAGGTGCCTCGAGAAATCGTCTTCGTCGACAAACTCCCGCGCACCGCCAACGGCAAGGTGCAGCGCAAGGCGCTCGCAGCGCTGCTTCAATCCAAATAGCTTTCGTCACTCCTCAGGGCGAACGGGTGAGAACTGGCCCACCGTGTCATCCTCGGGCTCGTCCCCAGGATCCATCACGCAATCGCGTCACTGAAAAATGGATCCTCGGCATAAAGCCGAGGATGACAAAACTCCGCGGGAAAAGCGAATTTCAAGCTGCCTTTTTCGTTTTCGCTGCAAGGTCCGCGAACTGCTGCACCAGCGCGCGAACGCCCTTGAGACGCAGCTCCGGCAAGTCCCAATCCGAGCGATAGACAAGACGCTGATCGGGCTGAACCTTGAGAAGCCCGCGCGAATTCTGCACCAGCGAGATAAGGCCTTCGGGGTTCGCGAACCGACCCTTGTAGAGCGTAATGACGGCGCCCTTCGGCCCAGCATCGACCTTTGCAATTCCCGCCGTACGGCAAAGCCCCTTGATCTCCATGACGTCGAGCAGATGACCAACTTCGTCCGGCAGCGGACCGAAACGATCGACCAATTCCGCCGCGAACGCGTCGATCTCCGAGCGCTTCTCGAAACTCGACAGACGCCGGTAGAGACCAAGGCGAAGTTGTAGATCCGTGACGTAGCTTTCCGGAATCATGATCGACGTGCCGAGTTGGATCTCCGGGCTCCACTTATCGTCTGCTTCCAGATCGCCGCCCTTCATTGCCGCGACGGCCTCTTCGAGCATCGACTGGTAGAGCTCGAAGCCAACCTCGCGAATATGACCCGACTGCTCTTCGCCGAGCAGGTTGCCTGCGCCGCGAATATCGAGATCGTGCGAGGCCAGCGAGAAGCCGGCGCCCAGCGTATCGAGCGATTGCAGAACCTTGAGCCGCTTCTCCGCGCCTTCGGTGAGCTTTTTGTCAGGTGGCGTCGTGATGTACGCATAAGCGCGCGTCTTCGACCGGCCCACGCGACCGCGCAACTGATAAAGCTGCGCCAAGCCGAACATATCGGCCCGATGCACGATCAGCGTATTCGCATTCGGCACGTCGAGCCCGGACTCGACGATCGCAGTCGAAAGAAGAATGTCGTACTTGCCCTCGTAGAACGCCGTCATGACGTCTTCGAGTTCGGTTGGCGACATCTGCCCCGTAGCCCGCGCGAACGCGAGATCGGGCACAGCTTCGCGCAGGAATTCCGCGATGTCGTCGAGGTCGGAGATACGCGGCGCCACGTAATACGTTTGGCCGCCACGGAAACGTTCGCGCCGCAGCGCTTCCTTCAGGATCACCGGATCGAATGGCGAAATGAACGTGCGCACCGCGAGGCGATCGACCGGCGGCGTCGTGATGAGCGACAGCTCGCGCACGCCCGTCAAAGCCAGCTGCAGCGTGCGCGGGATCGGCGTCGCCGACAGCGTCAGAACATGCACGTCCTCGCGCATCTTCTTCAGGCGTTCCTTGTGATTGACGCCGAAGTGCTGCTCTTCGTCGATGATGAGAAGTCCAAGCCGTGCGAAGTCGATGCCCTTGCCGAGCAGTGCATGCGTGCCGACGACGATGTCGACGCTGCCGGATTTCAATCCCGCCTTCACTTCGGCGAGATCCTTCGCGTTGACCATGCGCGACGCCTGCGCGATCGTCACCGGCAAGCCTTGAAAGCGCTGTGCAAACGTCCGGTAGTGCTGTCGCGCCAGCAGCGTCGTCGGCACCACGACCGCAACCTGCAGACCGTTCATCGCCGCAGCGAATGCGGCACGAATGGCGACTTCCGTTTTGCCGAAACCGACGTCGCCGCAAACGAGACGATCCATCGGCTTGCCCGACGCCATGTCACCGAGAACGGCATCGATGCTCGCAGCCTGATCTTCCGTCTCTTCGTAGGGAAAGCGCGCGACGAATTCGTCGTACGCGCCCGTCGGCGGGACGAGGACCGGCGCTTCGCGCATCGCACGCATCGCGGCGATCTTGATAAGTTCGTTGGCGATCTCCCGCAGCCGCTTTTTAAGCTTGGCCTTGCGCGTCTGCCAGCCGACGCCGCCGAGACGATCGAGCTGCGCATCGCCCTCGTCCGATCCATATCGCGACAGCAGTTCGATGTTTTCGACCGGCAGAAACAGCTTATCGCCGCCCGCGTAATGCAGCTCCAAACAGTCGTGCGGCGCACCGAGCGCCGTGATCGTCTGCAGTCCGTGGAAGCGGCCGATACCGTGATCGCTGTGCACGACGAGATCACCGACCGATAGGCTCGTCGCTTCGGTGAGAACGTCGGCAGCCTTTTTCGCTCGGCGGCGCTGCCGCACGAGGCGGTCGCCCAGGATGTCCTGCTCTGCGATGACGGCGAAGTCCGGCGTCTCAAAGCCTTCCTCGATGCCGAACACCGCGAAAGCCGTCTCCTTCGGACGCATCGCCTGCACGCCGGCGAAGTCGTCGACCTTCACGGCATCCTTCAGCCCGTGGTCTTCCAGCAGGGTGATAAGCCGCTCGCGCGCGCCCGGCGTCCAGCACGCGAGGATCACGCGCCGGTTGTCACCTTGAATGCGCCGGATATGCCCGACGGCCGCATCGAACACATTCGCATCCGGATTGGCGCGCTCGGCGGCAAACGTGCGCCCGCGCTTGCCGTGCATCTGGTACACGTTCGTCGTGCCCGGATCATCGAATGGCGTCAGGCGCGAAACGGTTCGCGCATCGAGCGCCGCTTTCCAGGCCTTGCCGTCGAGGAACATCTGATCCGGCGGAACGGGCTTATAAGGCGGTGCGCCGAAGCGTTGGCCTTCGAGCGAGTCGACGCGCGCCTCATAGTGCTCGCGGATCTGTTCGAAACGCCGCTGAACCGCTTCATCAGCCAGATGATCGAAGCTGATGCCGACACCCGGAAGATAGTCGAACAGCGTCTCAAGGTTCGGATGAAACAGTGGCAGCCAGTGCTCCTGGCCGACATAGCGACGCCCGCTGCTGACCGCCTCGTAAAGCGGATCGTCGCCCGTGTTGCCGCCAAACAGTGCAACGTAACGCGTGCGAAAAAGCGCCGTCGCCGCTTCGCCGAATGCCACTTCGCTGACTGGCATCAGCGAGAACTTCGGAACCGGCTTCTGCGAC
>JAFECH010000125.1 GCA_018242255.1 Pseudomonadota bacterium | reverse complement strand
CGTCGATCGTCAGGTCAGACGCCTTGCGGATGGCCGCTGCATCGGGAGCGATCAATCCGCGGCTGCGAACGTAGGCGATAATCTCGTCGCCGGTGTCGAAGTCCAACTCGCGCGCGTCGCCGCTTTCCGCGACGGCATCGAGCAGAATGGCCGTGCCCGACGCGAACAACCGCCCAAGCGCGCGAAAACGATCGTCGTATTCTGAGAGCGTGACAGCATGCGTGCGCGCCTTCAGAACGCGTGCGACGAGCATCAGCTCAAGAGCGCGGATCTCGTCGGCAATCTTGCGCTGACGCGTCGCGAAGTCAGCCGGTTCGCTGGTATGCTGGGCGAGTTCGCGCCACTGGCTGCCGCGCACCATGATGTCCTCGCCGGCGGCGAGTGCAGCGTCGAGGTGATCGGCCAGCATGTAAACCGATAATGGCGCCTGCGCCCCACCGAGTTTCATCTTCAACTCCGCATTGTTTCTCAATCACTTGGATACGACCGAAGCGGGTTGATTCGCTATTGCCGAGCGGTGTTTGCCCAAGGTGCAAAACGAATGGGGAGGACTGAGGATAAGGTGTGGAAGCGCTTCGCAGCTTCATGGCGGACACAATCAAAAACGCAGCAAACAAGGTGTTAGTGGGCCATCGCTGAGAATCACTGCGATCGATGCGGCGTATACGTCCGATGAACACTGAAATGTTTTCAGCCACCGATGTGGCCGAGACGACATACGAACCCGCCTCCAAAATGCGCCGGCGCTCTCTTCATCGCATCTTCTCTTTCACCGTCATCCCGGCGAAGGCCGGGATCCAGTCAACGCGATGCAAAAGGCTTGTTCTGTCCTGATCGATGCTGCAGGCTCATGCCCTATCGGGGGAGCAGGTGCGCGATCGCAGGAAATCACCAAGCGTCTATATCCTGGCGAGCGGTCAAAACGGCACGCTCTACATTGGCGTAACGAGTGATCTGCACGCGCGCATGGCGCAGCATTCGCAGAAGCTTATCCCGGGCTTCACGGCCCAATACAACGTGACGCAACTCGTCTACTACGAGCTGCATGAAACGCTCGACGAAGCCATAGCGCGTGAGAAGCAGTTGAAAGAATGGCGGCGCACCTGGAAGCTTCGCTTGATCGAACAAATGAACCCTGAGTGGCGCAATCTTTTCGACCCGCAAACGGGCGAGATCGGCGCGGGTCCATTTGATAAGTCCGAGCAGGCCCTCTGACTGACAGTCTGCTGCGGCTTGTCTGGGTGCCGACCTTCGTCGGCATGACGGCGATTGGGCACGTTCTCCACTCCGCCTCCGTCATTACATCTCTACCACCGTCATCCCGGCGGAGGCCGGGATCCAGTCAAGCCGAAAACAAACAAGGCCCACTTGCGATGGCGCCTTGCGAAAATTTCCGTCGGGCTTCGCCCGAGTCTTGCGCTGGATCCCCGAACGCGCGTCGCGTGCGCTCACGCGTTCGAGGATGACGTCAAATATGGCAGGTGGATTGTTGCCACGATCTCGTTAAAAAAAACGTCAAGGCTGCTCTGTGTAGTGATCGAGATTAAACATCCAATCAATCGTTATCGTTAGCTCGCCGACGACTTCACCCGCCCCAATTAGCGTGAAAAAACCTACCACAAATAGCGTGGCAGCACCGTCAGCTCCTTTTATGCCAGCGTCGGGCCAACCCAATAATTGCCCCCACGCCAAAATCCATAGGATGGTGGTTGGAGTAGTCACGACATACATCAGGGCGACAAAAGAAGCTTTCCAACCATCCGTTGCGGGGAGGCGGCGCGATACGCCAACTCTGTTGCGATTTTTGATTAATCTAAGAAGCCAAACGCCAACCAACAACCAGACAAGAGCCATAAACACATAGAGCAAAACAACCACCGGGCCAGGTTCTGAGAATGGTCCAAATCCGGGCTTAAGTTGAATTATACCCAGAACGAAACCCGCGAGCGTCAACACATTCACGAGAAGTCCAGTATAGTATTGAAAGCCAAGAACGATGTGTTTTCTAAAAATCGCATTTTTCAGAAATCTAGCTAGCCTGATACACGGTTGCTTATAAGGTACTCCCACGTCTCTTTGGCTCGGCTGAGCCGACAGGGACGTTGCCCCTGTCGGCACGCTTCGAAATTCTAAGCTCAACTGCACCCGCTCGTTGATCCGCACGTGTCGCACTTCAGGCAGGTGCCGTTGCGGACCATCGTGAAGTTCTGGCACTCGCTACAGGCGACGCCTTCGTAGCCGCGCAGTTTCGCTTCCGAGAGACGCTGCTTGTAAAGCTCCGACTTCGTCAGAACCGGTGACGACGAGATCGCCGCTTGCATCTCCTCGCTCACCGTCGAAAGCGCGTTGGCGCCGTGGGTCAACGTCGACTCCACGTAGCGGGCGCTGACGTCATAGCTCGATGAGCTTTGAACGGCCGCAGCCCCAAGCGAAGATGCCTTAGGTCCCGACACGTTCGTCGTCATGCGGCTCGCGAGGCGAACCACATCGGCGCCGCGAACGAGGCCCTTCGACACCATCTTCGTGACGCTCTCGGGAAGATCGAGCGCCAGTTGCTCATCCGTCTGGTCGTCGCTGGAGCCCAGCCCCGTCTCGCCGACAATTTCGCGCGGATCGACGTGCGCCAGATCGTGACGGCCGAGGTACGACACCGCCAGCTCGCGGAAGATGTAGTCGAGGATCGACGTCGCGTTCTTGATCGTCTCGTTGCCCTGCACGAGGCCCGCCGGCTCGAAACGCGTGAAGGTGAAGGCCTCCACGTATTCTTCCAGCGGCACGCCGTACTGCAGGCCGAGCGAGATCGCGATGGCGAAGTTGTTCATCAGCGAGCGGAAGGCAGCGCCCTCCTTGTGCATGTCGATGAAGATTTCGCCGACGCGCCCGTCGTCATACTCGCCGGTGCGCAGGTACACTTTATGCCCGCCGACGGCGGCTTTCTGCGTGTAGCCCTTGCGGCGGCCCGGAAGCTTGTCGCGGCCCTTCGCCTTCTCGCGTTCGACGTAGACGACGCGCTCGACGATTTTCTCGACGATCTTTTCGGTCACCGTCGCGGTACGCGCAGCGAGCGGCTGGCTCATCAGCGCGTCCACCGCGTCTGCTGCCTCGTCCGCGTCATCGCCGAGGATCTGGCTGTTGAGCGGCTGCGAGAGCTTCGAACCATCACGATAGAGCGCGTTGGCTTTCAAGGCCAGCTTCCACGACAGCATGTAGGACTGTTTGCAGTCTTCAACCGTCGCATCGTTCGGCATGTTGATCGTCTTCGAGATCGCACCCGAAATGAACGGCTGCGACGCCGCCATCATGCGGATGTGGCTCTCGACCGAAAGGAAGCGCTTGCCCTTCTTGCCGCACGGATTGGCGCAGTCGAACACCGGCAGGTCTTCGGTCCTGATGTGCGGTGCGCCTTCAAGCGTCATCGCTCCGCAGACGTGCTCGTTCGCGGCCTCGACGTCCTTCTTCGAGAAGCCGAGGTGCGCAAAGAGGTCGAACGACGGATCGTTGAGCCTGTCGGCGGGAACGCCGAGCTTGCCCGTCATGAAGTCGTCGCCGAGCGTCCAGCGGTTGAACACGAACTTGATGTCGAATGCGGTCGCGAGACCCTTCTCGACCTTCGCCAGCAACTCGTCCGTGAAGCCCTTGGCTTTCAGCGTCGCCGTGTTGATGGCGGGTGCCTGAGCCAGCGAGCCGTGGCCGACGGCATAAGCTTCGATCTCAGCGATCTGGCTTTCGCGATATCCGAGCGCGCGCAGCGCTTCCGGCACCGACTGGTTGATGATCTTGAAGTAGCCGCCGCCGGCGAGCTTCTTGAACTTCACGAGTGCGAAGTCAGGCTCGATGCCGGTGGTATCGCAGTCCATGACGAGGCCGATGGTGCCGGTCGGCGCCACGACGGTGGCCTGCGCGTTGCGATAGCCGTGCTCCTGGCCAAGCTCAAGCGCGAGATCCCAGGCGCGTTTGGCAGCGTCGCCAAGGCGCTTGTCGGTCAGAGCGTCGTGATCGAGCGGGACGGGCGCGACCGAAAGCTTCTCGTAGAACTCTGCTTCGCCATGTGCGGCACGACGATGGTTGCGCATCACGCGCAGCATGTCCTGAGCATTCGGGGCATGGCCAGGGAAGGGGCCAAGCTCTTCAGCCATCTCCGCGCTCGTTGCGTAGGCGACGCCCGTCATGATCGCCGAGATCGCCCCGCAGATCGCGCGGCCTTCCTCGGAGTCATAAGGAATACCCGACGACATCAGCAGGCCGCCGATGTTCGCAAAGCCGAGACCCAGCGTGCGATAGCGATACGAAAGTTCCGCGATCTGCCGCGACGGGAACTGCGCCATCAGCACCGAGATTTCGAGCACGATCGTCCACAGACGGCAGCCGTGCTCATACGATTCGATGTCGAAGGATTTGTCCTCACGGCGGAAGCGTAGAAGGTTGAGCGACGCCAGGTTGCACGCCGTGTCGTCGAGGAACATGTATTCCGAGCAGGGGTTCGACGCGCGGATCGGTCCCGACTGCGGGCACGTGTGCCAGTCATTGATCGTCGTATGGAACTGGAT
>JAFECH010000124.1 GCA_018242255.1 Pseudomonadota bacterium | reverse complement strand
AGCACGCGCGCCGTCGCGGCATCGTTGCCCTGCGTCGTCCAGAAGGCGTAATTCATCGCCATCGACACCGCGATGGCGACAACCGCGGCCAGCATCAATACAAAGGCGACGACCCTACGCATAACGCCACTCCAGTCACCGCGCCGCTTGGCCTTCGGCGGCTAACGCACTTTCTCGGCCTGCACCTTGAGATAAGCGGCGCGCATGTCTTCGAGCAGCACGCACTGCTTCTTGCCGCGGCGCTTCGCCTCTTCTTTCATCCACTTCTTGAACTCCGGCGTCACGATCGTTGCGAACTGGACGTCGCGCCCGGTCTTGCGCGAAATCTTCCCGTCCTCACGGCGCACGTCGCCGTAATGATTGAGCGCCCGTTTCACATTGTCTTCCGGCGGCGGCGGCGGCAGGAACCGCGACGGGAGCGCGCTGTCCTTCTTCACGCTCATCGGCCGCGGCCTCCATCGCGCTCCTTGCCCTTGCCCGGATTGCTGCGGAACGCACCGAGCTCCTTCTCGAGACGCATGAGCTTCTGCAGCGCCGCCGAAACGCCCTTCGAGATCGTGTTCATCATGCCGCGCGCTTCATCGGCGAGGCCGCGGCCGCGATCGATTTCGGTAAGCCCGTAACCTTCGGCAAGACCGGCGCCGTACGCCGGCGCATTGCGCACCGAACCTTCGAGCACCGTATAGCCGCCCTGGCCTTGCCCCGCCTCACGCAGATACGTGCGCGCCAGCTCCTCTTCAGAATCGCGGATTTTGTCGTCGTTGCTGAAGCGCGAGAGGACGACCCCCATGCGCCAGGTCTCGATGCCTTCCGCCCGCAGCCCATGCAGAAGCTTAACCGTTGGCGCCAGATCGAAGGTGGGGCTCGGCCCCGTCGGGATCACCATGAAGGTCGATTTACGCGCCAGCAGCAGCGTACCCTTGTCGTTCCAGCCGGGCGTATCGACGACAAGCACGTCGCAACGCCCAACCATCTCGAGCGCTTCGCGCGTGTTCGCCGGCTGCACCCGGACTTTCGGCAGAATGTCGTTATGGGCTCTGACCGCCGACCAGGCCATCGCGGTCTGCTGCCCTTCATTGGTGTCGGCGAGGATTACGTCGGCACCCTCATGCGCGCGCGCCGCAGCGTAGCTGCAAGCCAATGCCGTTTTGCCGACGCCGCCCTTACCATTGGTGAAGGGAACCATCACGTTTGCCATTGGACCTGTCCGTCATGAGTTTCTAGAATTCCGGGAATCCTAAAAATCATTGTTCGCAACAAAGCGGAAGCCTCGAAGCGCCACAACCCGCAAAAGTTTGGGAATTCCGAAATCCCAAACCAGCGGCTGGGACGCTGTGAAAAGACGCACCTATGTTCACGAAACCGGGAGCGCCGCATCCGAACGCCCCGCGTTCCGCGACATGCGTGCGCCCGGCAAACAGAGATCGTCCTTCGGCCGGTCTCGCACACGCAGGAGACAAAGATGATTATTGGAAGCTTTTCTTACGACAAGGCGAAGGACGTCTACGCCGGCACGATCCTCAGCCTGAACTTTGGTGTCCAAGACGTGACCTTCACACCCAACGCGCGCGCATCCGAGAAAGAGCCGGACTATCGCGTCGTCGCCGAAACGCCCGAGGGCGCGATCGAGCTCGGCGCCGCCTGGCGGCGCAAGAGCGACAAAGGCAATCACTTCGTGTCGGTGTCACTCGACGGCCCTCTGCTCAACCGGCCTTTCAACGCCGCCCTGTTCCTTGAGGAGGACGGCACCACGGCCTCGCTCGTCTGGAACCGCGTCCGCGCCCCACGCAACACGGTAGCAAAAGTTTCCGAAACCGAAGCAGCCGAAGCCTAAGCCAACCGCAACCACGACAACCGGTCGCCCTCAGCGGCCGGTTTTTTTTAGGAGCAAACGAACAGTTCAGACTGCCACTCTGCTGTCCTAAGCGCGGACAGAGCCTCAAAAACCTCATGAAATACGATATGCAGGCTCGAGTGAGGGCCGCTATATTCGCGATGATGCGCTTGCGGGCATGTTCGTGACGGGCAAGAAATTCGAGGGTGAGACGTGCGCTTATTGCTGCGAGGTGACGGCAACAACGGATGACCATGTCTTCGCGCGCAAGTTTTTTCTTGAAGTGCAGCGGGCTAACCTCCCGCAGGTTCCGGCGTGCGAGCGATGCAACGGCGAGAAAGCCGCACTCGAGACAGAGCTCATGATCCTCCTTGGCTTCGGCGGCAGGCACGACGATGCCCAAGAAAATCTCTCAACGCTCGTCGCGCATCGCTTGGAGAACAAGGCCAATGCGCGAATTGCGCGCGAGCTTCGGGCAGGCGTCAAGCGCACATGGGTCATGGAGAGCGGTTTGGCGACCCAAGCACTAACTGTCTCAATCGATTGGGCAAAAGTCGAGAGATTATTCTGCTATATCGCGCGCGGGTTGGCCTGGCACCATTTCGACCGCGTGCTGTTTGGAGCGGATTGTGTGGTGCAGGTCGCTTCTCTGGCGGGAAACAACGCTACGCATGTGCGCCGTTTCCGGGGTGGGCAGAGCCAACGCGCCTCGGCCTCCGCGACCGCGCTGGATGCGCACAAGGCCTAGCACCTCAAGTTCCAGAACGGCCTCGCTGATCTGATTGCGATTGTAGATTTCCGTCTTTCTCTCTAGCCACTCAATCGATGCCATCAGCAACCCATTGGCACGAGCGTGACGGTCCTCGTGTTGGTCCCATAGCGCGTGAAAAATGAGCTTTGCATCGGCCGATGCGAAGCCAAGAGCCCGACGGCATTTCGCCGGAAACATCCGGAACTGATCTTTCGGCGCGGCAGTCAGCTTCGCGAAGTCGGTACGCGGGAGCCGATCGGTGTTCCGGTACTCCGCGCAAAACTCGGCTAGCTCTTCGGAGTAGGGCTTGGGCATCTCGACGGGGCCAGCTAACTCCTGCAGGTGAGAAAGCTCGTTCGCCGTCGGCCCCTTATACTTGCCACGGCGAATGGGCGTATGGGGGGCAATGTTTGATCTTGTTGAAGAACCGCTCAACATCATTGCGATCCTGATAAAGGTTTCGGCTTTTGCACATTCGGATGTCGTCGGCTCCAATGAGCCGACAGCGTCTCATCTGCCAGTCGGCGAGGCGAGGAAGACGTCGTCGGTCGTCCAGCAGGCTCTCGCCGGCCTTCAGAAGATGGGAGCCCGTCAGCCAACGTATTATGAGCTTAGCTGCTGCTTTCGGCTCTTTTGCTCTCATGATCGAAACATCTGCAGGACCCGCTGGGCTGTTTAGATTAAGTGGGAGCTGGCCGGATGGTTCATGGCGGACCGTAATCTTCGTTGTTTCGTCCGGACCATCCGGATCCGCCAGCGCGACCATCGCGACGCCAGCAACGCGCGATACCGCCTCCAATAAGGAGGCGACGGCCTTCTTTGATGATTTTCAGCGGGAAACTTGCGGATTGGCCGGGCTTGCTGCGGTAGTCCCGTGCGGCGCCGTCGCCGACAGCGGCATCGAGCCGGAACCCGAACCCTGGACGTTGTCGAGCTTGCCGTGGACCTCGACCTGAACCGTTGTTGGCTGCCCGTGCACGACGATCGGATCGAGCGTCGTCTTAACGCTGATCTCGGCCTTGGTGCGTTCCGCCGCCGCCTGACGGGCATAGGCCGCTGCATCGACGCCGGTCGCCTGCCCGACACGGGAAAAATGATGCGGGCCTGTCGGCGCCGGATGATAGAGGGCCTTGAACCGCTTGGCGTCTTCGAGAGCGTCCTTGGCGACGCTCATCTGCGCCCGGGCCAGCGCCGTTTCCGTACCATAGGCGTACAGAAGTTGGTGGCTCCCAATGGCGTTAGATCGCAGATTATGCAGGACGGCATGGACGTGATCACCGAAGCCCAGAGCCTTGGTGACGTCGTGCGATAGCTGTTTGATCGGCTGGGCACTGCCCTGCGCCAGATCCTTGAGCGCCGTTGCCGTGCGTTTGACCGCTGCGGCGACCTGATCCCAGTGCTGGTAGAGTTCGTAGGCGGCAAAGATTCCGGCACCGACAAGCGTAACCCCACCTAGAATCCTCAAGGCAGCTGTTGTGCCGCCGATCTTCTCAATGAGCGTGCCGAAGCCGCTGCCCAATGAGCCGACGATGCCGGTTAGGCCGCTGAAGGCCATGATCGGCAACGCTGCGTCGGACAGGCCGTTGAGCAACATCGCCCCCCACCCGACTCCTTCTTTGATCCAACTCGGGCCGCCCTCCATTGTATCGAAGAGCGAGCCGATATTACGCGCGAGCTTGCCGACGGTATCGCCGAATCCGGTATCGCCGATCGACGTCTTGAGCCGTTCCCACGCGGCGCCCATTTGCGCCACGCCCGCGGCGCCGCCCTTAGCGCCGAACTCTTCCATCTAGTCGGCCAAGCCGTTGACGTGTTCGAGCATATACGTCAGATCCTGCAGCTCCTTCGACGAGCCGAGCAACTGCGTACCAACGGTTGCCGCCTTGGAACCGAAGATCTGCGACATCGCCGTTTCGATATCGAAAGCCTTCATCCCCTTGATGTGGTCTTCGAGGAGCTTAGCGAAGGCAACGGG
>JAFECH010000123.1 GCA_018242255.1 Pseudomonadota bacterium | reverse complement strand
TCTAACGGCCCCTGATTTTGGGCTTCGGGCAGCCATCGTCCTCCGGCAAATTTGGGAGAAAGAGCAACCATCAGCAAAGCCACGACGATTCGGAGCGCGATGGCCTGACTATTCCGAGGTAAGCGCAAACCGGAAAATACGTAAAAGTAGCGCTATCAAAACCCATCCTCTCGCCGCAAGCATACTTGAGGCGGCGTCAAACCTAAGTCAGCGGTCGGAGGTTACAGCTCAAAAACTTGGGCTTGCCCTCGCTAGGGTTGGCTTCACAATGACCTATAATGGCGAGAACGCGTTGATTGCGAAGATTTTCGCAATGCCGCTACCGCTTATCGAGAAGCGCCAGGTATTCCTTGCCTTGACCGCTGCGGGAGAGATCCTTGACGCCGACCTGATGCTACAAGGCCTCAAAGAGTTTCTCGAGAAGGCGAAAACACAAACATGGCTGCTCGATGAAAATCATCCTGATCTTGGCGAATGGCTCGAACTAGTAGCTTTCTCGAACCGACCATCTGCAATTAAAGAGGCACTTGCCATGCTGCCACCTCAGGCGCGGCAGCCTTGGCGTTTGCGGCCGCTTATATCATCGCTGCAATATTTGCCGGATAACCCTGAAGAGATACTGAACGCCATTGCTACTGATTACCCCGAGTTCAAGGATACCCGTGAGTGGCAGGAAGCTTTGTTATCGTTCGGACTGAAAAGCTCGACATTTGATCTACTAGAAGCACTAGCCACAACGAAGGGTCGATCCAAACTCGACGAATGGCACACGGCTCAACAGATTGCAGAGCGAGTTCGAACTGATCCTCTTCTGCGCCAGGATGCAATCAAGCGCTTTAGCGGGGAGGCTAATTCTCTTCAGCCTTTGATGAGGCGGGTTCTCGTTGAAATCTCCTCTCCGAACTGCGGCCCTGAGCCTGCGGAGTGCTTTGGCTGCAGCGCGACCTTCAGATGTTTCCGTTGCGTCCTCCACCACCGCCATGACCTCAGCCAAATTCCTGATCGAGCGCACCACATGGTCCACGGCGTCGTTCGTATACTTGGACACCGCCCCGACCTCGAAACGCTTTTCCGTCGTTCGCTTCACGACAGACCTCCGAAAATAGCGCCAAACAGCGCTCCCAAGATTCCGCGAGATGCCGGTGCAGAAGGTGACGGGGGCGCGCGCTCCGGCAATCGTTTCGGAACACCATGACCCTTAGGCATGGGGGAGGGTGCTGCTTCGGTTGCCGCTTGCTTTTCCAATGCAGCGACCCGCTCTTCCAAGCTCACCTGTGACTCCACCCATCCGTAGACACCCTTGAGGTGATCCCAACACGAAAACGCATTCGTCAGAGCCCCCAACGCCACTGCACTTGCCGCAAAGCAAGACATCAAGAGCCAACGACCGCGATGACGGCATTTCCCGCAGCAACATTTGGACATCGGCATGCGACACCTCCACGCTTCCAGGATGGGAACAAGGTGCCAAGCTATCAATTTTTCGATTTATGTCAAATTCGAAATTTAGAATTTAATATTTTTCTTATTTCCGATTGGCGCATCAGCAAGATCATCGCTCCCCCGCGCCTGCTTTCTCAATCCGAGCCAGCACCGCCCTGTTCATTCCTTCATTTTTGCGCTTGTCCTGAAAGTCCTTGATGACCTTCGCTTGGCGCTCCACGCCTGGTGGCGGGTTCATCAGATGCTCGGCAGCCAAGATCCCGTGCTGCCAAAGAAACGCCGCCAAGTGAGACGACCCACGCTTGCCCAACGCCTTCGCATCCTTGTTCGCCAGGTAGACAAGCGCCTCATACGCCGGACGGTCAATCGCTTGAATATGACCGGAGAAGAGAAGCCTGTTTTTCAAGTAATCCGGATATTCCAAAGCGAGATGTTCAAAGACGTTAAGACGCTTTCCATTCTGGTGATGACCACGTTCCCGATATGGCTTTACGAGCTTTGGCGGGAGAACCAACCCCGTTACATCGTCAATCACCTCTTCAGTGATGCCCCCCTCATTATCGAGCAGCACTTTGACGGCCAACGCCGCCGCCTTCGCAACAACCTTTGCTGGGAGCTTTTCAAGGGGAACCAAACTGCTATCAGCATTCCACGCGGAAAGAATTTTCCTCACGAAGGCAGAATCGGTCAGCAGTTTAGGGTCTTTCCTTTCCCTCAATTGTAATTGCTGGTCGTGAGATGTCGAGCGAAGTGCTGTGATTCTAGCCTCTAATTCGACGTAGGCTGCCTCGAGTTCTTTTAAAAAGCGCGACAACGAGCGGTATGTAGGTATGGTTCTGTTGCGCAAATCTTGGATGTAATCCGTTGCCTTTGAAATCCGAGCCGCGCCGGCTAAAGCCTTCCACGCATCCTTGCCGTCGCGGCCTTGCGAGATAGCGACTCTTTTGAAACTTCCTACAATATTCGAAAACTCAACCCGCCACGTTTCAATCGTCACAAGGTCATCGGCTGCGTTAGGAGACAACCCCTCCAAAAACTTGCCGACCCATATCTGAATCTTCACGAGTTCAACTAGCTCGTTCCGCTCGGCCGGACGGACGTCCGAAGGCGTCAAAGGGCGCCGATATTTCATCACCCCGGACATTTGCCTTCACCCTCCGAACTGGCGCACTCTCATGCAGTAAAAACCCAAGGGTCTGCAGCCTTTGCGAATCCAATAACCGTCACTCAGTAGCCTGATTTCATCTGAGCTTCCACGCCCCGTAACATATGGCTAGCAGGGGAAATCCCGGCCCCTAAGCTCTTCTTCAAAGCTGCGGGCCGGTCAAATGATATTCCAGGCTTTGGTCGTCGCCGCTTGCGGCTTCCGGTGGCGGGGCGCATGCGCGAGGCCCACCCTTTTCAGTTCACACGGGAAGAGAACACTCTCACCGCCCCGGCCATGGCTCCTCAGCTGTACCTTGTGTCCCATCATAGGGACGAGGCTGTATTCGCCAACAGCGGTTGCATGAATTTGAGTCAGCGTGCGTGCAACGGGAATACAACCGGCATCCCCCTGTTGCGAATTTGCCGCCTGCTGGTCAGCGCTCCATCTCGTCTTCGTCGTCCTGTCCGTACTCGTCGGTATTGGCCAAGTCCCTGGCCTTCACGCGCTCGACGACAAGTGCTTCTTCTCGGCCGGTCTCCACGTCGCGGGCGATGCCTCGCTTCAGGTCGATGACGGTTTCGCGGCCGCCGAGCAGGATCGCCTTCGCGTGGTTGGGGTCCTTTTCGCGCAGGATGTCTTCCTTTTCGGCAAGATACTTGTCGGCGCGGGCCTGCGCATCGTGGGCGGCCACCAGCTGCGGCTTCACCTTGGCGAGTTCGGCGATGGTGGGGCGGCGATCGACATCCACCAGCTCCGGCGTTTCCTGGAGTGTCCTCATCAGTTGGTCGACGCCGAACTCTTCCGCAAAGCCGATGAGGCGGTCCTCAGAGGCCTTCCTCAGCTCCAGCGATCGAAGGGTGGCACCAAGATTGGCGCGTGAGACGTTGAACGCCATCACGGCGCCGGAGAGGTCACGTTCAATTTCCTTGATGTCACGCTTGTCCGGCATGGGCTGTCCCGTCAGAATGCAAGGTAGCGCAGCCTAGCAGACCGATTTAGTTCTGTTGAGGGGCGCGGAATCGAAATTTAGGGGCGGTACATTCATGACCGACGGGAAAGACCTGCCGGTGTTTCTGACCACGGAAGAATTGGCAGCCATGCTGAAAAAGAAACCGCGCACAATCGAAGATTGGCGCCTTGATGGCAAAGGTCCCGAATACATCAAGCTCGGGGTAGGAACGACTGCCCGCGTCCTTTATCCATTGTCCGAAGTCAACAAGTGGCTTACATCCCTCCTTAAGAAACCGACGTAGACAACGACTACAACATTCCTACAACAAATAACCGTCAACCCAATCGCTTCTTCTTGGAATCTCAAGGGTTTTCAAAACGGTTCGAGTCCCCTACGGGGCGCCAAACCTATCCAGAGACCTTTCCCAAAGGCCGGAAATCAAGGGTTTGGCAGACTTCTGTCTGGTCGGTTCGTTAGTGCATTTCTTAGTCGATTTTTGGCCTTGGCGCCAGTGGTCTCAAGACCCAGTGTTGTTGTAGTGCCACAAGTTTGTGACGAGAAGTGCTAGCAGATTATATCTCGGGTTTGACGGACTACTTCTCCAGCCACGCTTGCAGATCCTTCCGCCAATAGATGACGCGAGCATGTTCCTCGATCTCGGCGCAACGAGGTTTTGGAATTTGTAGCCTCTCACCTCAACCGGCTCTGATACCGCCGCTTGAGGGACAGGAATTATCGCCTGATCTGGCGCTCATACGACCGAGGCCCGAAAGTCGATCGCAGAAGTCGATCGTCCTTGCGGTATCGTCCCCGCCGGCGCGTAGCACCACACCTTTGAGGTCGACACGTCAAAGCTGCCAACGGTTGGGCCTGTCCAGGGTGAATCGGCCTAGAGTAAGAATTGGCGGCCCAGGGCGGCGATCGCGGGGGCTTCGAGGCGGCGTTGGTTGAGCAAGATCTCGGCGAAGGATGTGGCGAAGTCCATATTGATCCCAGGCGCCAGTTGTTGACAGCATTTCAAAAACATCTCGTCATCGCTTCGCGGCTAGGTGCCGTCGGGCTGCACGCGGTCTTCACCAAAGAAGTTGATCTTGTCCGTGCTCGGGTTCTGCCCAAGCGCGATGTCGAGAAAGGCTCGTTCCGTGATGAGCGTGCCGGCGGCATCGCTAAGGCGCTGGTCGTTGTAAAGGTTCAGTTCGACGCAATT
>JAFECH010000122.1 GCA_018242255.1 Pseudomonadota bacterium | reverse complement strand
CCAGGCCGCGATGATGGCGCCGACGGAAGTCCTCGCGCGCCAGCACATCGACACCATCGCGCCACTTGCCGATGCCGCCGGATTGCGCCTCGCCCTTCTCACCGGGCGCGAAAAGGGCAAAGCGCGCGACGCCGTTATTTCGCGACTTGCGTCGGGTGAGATCGACATTCTCGTCGGCACGCACGCACTATTTCAGCCCGACGTCGTGTTCAAGGATCTCGCCGTCGCCGTTATCGACGAACAGCACCGCTTCGGCGTTCACCAGCGCATGGCCCTGCAGGCGAAAGGAACGAACGGCGACACCAACGTCCTTGTGATGACCGCAACACCGATCCCGCGCACACTGCTGATGACGCACTACGGCGACCTTGACGTCTCGAAGCTCACCGAAAAACCTGCCGGGCGAAAACCCGTCGTCACTAAGGCGGCACCGCTCGAATTGCTAGAACGCCTGATTGACCGCATTCGCGTACAGCTTGAAGAAGGCGCGCAGGTCTATTGGGTCTGCCCGCTGATCGAAAGCTCCGAGCTGACCGATCTCGCCGCAGCCGAAGAACGCTATGCCTATTTGCGGCAGCTTTTCGGCGACACCGTCGGCCTGCTTCACGGCGGCATGAGTGGGAAAGAGAAAGACGAGACGATGGCGGCGTTTGCCGCCAACCGGCTCAAAATTCTCGTTGCGACCACCGTTATCGAAGTCGGCGTCAACGTGCCCAATGCCAACATCATGGTCATCGAGCACGCCGAGCGTTTCGGCCTCGCCCAGTTGCACCAGTTGCGCGGACGCGTCGGACGCGGCGCGCGCGAATCCTTCTGCATGCTGCTCTATAAGTCGCCTCTCGGCGAAACGGCGGAAGCACGCCTCAAGATGATGGAAGAAACCGAGGACGGCTTCAAAATCGCGGAAAGAGATTTGGAGCTGCGCGGCGGCGGCGAAATTCTCGGCGCCCGCCAGAGCGGCGACCCCGGATTTCGTATCGCGGATGTTCCGGGACGCGACGCCCTCCTCGAAGCGGCACGCGACGACGCGGTGCTGATACTCGAAAAAGATCCGAACCTCGTCTCTCCGCGCGGCCAAGCGCTGCGCACGCTGCTCTATCTCTTCGAATGCGACGAGGCCGTCCGCCTGTTCCGCGCAGCCTAACGCGGTGCACTCGCGTCATCCTCGAAGGCAACAAAAGCCTAAGCCGCCGGCTTGTCGCCACTGCGCCGGAAGCGCGATTTTTTCTTCGCGGCAGCCTCAGCAAGAAGCTTGAGCTTTTCCTGCTCAGTATTCGGCATGACGATGCCACCTGAAAGAATGATCTTAGCCGCTTCCTCGACCGTCATGTTCAGGAACACAACATTCTGGCGCGGCACAAAACAGATGAAGCCTGTCGGGGGGACGATGCCGGTCGGCATGAAGACCGTCAGTAGATCGCCTTCGCCGCCAGGCTGTACGTCCTTGATCTCACCGGTCGTCTCGCCCGTCACAAAAACGAGGCTCCAGATCTCCTTCGATGGGAACTCGATCATTCCCACTTTTTGAAAGCTCTGGCTTGGACCCGTTGTCGAGATGACGCTCTCGAAGATCTGCTTCAGCGCACCGTAGACGTTGCGGACGATCGGCGTGCGCGACATCATCAGTTCGCCGGAAGACACCAGCGCGCGACCGAGCAGGTTTGCAGCCAGAGCACCGATGAGCGTCAAACCGAAGACGGCTATGACCAAGCCGAAGCCTGGGACCGGAAACGGCAGATAGGTATCGGGGTTGAACCAGGTCGGCAGTAGCGGTTTAATCCAGGCGTCGATCCAATGGATCACGCCCCACATCAGCCAAAGGGTGATTGTCACGGGACCGACGATCACGAGGCCGGTTAGAAACGCGTTGCGGAAACGCGAACCCAGACGCCACCCCGTCTTCCCACTGTCGCTCGCAAGCCGCTTCAAACCTGCTGTCAACTGCGCGTCGGACGGCGGAACACCCGTCGGGCGACGGAGATAGTGCTCAGGATCAACCGGGGGAGGAACCATTCTCTCCTACTCGAGCATCAGACCCGACGGAGGGCGGGCGCTCGTCAGTTTGTCACGACCAGACAGTCAAGGCCACTGCTTCTGAGTTTGTTGCAGAGGCTCCGTGGCTCCTCCTGGGAAGCGTAACCGCCGATACGGACGCGATAGAAGGTGCCCATGCTGCCGATCACAGCGGAATCGACGACCGGCAAGTGATTGCCGAGTTCGGCGCCATGCTGCGCAATGAGCTTCTGTGCCAGCGCGTCAGCCTGCTCCTTCGATCGCAGCGCTGCGATATGGATCTTGAACTTGCCTTTCGTCGGGGCAGCTGCAGTAGGTTGTACTTCCCTCGAATAGGACGCTTTCTCAGGGCGGATTGACTCGCGTTGAGCACGGCTCGCAACAGTTGTCGCGCTGCTCCAGCTCGACGTCTCCGGAGCAACGGCGACGGTAGACGCCGTCGTCACGCCAACGGGTGGCGCTGCTGCTGCAGGCGCGACCGCCGGCTCAGACGTGGACGACGAGCTGCCGCCGAACATGTTCGAGAAGAAACCCGATACGTTGCCTGGAATAGAGCTGACGGTCTGCGTGAATGACGACCCCGTGCTCGGTGCAGCGGGTGCTGGCGCGGGTTGCGGCGCGGACGATGATTGTCCCCAACCAAAGAAACCTGCAATACCGGACGACGCAGGCTTTGCCGTACTCTCGGCAACACTGCCGGCCGCCGCCGACTGAAGCGTCGTTTCGCCGTTGACGGGCGCACGTGAGATCTCTGCCGAAGTCGCGTCCTTGCTGGTGGCAGCCTTCTGGGCACTGGCCGCTTCCGCGACGGCCGCGGCCGAGAGCCCTGCAGAGCCAGCGTTCGGTCCCGGAGCCGCATTCCCAGTCACGTTTGAAGCTGGCGCCGAAGCAACCGCGGGTGTGCCGATAACGCGCTGGTCGGGTCGGCTGCCGGTGTCGGGCAGCCCGGCCGCGCTATATGCCTCGGAGCGCTCGGCTATTGCCGATTTTTGCTCGTCGGGGCTCAATCCGTTTTTCAGCCAGATAGCACTGGTAAAATCGGAAATCGACAGACCGGCCTGATTGTCCTTTTTGAAGGCCCGGCCGCGTGTGAACAGCGCCTTGGCCAATTCCGGCGACGACAGCTTGCCGGATGCGATCGCTACCGATAGCTGCTCGATCGACGGCTTGAATTTTCCAGCGGCATAAGCCTTCAGCCCTGCATCATAGGCTTTTTTGGCAGCTTCGATTTCGGCGGCCTTCTGAGCGGCATCGCCGCCAGCCTGCGGACCTTGCGCCGACGGACCTGAAGGTCCGCTCGCTGCTTTTGCCTTACGCGCCTCGCCGATGGACGGCCAAACCGCAAGGGTGCTTGCAAATACGCACGCCACAGTAGCAGCGAGCGCCACACGGCGCGCGAGCCCTTGGAATTGCGTCATCTCCCGTACCTTCCCCAATAGGTCACGTTCTGAAGTGGCGTAACCTCCCTTCACGCTGATTAATTGAACCAGCGGAACGAGGCGAATTAAGGGCCCCCACCCCCAATGCGCCGGCTTGGGCTACTCCACCGTAACTGACTTCGCCAGGTTCCTGGGTTGGTCAACGTCGGTCCCCATCAGCACCGCCGTTTGGTAGGCGATGAGCTGGGTAGGTACAGCATAGATCATCGGCGCGACAAATGGGTCAACCTTTGGCATCGGGATATACCCTGCAAGTTTACATCCGGCCTTGTCCGGGTCGGCGTCCGAAACCAGGATGACCTGGCCGCCGCGCGCTGCGACCTCCTGTAGGTTCGAAACCGTTTTCTCGAACAGTTCGTCCTCAGGCGCGACCACGACCACCGGCACGCTTTCATCGATCAGCGCGATGGGGCCATGCTTCAGTTCGCCCGCGGCGTAGCCCTCGGCGTGGATGTAGGAAATTTCCTTGAGTTTCAACGCGCCTTCGAGGGCAATGGGGAAGCTAGACCCGCGCCCGAGGTACAGCACATCGTCCGCTTTTGCCAGTTCGTGGGCGACGGCCAGATAGGCCTCATCGCTCCTCAGAATGGACGCCACATGCCGGGGCACTTCCATCAGAGATTTGATGAGAGACGCCTCCTGTTCAGCGGTAATCGTGTTCCGAGCCCGGGCGATCGCAATTGCGAGACAGGCCAGAACCGAAAGCTGGCAGGTGAACGCCTTGGTCGATGCAACGCCGATTTCCGGGCCCGCCAGGGTCGGCAGCGCGGCATGTGATTCGCGCGCAATGGTCGACGTCCGGACGTTCACGATGGAAGCGATGCGCTGTCCGTTGGCCTTGGCGTATCGGAGCGTCGCGAGCGTGTCGGCTGTCTCACCGGACTGCGAAACGAAGACTGCCAGGCCGTGTTCCGGCATCGGCGCCTCGCGATAGCGCATTTCGGACGCAACATCGATGTCGACCGGAACGCGCGCAAACCGCTCGATCCAATACTTGGCGACCAGCCCCGCATAATAGGCCGTGCCGCACGCTGAGATCGTGACGCGGCTGATCTTCGACAGATCGACGCCGAGATCGGGAAAACGAACGCGCCCAGCCGTCATATCGAGGTAATTCGCCAGCGTGTGCGAGATCACCTCCGGCTGCTCGTGAATTTCCTTCGCCATGAAGTGGCGATAGTTGCCCTTGTCGATCAACAGCGAGCTCGCGACGGCTTTGACGAGCGGCCGCTCGACGCGGACGCCGTAGAGATTGAAGATTTCGGCACCCGAGCGGCGCAGAACGGCCCAGTCGCCTTCC
>JAFECH010000121.1 GCA_018242255.1 Pseudomonadota bacterium | reverse complement strand
GGCCTTCCGTATGCCCTCGAAATTGCCGCCAGCAGTCACAATTGAAGGCCGCACACAGATAATTATGATCAGAACTGGCGACCTCAATTCGGCCAAACGAACGTATTGGCGGGCTGTTATGCTGGCTGCTAGCCTCTGCGCGGCGGTCTGCGCCGTTGCCACAGAGGCGGCCGCCGCGGGCAAGAAGCCTCATCACACCACCGGGCCAACAGACGTACCAAAAACACCCGTCGCGCCTTCGCCAGCGCCTAATCCGGCCGCAGCAAGCGCAGCGCCCTCCGCAAGCGATCCTCGTACTGCAGATAAGCAGGCTACTGCAAAACTTGCCGACGCTTGGTCCGATGCGGAAGTCGCAGACGCACGCGCGCATTGCGCCGTCGTGTTACAGCGCATCCACGCCGTAGCGCTGCCGCACGCGCCCATCCGCGAAGGTGCTTGCGGGGCTCCAGCACCAGTTGAACTCATCAGCGTCGGGCAAAACCCGCAGGTCACGCTATCGCCACCCGCGATCGTGCGCTGCGACCTCGTCGAGCAGTTCGCCAACTGGGTGGAGAAGGACGTTCAGCCGCTCGCGCGCAAGAATCTGAAATCGGCGATCGTGCGGATAGAGACGATGAGTTCTTATTCATGCCGCAATGCCTACGGCCGCAAGTCGACGAAGCTCAGCGAGCATGCGCTCGCGAACGCCATCGATATTGGCGGTTTCGTCACCAAGTCAGAAAAGACAGCCGAGGTGCTTGACGACTGGGGTATGCCGCTGCGCGAGATCGCTGCAGAAGCCGTGGCGCGGAAGAAGGCGGCAGAAGATGCTGCTGCGAAGACCGCGCAAGCGAGTGTCGCGGGCAACCCCGCGCAAGTGCCGCTGGCATCCGCCGTCCCATCGACTGCGGGCGCTTTGGCGGCGGGGCTTGTGCGCTCGACGATCATCGAAGGCGTATCGAACGTGACGGTGGCATCGTCATGGGATCCGGGCACGAACGTCAATCGTCTCGGCGGCCCTCGTGCCGAAGCCGCGGCGCCGAAATCGGCGTTTCCCACCGGCCTCAAGAACCCGCCACCGGAAATGCAGGCCTTCCTGCATGACGTGCATGCCTCCGCCTGCCGGACATTCGGCACGACGCTTGGGCCAGAGGCGAACGCAGCACACCGGAACCACTTCCATATCGACACGGCCCCGCGAAAGTTCGGCAAGATTTGCGATTAGCGCTTTTGCCCAAAACGTGGCTGTCGGCTCCCCCCTCCTCATCCCTCCCCCAGGGAAGCGGGAACATAAACGCCGCGCGCGGATAACTGATCTGCGTCGCCCCGCTTGCGCGACAGGCCTGCCCGTGTCCATTGTCCCGGCGGTTCCGGCGCTCCCGGAACGGACCGACACGTCAGCAGGACTTCTCCCATGTCTTCTCGCACACGCCCCACCTCCTCCGCCGCGGATACGGGCACACCGCCCGACTCTCTTTCCGGCGGGTTCCCCGCCATTCGCATGCGCCGGAACAGGAAAAGCCCGTGGTCGCGGCGGCTCGTTGCCGAGCATCTCTTGTCACCGAACGACCTCATCTGGCCGATGTTCGTCGTCGACGGCGAAGCCCAGCGCGTTCCCGTCGCGTCGATGCCGGGCGTCGAACGGTTGAGCGTCGATCTGATCGTCGAAGCGGCAAAGCAAGCCGAGGCGCTCGGCATCCCAGCTCTCGCCCTCTTCCCTTTCACGGATCCGAAGAAACGCAGCGAGACTGCTGAAGAAGCCTTCAACCCCGACAATCTCGTGTGCCGCGCGACGCGCGCGATCAAGGCTGCGAAACTCGACATCGGCGTCATTCTCGACGTAGCGCTCGATCCCTACACGAGCCACGGACATGATGGGCTGATCGTCGGCGGCGAAATCGTGAACGACGAGACGACAGCGGCTCTCGTAAAACAATCGCTTGTGCAGGCGGAGGCCGGCGCCGACGTGCTGGCTCCCTCCGATATGATGGACGGACGCATCGGCATCATCCGAGCAGCGCTCGAAAATGCGGGATTTAAGAACACACAGATCATGTCGTACGCCGCAAAGTACGCAAGCGCGTTCTATGGACCGTTCCGTGATGCGGTGGGTTCAACCGGGCTGCTCAAGGGCGACAAGCGCACGTATCAGATGGATCCGGCGAACACGGAGGAAGCGCTGCGCGAGGTTGCGCTCGATCTCGACGAAGGTGCGGACATGGTCATGGTGAAGCCAGGCATGCCGTATCTCGACATCGTGCAGCGGGTTTCGAGCGAATTCGGCGTGCCGACGTTCGCGTATCAGGTGTCAGGCGAATACGCGATGCTGGCGGGCGCGTTCGAGCGCGGCTGGCTCGATGCCGACAAGACGATGGTCGAGAGCCTGTTGGCCTTCAAACGCGCGGGCGCGTCCGGCGTGCTGACGTACTTCGCACCGAAAGTCGCGAAGCTGCTGGCGGAATAACTGTTTTTCGATCGGACGAGGATTCAGCGCCGGACGCGGCGGCGGAAGTCTTGATCGGGCGGGATTTGATCGGCAGCTGGAGGCGCGCCCGCGGCTGCGCCGGCTTGGTTCGGATCGTCAGACGGCGCGACCGTACCGGCGTTCGGATTGTCTTCGGCGATCGTGCGGATCGGCTTCTCGCAGTGGGTCAGCCAGACGTCATAGGTCGGGTGCTCCAAGCCATAGATGCCCGGACTTTCGGCAAACATCCAGCCGGTAAAAATCCGTTTCTCCGAACCGTCGACCTGCGTTTCGTCGATCTCGACGAACGTATCCGTCTTGGGCTCGTCGGTAGGCGGGCGCGAATAACAGGCGCGCGGCGTGATCTTGAGCGCGCCGAACGTCGCCGTCTTGTTGAGTTCGACCTCGATCTTCGAGATGTGCGCCGTCACCTTATCGAGCGCCGAAAAAACAGCGACCTGATTTTCAATGCGATCGGCAGCTGCGGGCGAGGCCGTCAGGGTGGCGAGCGTGCAGGAAACAAGCAACGTCGACACGAACAGGCCTGCGCGGCGACGGACCTTCGTGCGGCGCCCGAAATCTAACAAGTCCGTCTGTCTCAAGTGCAAAAATCCATTCCCCTGAGGCGCGCCGCGGCGCCTCGCCGGATTGCCCGCCAAAGGGGGCGATTTTTCGTTCGGCCAGATTAATCTCGATTAATTCGGCTTCCACGCCTTGTAGTCGCTGGTCGACGCTGCGCGATGACCGGTGCCGAGGATTGAGCCCTTGGGGCGATAAGCCTTCGCGGTACCCGTCATGTTCATCTGATGCGGCTTCTGCCACGGGCGCGGGTGATAGCGCTCTTCGGTCGGCGGGGTATCGACTGTGTAATGAAGCCAGCCATGCCATTCGGGCGGTACCTGGCTCGCTTCCGATAGCTTGGGATAAGTGACCCAGCGCGCGGGCACACCCAGCGGGCCAACGCCGCTTCTTTGTATGAAGTAGCGATTCCCGAACTGGTCCTCGCCGACGAGCTTGCCCTTGCGCCATGTGAAGAAGCGCGTTCCCCAGGTATTGCCGCCCCACCAGGCGAAAATCTCGCTGAATAAGCTCATCGATCGGGCATCCTTTGCCGCTGTCACGCTGACCACGAATTAGCGGTTCTTCGAGTGTGATGTCTAGACGCCATTGAGCCGGTGCAGGCATGCAACAGACCTGACGCGGAATCGCACTAATCTCGTCGCTGGGTCGGGTCGAAAACGGACGCAATTCAGTCCTGTCCACACCGCCAACGGCCAGGATCGCCGGCAAAACACCAACGAATGCGCCGTAATTGCCGTCTCCGGCCGGAAGTTGTTAACACCACTAGATCTTGTGTTTGTTGCTACTGCCACCCCAACATCTATTTAATTTCCCTTGTCGGGCGCGCTTCGAATCTCCTAACTTTGACCGTGTTGCGACATTCGTAAGACGAACCGCTTGAGAGCGGTTGACGACGACTTCGCAGCCGTTTCGGTTCGGTAGCGTTTTAGCGTAGCGCGCGAGTCTTCGTCGCAATCACACACTTTGGGTCGGCATGAGGCCGGCGAGACAGCCGTTTTCGGTGTCTTCGCGGGCGCGGGGAAGCTGCGGCCTGTGTGTTGAGCTTCGGCGAAGCGCCTTCGGGCACGTTCCGCGTTTTTTCGATCCGCCTCTTCGCCGGAGTTGCAGGGCTCCAGGTCTGAGGCGTCAAAAATCACATACGGCACCTGGCAACATCGCCACGTGCCGCGAAATTCGGGGGCACTTTCTCATGAAGATTACACGACGTTTCACGAAAGCCGGCCTTTCTCCTTATGCCTCGATCCCGTTCCGGCGTGCGACGTCCGAAATCAAGAACCCCGATGGTTCGGTCGTTTTCCGTCTCGAAGGTTTTGATGTTCCCGAACAGTTCAGCCAGGTCGCCGCTGACATTCTGGCGCAGAAATATTTCCGCAAGGCGGGCGTCGCGCGGCGCCTGAAGCGGTGCGAAGAAACGCAGGTTCCTTCTTGGCTGTGGCGCTCCGCCCCGGATGATGCCGCTCTTGCCGAGCTGCCGGAGAACGAGCGTTTCGGCGGCGAGACGGACGCGCGCCAAGTCTTTGACCGTCTCGCCGGCACCTGGACGTACTGGGGCTGGAAGGGCGGCTATTTCTCGTCTGAAGAAGACGCCCAGACGTTCTTCGACGAACTCCGCTACATGCTCGCCATGCAGATGGCGGCGCCGAACTCGCCGCAGTGGTTCAACACCGGCCTGCACTGGGCCTACGGCATCGACGGTCCCGGCCAGGGCCATATGTACGTCGACTATCAGACGGGCGAACTCGTCCATTCGTCGTCGGCGTATGAGCATCCGCAGCCGCATGCCTGCTTCATCC
>JAFECH010000120.1 GCA_018242255.1 Pseudomonadota bacterium | reverse complement strand
ATCGCCGGGTTTGACTTCGACGGCGGGCGTCTTCAACAGCTTGCCGTTGACGCTGACGCGACCGTCGGCGATCCAGCGTTCGGCCTCACGGCGCGAGCAAAGACCGGCGCGCGCCATGGCTTTGGCGATGCGCATCGGGCCGTCGCGGTTAACGGGTGGCGGCGCGGGCGTCGCGGACGGCTTGGAGCGTTGCGGCCCAGACGGTTTTGGCCCAGACCGTTTTTGCACAGATGGGCCCGACCGTTCTGGCCCGGACCGTTGTGGCTTCGCCCGTTGCGGGCTTGATCGTTGCGGTAGCTTGGACATCTTTGGATTCGGACTTTCAGGAGCGAAGCGAGCTTATGACATCGAAGGACGCCGTAAGCCATATGGCACGCGCGCTTTCCGAAGCGGAAGCCGCCGGTGCGCGCGGGGAAGTGCCGATTGGAGCCGTCGTTGTGTCGGCGGATGGCCGCATTCTCGCCAGTGCCGGCAATCGCACCCGTGAATTGAACGACCCGACGGCCCATGCCGAAGTGCTCGCCATTCGCGCGGCCTGCGCCGAATTGGCCGACGAGCGCCTGATCGGCTGCAGCCTCTACGTCACGCTCGAACCGTGTCCGATGTGCGCCGCCGCGATCTCATTCGCTCGTCTGAAGCGGCTTTACTACGCCGCCAGCGACCCGAAAGGCGGCGGCGTCGAGCAGGGCGCCCGCGTCTTCAGTCAGCCGACGTGCCATCACACCCCCGAAATCTATCCAGGCCTCGCAGAAGCTGAGGCGAGCACGCTTCTGAAAGATTTCTTCGCCGTCCGTCGCGAAGGCTGATGAGATTTTTCGTCATCGACCCTTTCTCCACATACCTGTGACGACTGGGCCATCGCGTGGTGCCTGAAAAGAGCCGACCGGCGCGAACCCAACCGACTCATATCTGTGATTGTTGCTTGGATTGCTCGATTCCAAATAGGCCGGCATGTGCTCAGCGTCGATTCGAGCGAGGTTTTCCGTAAGAAGTGCCATGCCGAGGCCACGCCCCCGATCTCGCGCGCAGGTGCCCAAGAGGCTGAGGTAGTAGTGAGGTTCGGTATTGGGGTGCGCCTGCTCGAAGCGGTGCAGGAGTTCCGCGACCTCTGGCGCCCGCCGCCCTACGAGATCGGTCAGCTTCCCAGGGATACTCTCAACTCCGTCGTCCGAAAATTCCGCGCACGAGGGCGGAATCCAAACCGATGTGGTCTCGAAGCCTTCAGTCCTGAACGTCCAGGGATAGCGAAGCGCTTCTATCACGCAGAACGTCCACCATTGACGTCGGGCCGCGGGGTCGGGGAACGCCCACGACCAAGTGGGATCGCCGAGGAAAGCTTCGGAGACGAGATCGATAACGGACTGAGCCTCGGTCGAACTGACCCGAAAAACGTCCAAGATATCGTTCTTCCGATCGCGTGCGCGATCGTCGCCAACAGGGTGTCTTGCTTCTATGACGCCAATTCGCACTGAGCGATCTGGTTTGGCAGCCGTCATCGTTTCCGCGATCCTCAAGGATACCTGGAATTTCGCAGGGATAGCGGCTTCCGTCTACTCGTGCTTTTTCCGCGGTCGGGGAAGCAGGCGGCGTTTGCGCCGTTCGGGGCGCGGAACCGCTGGTTCCGCCACGTCGCCGCCTTCGAGCACCGTCAGCGTCTCGACCGACAGGACGCGCGAAAGCTGCTGTTTCAGACGCTCTTTCGCGGGCTCGGCGGCGGTTAGGATGTCGTCGCATTTGAGGAAGTCGAGCACCTGGAACTGGCTCGTGCCGGAATAGATCAGAATGTCCGGCTGCCGCGTCTTGAGCTTTTCTTTGATGATCGTTCGCTCGAAAAGAAACGCGCTCGAAAAGAGTGCCGAGATTGCCGTCGGCGCCACGCGCCTCGGATCGGGCACCGGGGCCCCCGAAACGTCGATAGCGACGACGATATCGGCTTCGGGCAGCAACAGATCGAACGGCAGTGGGTTCGTGAGCCCGCCGTCGATCAGCGCGCGGCCGTCCTGAATGACAGGCTGAAAAATAACAGGCAGCGCCATACTCGCCGCCACGGCCGTACGCAGGTGCCCGTCCGTGAAAACTTTTTGATCCTGATCGTAGAAATCGGACGCCACGATCTTCAGCGGAATTTCGCAATCGGCGAATGTTTGCTTCACGGTATTCGGAAGGATCATGTCGAGTACGGCCAACGGATCGAGAATGGCGTTGCGCGCGCCGAACAGGTTCAGAAACTGCGAGAACGGCTGTGCGCGGCGCATGAAAAGATCGCGAATGAGCCCAAACCGCTGCGAAAGGATATAGCGCGTGTGCTCACGCAACTCGCGTCCTGAAATGCCTGACGCGTATGCTGCGCCGTAGACCGCGCCGATCGAGGTTCCGGCGATAACGTTCGGCCTGATCCCGAGTTCATCGAAGGCTTCCAGCATGGCGATATGGGCAAGCCCGCGCGCCCCGCCGCCACCGAGCGCTAGCCCGATCGTCGGTTTGTGCGCCTGAAGCTTGCCGTTGCCCGCCGAAGCTTCGAGTGTCTTCGCCATGCCCCGCTGTCGTCCGATCCCGCTTATGTCTTCTGGCGTTCCAAGGCGCGCCAGCCGATGTCCTTGCGATAGAAACCGCCCGGCCAATCGATCTTCGCGATCGCCGCGTAAGCAGCGTCGCGCGCATCCTTCACCGTCTTGCCGCGCCCCGTCACGTTCAGAACGCGACCGCCGTCGGCAATGACGCGGTCTTCGTCGCGGCGCGTTCCGGCGTGGAAGATTTCGACATTCGGAACGGCTTTTGCAAGATCGAGGCCTTTGATCTCGGTGCCTTTCTGCGGCGTACCGGGATAGCCATTCGCGGCCATCACGACGGTCAAAGCCGCATCGTCGCTCCAGCGCATATCGAAGGTTTTGAGTACACCGTCCGTCGTTGCAAGCAGTGCGGCAAGCAGATCGGATTTGAGCCGCATCATCAATACCTGCGTCTCGGGATCGCCGAAGCGGACGTTGTACTCGATAAGCTTCGGCCCCGATGCAGTAATCATCAGGCCGGCAAACAGTACGCCCTTGAACGGCATGCCGCGCGCCGCCATTTCTTTGACCGTGGGGTTGATAATCTCAGCCATCACGCGTTCGGTCATCTCAGGTGTCATGACAGGGGCAGGCGAGTAAGCGCCCATCCCTCCGGTGTTCGGGCCGGTATCGCCGTCACCGACGCGCTTATGATCTTGCGCCGATGCGAGCGGCAGCGCGGTCGCGCCATCGCACAGCGCAAAGAAGCTCGCTTCTTCGCCGACGAGAAATTCTTCGATGACGACTTCGGCGCCTGCTGCACCGAATGCGCCCCCGAGACACGCTTCGACGGCTGCTTCGGCATCGGCTCGCGTTTCCGCAATGACGACGCCTTTTCCGGCGGCGAGTCCGTCGGCTTTGATCACGATCGGAATGCTCTGCGACGCCAGATATGTTTTCGCCGCATCAAGATCCATGAAACGGCCATAAGCGGCTGTCGGAACACCTGCCTTACGGCAGAGATCTTTGGTGAAGCCTTTTGACCCTTCAAGCTGAGCTGCGTTTTTTGTCGGCCCGAAATATCGGATGCCGGCATCACCGAGCGCGTCTCCCAACCCGGCCACGAGCGGCGCTTCCGGCCCGATCATCACGAGTTCGATGCGCTCGTCGCGGCAGAATTCGATGATGCTGTCCTGGTTCGCAGGATCGAGGGGAATGCATTGTGCCACCTCGGCAATTCCGGCGTTGCCAGGTGCGCAGAAAAGTTTCGTCAAAAGCGGGCTCGCGCTCAACGCCCAGGCGAGCGCATGCTCGCGGCCGCCGGAGCCGAGAAGAAGGACATTCATCAGGTCGCCTGTTGCAATCCGGTTGTCAGTGTAGCATCCCCGTGTAGCATCGGCGGCGAAACAAGCAAGACCGCCAAAGAGAACGGTAAACTCTTGAATTCCATTCCAAACACGCGCGAATCTCGCTCCGGCGCCAATGCGCCCGAATTCTCCGTTTCCGAGCTGTCGGGCGCCATCAAGCGCGCGCTGGAAGATGGCTTCGGATATGTGCGGCTTCGCGGAGAGATTTCCGGCTACCGCGGGCCTCACGCGTCGGGCCACTGCTATTTTGCCCTGAAAGACGACAAGGCGAAGATCGAGGCCGTCGTTTGGAAGGGCACGTTCGGCCGCCTGCGCTTCAAGCCTGAAGAAGGTATGGAAGTCGTCGCCCAAGGCAAGATTACGACGTTTCCCGGTTCTTCAAAATACCAGATCGTCATCGAAGCGCTCGAACCGGCCGGTGCCGGCGCGCTGATGGCGCTGTTGGAAGAGCGAAAGCGCAAGTTCGCCGCCGAAGGCCTGTTTGATGAAGACCGTAAGCGGCCGCGGCCGTTCCTGCCGAAGATCGTCGGCATCGTGACCTCACCGACCGGCGCCGTCATCCGCGACATGCTGCATGGCTTCAACGAACGTTTCCCGACGCGCGTTTTGCTCTGGCCGGTGCGTGTGCAAGGCGAAGGAAGCGCTGCCGAAGTCGCAGCCGCCATTCGTGGTTTCAACGCGCTTGAAGCCGATGGCGCCATTCCGCGCCCGGATGTTCTGATTGTCGCGCGTGGCGGCGGGAGCCTTGAAGATCTCTGGAGCTTCAACGAAGAGATCGTCGTCCGCGCGGTCGCCGAAAGCACAATCCCGCTCATCTCTGCCGTCGGTCACGAAACCGACTGGACGTTGATCGACCTTGTCGCCGACGCCCGCGCGCCGACGCCGACCAAAGCGGCCGAATGGGCCGTGCCGAAGTATTCCGAACTGATCCAAAACGTCGAAAAGCTGATGCTGCGCAAACGAACGGCCGTGCGCCGCGCGATCGAAAGCGCCCGCACGCATCTGAGAGCGTCTGCCCGGGGACTGCCGAAGCTTCAG
>JAFECH010000011.1 GCA_018242255.1 Pseudomonadota bacterium | reverse complement strand
AAGGAAAGACATCCGGCCTGTCGGGCGTTGCATACGACATCACCGACCAAAAGCTCAGCTTAACGCGCACGGATGCGCTGCTTCGCGAAGTCTCGCACCGCTCGAAAAACCTCCTCGCGCTAATTCTGGCGATGGCGCGCCTGACCGCCCGCGACGCCGTCGACGTAAAATCGCATTTAAAAGACTTCACGCTCCGGGTCGCAGGTCTTTCCGCATCGCAAGATCTGATTGTCGCGTCCGACTGGCAGTGCGTCGATCTCGCAACCCTGGCTTCTGCTGAAATAGGCGCTGTCGCGCGCACCGACGCCGATCGCGTATTTGTTTCCGGGCCCAGGGTGTCGTTGACGCCTGAAGCTGCCCAATCGTTCGGCATGGTCGTAACGGAACTTGCGCTCAATGCGGTCGAACATGGAGCCCTCTCATGTGCTAAGGGCGAAGTTCGACTCTCCTGGGACTTTCCCGATGCCGAAACGATACAGATCACTTGGGAAGAAACCGGCGGCCCCCAATTTCTCGTTGACGGACCAAGGGGTTACGGCAGATCGGTGGTTGAGAGGTTCTCGACGCAAGGACTGAAACTTAAGGTTCAGGCGGTCGCCGGCGTGGATGGGCTGAAATGGACTTTGACCGGCCCTCTGGCGAACATCGGCACGCGTGGTGGCGGTCGCGAAGCGGAGCGCTCGGTCTGAGAACGGCGCGCGCCACCACCGTATTAGGCAAAAAGACACAGTGTATCACTGCTCTTGTCACACATACGGAACCTTCTTTCGTCCGCCACGTTTCCGTAGTCACGAGGCATAGCTCCGCCTAATGCACGCGAAAAGCGTAAGCAGGAGCATCGGCCGGACTGCGGGGAAATCGATGAACGTCCTAATTACCGAAGATGAACCGATACTTGCCGATGAACTCGAAAATATCGTCAAAGATCTGGGACATGAGGTTGTTGGCATAGCGGGGTCGTCGCATCGGGCTTTGAAGCTCGCAGAAACGTCAACCTGCGATCTCGCGTTAGTCGATCTTCATCTCAGTGATGGTGCAACGGGAACGACGGTGGCTCGTCACCTGAGCGAAGATAGGCACACGACCGTCATCTTCACGACGTCCAATCCCGGGCGCGTGCCCGAAGACTTCTCGGCGGCCTGTGGTATCCTCGTGAAGCCACTCTCCGAGCAAGCTGTGAAATTGGCAATTTCGTTCGTGGCGGATTGCATCAAGACCGGCCACTCGGAGCGTCCGAAGCCCCGTTCTCTTCACCTTTCCCCGGCTTACGCTGCCCGCTGGAAAGTTGCTTGCTAAAAGCAATTCGCGAGTTCTATGCGTTTTCCGCTACGCCGCTCCCACTACACTGGCGGCGAATGTTCTTCATGCTGCGGCGCGGTTATCTGATCGGGATCGGACAGTGCGAGATCCGACAAGGTAACGATCACCCGCGTTCCGGGCTTGTCGGTCCCCGGACGCATGGTCTGGTAAGAAATCGTTCCTGCGAACTGCCGCGTCAGCAACGCCGCGATTTTAGTCCCAAGACCCTCCGCGTGTTGTGACTGTCCCTCGTGGTCCGCGGAAGACGCAACACTTCCGCCGCCGCCAATACCGACGCCGTCGTCCTCGACGACGAGTTCGGCGCCGCTATCACCCTTTCTCCTCAAGAGAACATCGACACGCCCGGCCCCGGTCTCGCCGAAAGCGTGCTTGAAGGAATTCACCACAAACTCTTGGGTCAGCACGCACAGCGATGTCGCAACCTGCGCTGACGCAAGCAACGGCGGCACGTCGACCGTCAGCTGGATACGGTCCTCTCCCGCAGCTTCGACGACATCGTCGAGCACGGCCCGAATGAGCGTATCGATCCGCACAAGTTCCAGATCGTTGACGACGTTGATACGCCGCTGCGCGCTAGCGATGGCATGAATGCGATCGCGGGCGCCAATTAGGGTCTTCAGCGATTTCGGGTCCGTCGTATGCCGGATATGCAAATTGATGAAGCCAACGACCAGGGATAGCGTGTTGCCGATCCGATGCGTAACGTCGCGCAACAGCGCTTCGGCACGCTCTCGCTCCGCTTCGGCGCGATCACGCTCGATGGCCAACTCTTCCGTTCGCGATGCGACGCGCTGCTCAAGAGACCTGTTGGCCGACGCTAGGGTCAGCGCGGTAACTTCGAGAGCTGCCACCCGCTGACGCTCGCGGATCATTGCGACCAAAGCTAGCGCCGCACACGCCAACAGCGTGCCCAACATTGCGGCAAGGAGCCAAGAGCTTTGCAGGTGGAATTTTTTGAGCTCCCGACGATACAGCATCTGCTCTTGCTGCTTCGCGGCCGCGATCTGACTTCGCAGACGCTCCATGATTTTGCCGCCGAGTTCCTGTCCCCCCAGCTCCATCGGCGACACTGAATTGCCGTTGTCGAGAGCGGCAATGTTGTTATCCAGAACCTCCAGGCGTTCCTTGATCGTCTGATGAATAGACTCGATCACCGCGATCTGCCCGACATTGCTGCCGACCAGTCGAACCAAATTGTTATGAATGAGCGAGACCGCGCCCTTCGCCGATTGATACGGCTTCAGATAGCTTGCGTCTCTCGTCAACAGATAGCCAAGCTGCCCGTTTTCAAGATCCTGGGTGGCACTTAGCCACTTGGTCAGCTCCTGCTGGACGAGCTGCGTGTGTGTGACCTCCTCGGCGGACTTGACCATCCACTGCCACGCGACGATCGCGGTCATCCCCGACAATACGGCGATCACGATCCAGATGAGCAGCGTTCGGGTCGCGTTCCACGTAAAGAACCGCGTTAATCTCCGAGATATATTCAGCCCAACCATAACGACTGCAGCACCCAGCACGTCTCCCGGATTGCTACGACATCCTCACCTTTCTCCTGCGAGATCCGAGCCGTTACTAACATGATTTGCTGCATCCCGCCCACCGGCTCACCACGGCCTCGGTAAACGCTGCATCGTCGCCAACGCACCTCAGCCGTGAAGGCATGCACTGCTCAAAAACCTCTCCGACTTGTAATCCACGCCAATCTCTTTTTGGGGAACCGCCAACGAGATCGCACGTTTGTTTTATGAGACCGCGCCCCTACTCCCTCCCACTCCCCCCGTGGCCCAGGACGCGTCTCAGTTAACGAGAGTTCGCGACCGCTTTCCCCCGAGCGGCGCGAACTCTGCATTTTCGGGCTCAGTTAGGGTTCGCAGTTTTTGCGTTTATGATCACCGTTCGTGTTTCGATCGCCGTCGCAGCGGAACTGCAAGGTTGGCATGTACGTTAGGTCGCCATTCGGGATTAAACCGATCGGAGATCCGAATGGGCAATCTTCTCTACTACGCAGTCGTCTTTTTGATCGTCGCTATTATCGCTGCTGCTTTCGGCTTCGGCGGTTTGGCAGGTACGGCAATGGAAGGCGCACGGATGATCTTCTGGGTGGCAATCGTTTTGTTTGTCGTGTCCCTGATCGCGAACTTCATCCGCCGGGCTTGATCAAAATTTGCGGTACTTTTTTTGAAAGAACTTACTGATCGATCGTGGACGTTCTAACGACCACGTCGAGAGCTTATTTTTTTGAGGCCGAATCGGCCTCTTTTTTTGCCTCTCTCGCCGTTAGTCGATGACCCCGAAAAAATCGGAACAAAAACGACAAGGGAAAGATTGACCAGATAACAACGTCAAGGAGAGACAGAATGAAGAAAACGCATATTTATCGCGCCATGGTCGTCGCTGGATTAGCTATCGCGCCAGTAGCCGCGACGACGTCTGCATCCGCTCTGTCGTTCGTCGCCACTCAGGGTACTGGCGAGCGAAGCACGGCGAATGTCATCGGCCTTCCCGTGGAGAACGCCGCCGGCGACAAGCTTGGCGACATCAACTACCTAGTGTTGGACAGCGCCGGAAAGATAAGCACCGTCGTCATCGGCGTCGGTGGATTTCTTGGAGTCGGCGAGAAGAACGTCGGCATTCCATTCAACGAACTGTCGTTTGCCGACAAGGATGGCCGCCGTGTCGCAATGATCGACGCGACGAAGGAATCCCTGACAAACGCTCCGAAATATACGTGGACTGAAAAGTCAGCGACGAACACGGACTAACGGTCGCGCGATCGACGGGGCTTACAAGGTAATTAGCTTGTCATAGCGCCCCAAGAAATTCGGGCGCGGACAATAAAATTGTTCGGCGCCCGAAATTGAAACCAAGAAAAGAACTTAGGCAGCGCGCTGGCCAACTTTTTTCGATTTCAAACCGAAGAAGAGCGACTGGCTGATCATCGCTTTGACGACAGCCGGTTCGAATGGCTTCGTGATCAGAAAGACCGGCTCAGGCTTAGTGCCCGTTAACAGCCGCTCAGGGAAGGCCGTGATGAATATCACCGGGACGCTGATCGACTCGAGAATTTCGTTCACAGCTTCCAGGCCCGAGCTGCCGTCAGCCAGATGAATATCTGCGAGCACCAGCGAGGGAGCTTTTTTGGCAACCTCTTCCACAGCCTCTTGATGAGTGCGGGCAACGCCCTGGACGCGGTGCCCGATATCGACTACGAGAGCTTCAAGATCCATGGCGATAAGCGGCTCATCCTCGATAATCAGAACATCTGCAGAAAGCTGCTCAGCGATCTCGGCGCCGGCCATCTGCAACAGCTCAGTCACGTGCGCAGGCGTCACATCAAGGACCTGCGCAGCTTCCGCAGTCGAAAACCCCTCAACCGAAACAAGCAAGAAGGCCTGTCGGGGAAGCGGAGTAATCGACTCGAGACGACGCTCGGGCAGCGGTTTGTCGTTCTGCGGGGCTTCTTCGACCGTGCGGTTGACGGCAAGTGAATTCCACACCTTGGTGAAAGCCCGGTAGAGCGCGACCCTCGGAGCAATCGATTTATCGAAAGCGTCGGAATCCGCGATCAACGCTTCAAGAACAGCCGCCACATAGTTATCTCCAGATGCCTGGCTACCGGTCAGAGACCGGGCATATCGGCGGAGATAAGGAAGGTGGGGAGCAATAGATTCAGCAATCGACATTGTTCACCTCGTAAGCTCGTAAATGGCATGACGACTACGGCGCCGACCGGCACGTGATCATCTTTGTTTAAGCGTTTCCTCCGTCGCACTCACCCGCGGCTAACAGCTCGAGTGATGCTGCCGAATTCTCCATTGGAATTGAAATTCTCGCCGTCCTCGAAACCGAGAGCCTTGTTCAAGGCAACACGGGCGCGATTGACGCGGCTCTTGACCGTTCCGACTGCCGCATTCGTAATCTCAGCAGCCTCCTCATACGAAAAACCCTCGGCTCCAACCAGGAGCAAGACTTCCTTTTGGTCATCGCTCAAGCTACCGAAGGCCTTCTTGAAATCGACGATATCCATGTGAACTTGCTGCTCCGGCATCACCGACATACGCTCGGCGAGCGCCCCATCGGCGTCCTCCACCTCACGGCGCCGCTTCCGAAGTTCTGAGAAGTACGTATTGCGCAGGATCGTGAAAAGCCACGCTTTAAGGTTCGAGCCGCGCTCGAAACCTTCCAAATTAGACCATGCTTTAACGAGTGTGTCCTGCACCAAATCGTCCGCCCGCGTCGGATCCCCGCACAGAGAATTGGCGAACGCGCGAAGATTGGGAACGGCTTTGATTAACAGAGCCTGCAGGTCGTCGTCGCTCTTGGTCACGACTGACCTCCCTGGCCTTGATCCTCTCGCTGCTTCAATTTTTGCAACAGAGCGACGAACCGGTCGGGAACCGGCTCGTTTATGAGTTCGACATATGCTTCCCGCAACCGCTGTCCGATCTGCCCCTGCAGCTCGACCGGTAATGGTGCTTGCATAGTGACTGAATCCCCCCGCTTGGGGTCACTGCCAGTGCCCATCGTACAAAAACCTTATTGACGGATTCCGTGGTAACGTTTGCGCGTACTCCGGGTTCCCGACGAACCTTGCAGACCTAAATGCGTAACGATCCGAAAAGTTCCGATCCCTTTGTAACCTATTAAAGTGCGCGAATTCCGGCGCGCCAGGCTTCTTCTAAACCCTAACCCGGCGCTCCAGCGATACGGTAGCCTATTTATCGATAAAGTGAAAAAATGACCCCGTAGCAAATCCTCGCCGGCTCCCTCCATTTTGCAGCGCTTCGCCGTCGGAATTCTCCAATTTGAAGAGCGCTGCGTCCGGAGACGCGAGAACGCGCGAATAATGAAACTCATGTCCCAACAGGATATCGCCCGGAGATCCCAACGGACACGGCGCAACGAGTTCCGCCCGCCGATATCCGAGATTCATCTTTCGCACTGCAAAAGATGTTTCCAGCCCTAAAAGACCGAGCATCCCGTGCCGCTCGCCGTCAGCATCGATCAATCCCGCGCCGAGCACCATGTAGCCACCACACTCTCCATGAACGGGACGTGACCGGGCAAAGTCCAAAATTGCCGCCTTGAACCGCCTTGCATTTGCAAGGGTGCCTGCGTGCAACTCTGGGTATCCCCCAGGCAGCCAGACCACGTCGGAGCTGACATCGGGCGCTTCGTCCGCGAGCGGAGAAAACGGCAGTATCTCGGCACCCGCCGCACGCCAGCCCGCAAGTACGTGCGGATAGACGAACGAAAATGCTGCATCTCGCGCCAGTGCTATTCGCTGTCCAGGGGGCCGGACAGGTTTTGGATCACCCGTAGCCACACGCCCGCGGGTGGCGCAGCCGACAATCCTGTCAAGATCGACATGCGTCTCGATGAAATCCGCCAGCGCATCGAGGCGGCTCTCGAGTTCCGCAGTTTCTTCAGCTTGAACGAGACCCAAATGGCGCTCAGGCAGAACGACACCCGTATCTCGTGGCAGCGCTCCGACAACGGGCAACCCGACGCGTTCGAGCGCATCGGCGGCAAAACGAATGTGGCGGGCGCTGCCCACCCTGTTCAAAATCACGGCGGCAATCGTCACACCGTCACGATAGCCTTGAAACCCGCGTGCCACGGCAGCCGCCGTCTGCGATTGGCCTGAGACGTCAAGAACGAGGACGACGGGCCATCCCGTGGCGGCTGCGATATCGGCGCTGGCGCCATTGCCCCAAAGTCCGGGGCGAGATACGCCGTCGAACAGCCCCATCAGCGCTTCGCAAACGACAATGTCTGCACTGTCCGTCGCATCCGACATGATGCGCGCGGCATGCTCCGGTCGCATCGCCCAACTATCGACGTTGTAGGATGGACGTCCTGCCGCAACGGCATGAAAGGCCGGATCAATGTAATCCGGTCCGCACTTGAAAGGCTGCACCTGCAGCCCGCGCCGCTTCATAGCCCGCAGCAGGCCAAGCGTCACAGTCGTCTTGCCGGAGCCCGAACGCGGCGCCGCGATCATGATGCCGGGCGACAGCGTCGGGGTTCCGCTCATTAGGCCCCGCCCCGAAACCGACGCCGATAATCGACGCTATATAATGCGCTCTCACGAAAATCGTCTCGCCCCAACGCTTCGCCGACAAGGATCAGCGCCGTGCGCTCCGGTCCAGCTTCCGCGGTTTTCTCCGCGATCGTCTGAAGCGTGCCGCGAATGACTTGCTCGTCGGGCCACGTCGCTCGATAGACGACTGCCGCTGGACAGTCCGGCCCGTAGAACGGCAGTAAACGGCGCACAACATCTGTAATCGCATGAATGGAAAGATGCACCGCCAGCGTCGCGTGCGTGGCGGCGAAAGCTTCGAGCTGCTCAGCTTCCGGCATTGATGAGGCCCGCCCGGACGTACGCGTCAGCACGACGGATTGCGCCACTTCCGGCAACGTCAGCTCTCGACCGAGCACCGCCGCCGCCGCTGCAAATGACGGCACGCCGGGCGTGATCGTATAAGCGATCCCGAGTTGATCGAGCCGCCGCAATTGCTCCCCAAGCGCGCTCCAGATCGAAAGGTCACCCGAATGCAGCCGCGCGACGTCCTTGCCTTCCCGTGTCGCCCTCTCGATGCGCGCCATGATCTCATCGAGCGTCATCGGCGCCGTATCGACGATCTCAGCGCCAGGCGGACAATGCATCAGCAGAGCTTGCGGCACGAGCGATCCCGCGTAAAGGCAAACCGGACATTTCGCGATGAGATCGCGGCCGCGCACGGTGATGAGATCGGCGGCTCCAGGACCTGCGCCGATGTAATGCACGGTCATGCCCCACGCTCCAGTTCGTCTGCCGATTGCGCAGCCGCAATCGTGACATTGCCGATAATTCTTCGAGGAAAGATCAGGCGTGATCCGGACCCTGCACCTGCCAGCGCAGCAGCCTCTGCCATCGAAGCCACGCGGAAGAGCGAAAGAGCGCGCTCCGAACGCGTCTGGCAGTCGTCATTGCGTGCTCGCATGGCGTCCAACGTAACGGCACAATATGATAGTGATGCACGACGTGCCGCCTCCTGCGCCTGCGGAGCAAAAGCCGCCGCTTCGAACGCTGCAACGATATCGGCCCCGCCGGCGTCCCGCCGAGCACTGTCCAACGCCATCGCAAAATCATGCTGCTCTGCGCGGCTGTTCGCGCCGATCCCGATCGCGATCATGACGCACCTGCCGGCTTCTGCCCCACCCACTGCATGATCGGCAACGCGGGGCGCCATGTTGTGCGCGACCCCACCGGCTCGGCACGCTCGATGCTCAGCCGCGTCAACGTTCCGCCGTGCCCATGATACGCAGCGAGGAGCTCAAGCTCCGATTCCAGCGTCACGGCATTGGCAACGATCCGGCCGCTAGGCTTCAGCGCTGCCCAACACGCTTCGATGACGGCACCACCCGCCGTCCCGCATCCAATGAAAACGGCGTCCGGTGAAGGTAATCCCTGAAGCGCATCCGGCGCCGCTCCGTTCTCGATCTCAAGATGCGGCACACCGAGCGCAACCGCGTTGCGCGTTGCCCTCGCTATCCGCGCTTCATCGCGCTCTATGCCGATCGCCCGGTTTGACGGATGTGCGAGCATCCATTCGATCCCAATCGAACCACTTCCTGCGCCGACATCCCACAGCAGCTCGCCCGCGCCCGGCTTGAGCGACGACAGCGTGACCGCTCGAATTTCGCGTTTCGTCAGCTGTCCATCATTCTCGAAATAGCTGTCCGGCAAGCCGTTCGTGAATGGGATGGGCCGCGCATCCGGCCCCGCGACGACATGAATACCGATGATGTTCAGAGGGTCGACGCTCGAAAAATCGAAGGTCGCGGCGGTTGTCCGTCGGATACGCTCGCGGTTTCCGCCAAGCGCCTCCATCACGATCATCTCGCTTTGCCCGAAACCACCGGCCTTCAGCAACGCTGCGACCTCGGCCGCCGTGTTGCAGTTCAACGCCAGCGCGACGATGCGGCGCCCATGATGAAGATGACGGCAGATAAGCGGCGTGTATCCCGGCATGTTAAGACCGAGTGTCGTAACGTCCTGTAGCGGCCAACCGAGCCGAGCCGCGGCAAGGGAAAAGCTCGACGGCGACGGCACGACCAGCATCTCTTCGACCGGAATCGATCGTGCAAGCGTCGCGCCAGCACCAAACCAGAACGGATCGCCCGATACGAGCACCGCGACCGGCGAGCCGCGACGCGCCAGGATCGTCGTTGCCGTCGCTTCGAGCGGCTTTTCCCATTCGGCTTTTTCAGCGCGCGTTTCGCCGATGAGATCGAGATGCCGGCGCCCGCCAATGATAAGATCGGCTGCATCGACGAGGCGAAGCGCTGCCGCGCTCAGTCCCGCGCGTCCTTCTTCACCGATTCCAATGATGGACAACCAGCGTCCGCTCATGGCATTGGGCTCACATGACGATGGCGACAACCACGAAACCGCTGCGCATTCTGCTTCTCGGCGGCACGACCGAAGCGGCTACGCTCGCCGAGCGTCTCGCGAAAGCCGAGAACATCGAAGCGACGCTCTCGCTCGCCGGACGAACCGCCAATCCCGCGGCAAGCAAGCTGCCGATGCGCGTCGGCGGCTTCGGTGGCAGCGACGGTCTTGCCGATTATCTGCGCCAGCAAAAGATCGATCTGCTGATCGACGCGACCCACCCCTTCGCCGCTCAGATGAGCGCCAATGCGGTGGCTGCCGCGGATATTACCAATGTTCCGCTGCTCGCAATCGAACGCCAGGCCTGGACGCCGGTCGAAGGCGACAACTGGATCGAGTACGACAGCGTCGATGCTGCAATTGCCGCTCTTCCATCTGAGCCGGAAGACGTCTTTTCGGGTTTGGGACGCCAAGCCATCGACGCGCTCTGCCGCGCACCGCAGCATCGCTACTTGATCCGCGTCGTCGATCCACTCGAACTGCCGTGTGAACTGATCAACTCCGAGCTCATCGCCGCGCGCGGGCCCTTCCAGACGGGCGAAGACGCGCGGCTTTTCGCCGACTATAACATCCGCTACGTGCTGGCGAAGAACGCCGGCGGCGGCGCCACTTACGCCAAAATAGAAGCGGCGCGCCAACTCGGCATCACCGTCCATATGGTTCGCCGTCCCGCAATCCCTGATCGCAAGACGGTAGCCTCCGCCGACGAGGCGATGGCCTGGATCGCAACCCATCATCGCGCGCGCTCCGATCTCGGCGTATAGACCCAAGAGCGCCCGTCGCTGGCTCGCACTGTGCGCGTCGCACGCGATCCAATCATCACGAGCGTGCGCATATCGCACGCCATGTCCGCAGCGGTCGCGAGCGTAGCAATATCGATTTCTTCATCGGGGCGTCCGACGGCGCGCGCGAACACGACGAGTGTTGCGGCAGGCAAAACACCGCTCAGAATTTCAAACGCCGACTTGATCTGCTGCGGTCGTGCTTTCGAAGCCGGGTTGTAGAGCGCAATGACGAAATCGGCTTCGGCCGCAAGACGCAGACGCCTCTCGATCGTCGCCCACGACTTCAAATTGTCGGATAGCGAAATGGCGCAGAAATCGTGCCCCAACGGCGCTCCGATCCGCGCCGCTGCTGCCAGCATCGCGGTGACGCCGGGCTCGACGCGAATGTCGACGCCGTCCGCAGCAGTCGGATTTTTCTCGACGGCCTCATAAACCGCCGCCGCCATGGCAAAAACGCCGGGATCTCCACCTGAAACAACCGCAACGCGACGTCCGCTCGCCGCGAGTTCGAGCGCGCGCTCTGCCCGCGTCAGCTCCTCGCGATTGTCGGAGGCCTCGAGAATCTGCCCGGCACGCGGCGTCAAACGATTTACATAAGGCGTGTAACCCAGAATGACGTCAGCCTCGCCGACGACGGAGCTCGCAGCCGGCGTCACCCAGCCTTCTGGACCAGGTCCAAGCCCAACAATGGTCAACTGTCCGGTCATGCGATGCGCCGTCCTCGCCCGCCTGGCAGCAGGACTATTGAGAAATAGGGAACTGCACACTCACCGAGATCCGATAGCTTCGCGACCCGCTCGCCCGGCATCGTTCCCCGCTCGACATAAATCGCGTCCTCGAACCGCCCCGCCGCGCGCAGCGCCCGCTTGATCTTATCGATATTGTGGCCGACCTTCATGATCACCGCCGCATCGGCGCCACCGAGGTGTTTTGCCAGAGCGTCCTCTTCGAGCGTGCCGGGCAAAACCATCATGACATCGTCGCCATAGGTGATCGGCGCTTGCGCTGCCGTCCAGCAACCGGACATTCCGGTAATTCCAGGGATCACCATGACGCGATGGGTCGTCTTGATCCGGTCGTACATGTGCAGAAACGATCCGTAGAAAAATGGATCGCCCTCGCACAATAGCGCGACATCCCGGCCAGCCTCGAGATGCGCCGCAATCGCCGCAGCACTCTCTTCATAGAAATCCCGGATCGCCGAAACGTATCCATCCTCCCGGAAATCAATCTCGGTGGTCACCGGATATTCGAACGCCGCTTCGACAACGTCAGCGCGGATATGAGCGCTCGCGATAGTCCGCGCGTGGCCCGTGCGCCCTGCCTTACGGAAATGCGCTACCACCGGCGCAGAACTCAGCACACGCACCGCCTTCAGCGTCATCAGCTCCGGATCGCCTGGCCCGAGCCCGACGCCGAACAACGTACCGGATTTTGTCTCGCTCATTCGGCCTCGCTTGCGAGCGCGTTGACGGCTGCAGCAGCCATCGCGCTTCCGCCTTTCCGGCCTTTGACGATTGCAAACGGAACTCGTCCATCAACCGCCAACGCGTCCTTCGACTCCGCCGCGCCGACGAAACCAACCGGCATGCCGATAACAGCCGCGGGTTTCGGCGCTCCGGCGTCAAGCATTTCGAACAGCCGAAACAACGCCGTCGGTGCATTGCCGACAACAACGACCGAACCGGCAAGCTTCGGACGCCAAAGCTCCATGGCGGCGGCCGTACGCGTGTTGCCGATCTCTGCTGCAATCTCCGGCACGCGCGGATCGCGCAACGTGCAGACGACCTCATTCTGCGCTGGAAGGCGCGCACGCGTGATGCCATCCGCGACCATCATCGAGTCGCACAGGATCGGCGCACCCGCCTTGAGCGCAGCCTCGGCATCGCGCGCGAACGTCGGCGACATAACAATATCGCGGGCCACCTCGACCATGCCGCAGGCATGGATGATCCGCACCGCGACACGCTCCTCGACCGGCGATAGCCCAGCAAGGTCCGCCTCGGTCCGGATGATAGCAAAAGAGCGCGCGTAAATCGCCGCCCCGTCGCGAATGTAGTCTTGTACCGTCATACCGCGGACTCCAGGCTCAAGCGCGAGATCGCCGCGGCCAAATCGTCAGCATCGATCGTGTCGTGTACGTGCATGGAATCCGCCGAACCGTCCCTGATGATATCGTACCGGCCAGCTCGGCCGACGAGTGTAAAAGATGCCTCGGTGCGCCGTGCGCATCCCTTTTCGCATCCGGAAATATGCAGCGAACAGCCGTGCAACGAACCGGCAAACCCGTCCGCGAAGCGTTGCGCGTCTCGCCGCGTATCCGCCCGCGAATTTTTGCAAGCCGGGGAGCCCGGGCAGACATCCATCGCGAGCCGTATATCGTCTTCACGCACAATCAGTCCCGCGACATTGGCTCTACGAAGTAACTCGTCCGCGCGCGGAGCGTCCGACACCGGAAATACGAGCACCCGCTCCGGACTTGTACGGACGTCTTCAATTCCTGCCGCTGTCGCGTGTTCGCAAAGCACAGCGAGGTGATCGGCCGTAATCCGCCCGAAAGGCAAACCAACACCAACTCCGAACACACTCTCGTTCCGACGCAGCAATCCGACAGGCGCGCCGCTTGCTTCCGTTCCGGCCGAAATTGTTGGGATCTGCAAGCCCGCCAACCCAAATACCCTGGCCACACCGAACCGGGCGACCGCGTCACGCATGCGCCGGAAGCTCGCGTCATTTTCTTTCAGCTCGACAAATGCAAGCGCCAGACGATGAATGGCATCTACGACGTTGCCGCGCGCGACGTCGCAGCGCATCCCGATTGCGCCATCAAGTGCGATCGAGAAATAGTCGTCACCGGCCGCCATCATGATATCCGCGCTGCGGCCGCCCACGCGTGGTGCCGCAACGCCTGAAAAACTAAATTTGAATTTTCCCGGCAGAGACCACAAGCGCACGTCTCGCAGCAGCAGCTCTTCCAAAGAGGCGGAAAGATCTCGAACATCCGCACGCTGCGGATCGAGTCCGCTCAACGGATCGACAACCACGTTACGCACGGCCTCCGCTTCCACCGATGGATCGAGCAGACCGGCCATATCTAGGGCACCGAGCAGCGCTACGAACGCGTCGTCCGTCACGCCTCTGATCTGCAGATTTCCTCGATTGGTGAGGTCGATCTCGCCCGATCCGAATTGGGCAGCCATGGAGCCAATAGCACGCAGCGACGCGAGCGATAGAGATCCCGCACGCGGACGCACCCGCACCAACAGCCCGTCTCCCGAACGCATCGGACGATGCGCACCAGGGCACCAGCCTTTACGCAAATGATCCATCGACGTCATTCCGCTGCCTCGCGCGATGAAACGTCTTTGTTCCCAAGTTCACCGAGATCGTTACGCCGTGGTTGCCAAAGCCCCCGTGCAATCGCCTCCTCGAACCGGCGCCGCATCGCCGCGATTGCATCTGGATTCTCGCGCGCGAGAAACGCCGCGACGGCCGGATCGCCGAGATACGCCTCGTAGAGTCGCTCGAAGCCGCCGTTGTCGACGGCCCGCGCCGTCGCCGCGAAGGCAAACGCCGCATCGACGCTCTGCGCCATCTCGGCCCCGCCGCGGAAGCCGTGACGCATCTGCCCTTCAATCCAGCGAATATTCGCCGCGCGCCCATGAATAACGCGCGCACATTCTTCCTGCAGCGTGCGCACGCGCGGCGCATCGGGCGTCGCAGTGTCACCATGATAAAGCGCAACGTGATCATTGCCGAGTGCTGCTGCGGCGGCGGCGAATCCACCTTCGTGTGCCGCGAAATCACCGCCGGTCAGCAGATCGATTTCGCTGTGATCCTGCACGTGCACGAAGGCATCCGCCGATTTCACGCGCTTTTCAAAGCTCGCTTCCGACGATTCCAAACCATCCCCGCGATACGCGGCTTGCGAACTTGCAAGATACGAACGCCCGAGATCACCCTGCTCGCTCCAATCGCCGCGATCAATATGCTGCATCACGCCGGCGCCGAAGCTGCCGCCCGCCGGTCCGAAAATGCGATCGAGCTTCAACTCAGCCGAGAATGCAGCGCACAGTGGATTGTCGTTGGCATTTTCTGCAAGACCCGCAACGAGCGCGACGGCACTGTCAAACAGTGCCAGTTGCGCGCCGAACATGTCCCGGAAAAGACCGGAAATCCGCAGAGTGACGTCGACGCGGGGACGCCCGAGCTCAGCTAATGCCTCCGTTTCAACGCCGGTTACGCGATAGGATCGCTGATCCCAGACCGGGCGAACGCCGAGCAGCGCCAGCGCGGTTGCGAGTTCTTCGCCGCCGGTTCTGAGCGTCGCGCTACCCCACAGATCGAGCACGATTGCGCGCGGCCAGTCACCATGGTCGGAAAGATAACGATCGAGGATCGCCTTCGCCGCACGCTTGCCGTTCGCCCACGCCGTTGCGGTCGGTACGCTGCGCGGATCGACGCTGAAAAGATTGCGCCCCGTGGGCAGGACATCGGATCTGCCGCGGCTCGGAGCACCAGCCGGACCGGGAGCAACGAATTTGCCCGCGAGCGCACGCGCAATCGCTTCAAGCTCAGTCTCGTCAAGGACATGCAGTCCGTCGCGGATCGACAGCTCCTTGACGTCGCAAAGAAAGGCATCGATCCGAGTCAGCGCTTCGCTCGCAGCCATTCCCGCTTCGAGTCCGCACTGCTCTGCAATGCCGGCTCGAATGGCGGCATCCACGATCTGATCGGACAGAACCTTGCGCCGCTTCGGATCGAGCCCCTCCGCCGACGCAAATTCGTCGACTAACCGCTCAACCTCGCTCAAGGGCCCTGATAAACCGGCTTCCGTCATCGGCGGTGGTTTATGCCCGAGCGTAACGGCAGCCAGTCGCCGCTTTGCCTGCGCGGCTTCGCCGGGATCGTTGACGATGAACGGATAGATCATCGGCGTGGGGCCGAGCAGCGCACGTGGCGCACACGCCTCGCTTCCCGCAACTGCCTTACCCGGCAGCCATTCGAGCGTGCCATGCGCACCGAGATGAATAAGCGCATCAATCTTTGCGACGTGTCTCAGCCAAAGATAAAACGCAACATAGCTGTGCCGCGGCGGCGTAGCTGGATCGTGATATTGCGCCTTTCGGTCGAGCGCCTGCCCGCGTTCCGGCTGCAGTCCGATCAAAAGATTTCCGCACGGCGCGATGCGAAAGCGGAATGCGCCATCGACAAGCGCGTCATCGTCTTCCGCCTGTCCCCAGGCCCCAACGACACTATCTTTGAACGCTTGCGGCAGCGCTTCAAACGCCGAACGATAAGCATCGAGCGACCACGCGGTTGCCTCCGCCGGATCGAGCCGCGCCACAAGTTCCCGAGACGCCGATGGACAACCATCAACGGCATAACCCGCGCCTTGCAGGTGCGACGCTATTTTACACGCGCTCTCAAGACCGTCGAGCCCGACCGCATGCGCGATCTGATCCGACCTCCCCGGATATGTCGAAAGCAACAAACCGATGCGAAGATCACCGCGCGATGCCGAGCGAATCTTCGCCCAACGCGCTGCTAGATCGGCAACATGCGAGACGCTTGGCTCATAAGGCACATGGCGAAGCAACGACATGCCAAACTCATTCCCCAGCGTGTCGTCTTCCTTGAACGATACGACACCCGCAAACAGCCGCCCGTCGAGTTCCGGCAGCACGACGTGCATCGCGAGATCTGCGGCACCAAGGCCGCGCTGCGATTTCCCCCAAAGCGCAAATGTCGAATTGGCGAGCGCAACCTGCAAGACCGGACAATCCGCAACGTCAAGCGGGGATGCCTCGGTGCCATCACGCGAGGCAAAGGCAGTCGCGTTCACGATGACGCTTGGCGCAAGGCGCTGCAATTCGCTCTGAAGCCAAGCCGCGGCTTCCGCTGCCTTCAGGCTCGGAGCGTAGAGCGCCGACACGGCCAAGCCGCGATCTTCAAGTGCATCGATTAATGCATCGACCGGCGCGACATCGCCCGCAAGCAGATGCGAACGATAGAAAACAACGGCAGCCGTCCCAAGTGCATCGTCAGATCGCACGCTTTCTCGATAGACGCCGAAATTCGGAATCTCTCGTGGCGTCGCGATCTCTCCGCGCGCATCGCGTTTTCCGAGCATTGCTTGCAGGGCCGAGCGCGTATTCTCGACACCACCGGCGTCGAGCAGCGCTTCAAGCCGCTGAAGGTCGCCCGAGCCGAGCGTCGACAATGCCGAAAGTCGAATATCCGGCCGCCCATCACCCGGCACGATTGCCAAAGCTATTCCCAGTTCGCGACAGCGCCGCCCGAGCTGCTCGCCGCCGTAACGCCAGTAATCGAGACCGCCCAAAAGCCGCACGAGCACAGCCTTCGAGCCATTCAACGTCGCATCGCTGAAAAGATCGACCGACATAGGATGGCGCAAGGCATTGAGATTTGCGATCCTGACGCTCGGCTGCGCGCCCTCGCCACCGCGAAACGCAGCAGCCGCCATCGCAAGGTCGGAATCCGAAAACGACAGAAACACGATCTCGGCGGGCGCGAGTCCGAGGTCCTGAGGCGCAGCCGCCTCGTCCAGATCCCGGCTCTCGCGAACGACGATATGCATCAGGCCGCGCCCGTCAGTGTCCGGGTGATGCCGTCGCGATCGAGCCCTTTTTGGCCGATAACGACCAAGCGGCCGACGCGCGCCTCACCCGATTGCCATGCACGTTCGTAACGCGTGTCGATCCGCTCACCGACGCCTTGCAGAAGCAGCCGCATCGGCTTGCCGCCAATAGCCGCGAAGCCTTTCACGCGCAGCACGTCATGATCGTTGGCGATGGCTTTCGCGCGCTTCGCAAGATCGTCAGGCGACGACAGCTCCGGCACTTCGACGATGAACGTCTCGAAATCGTCGTGATCGTGCTCCGGCTCGCTATCATGATGCGACGGCCGTGCCGCAAGATCGTCTTCAGCAGCCGCCGAAATCCCCAGCAGCACATCCGTAGGCACGATCCCATCGTGCGTCGCCACGATCTTGATTGCGCGCGGCACCATGCTGCGAATGTCTTGCGCAATCAAAGCCGCATCGTCCGGCGCAAGGTGATCGCACTTATTAAGCACCACGAGATCAGCACAAAGAAGCTGATCTTCATAAACCTCTTCCAGAGGATTCTCGTGATCGACGGACGGATCCGCCTCGCGCTGAGCCGCGACCTTCACCGGATCGTCGGCGAAGCGCCCGGCGCGGACGGCGGGCGCATCGACGACCGTTACGACACCATCGACCGTCACGCGATTGCGGATATCCGGCCACTCGAAAGCTTTGACCAGCGGCTTCGGCAGCGCCAAGCCCGACGTCTCGATAATGATATGTTCCGGCACCGGCTCGCGCGCCAGCAGGGCTTCGAGCGTCGGAATGAAGTCGTCGGCCACCGTGCAGCACAGGCAGCCATTCGTCAGCTCGATGATATTCTCTTCCGGACAGTTCTCTATGCCGCACGAGCGCAGGATCGTGCCATCCACGCCGACATCGCCGAATTCATTGACGATCAGCGCCAGGCGACGGCCTTGCGCATTCTCGATGGCATGGCGCACGAGCGTTGTCTTGCCCGCTCCTAGAAAGCCCGTCACGATTGTGACTGGTACCTTGCGCGTGCTCATCGCCCCGCCTCCATGTGAACCAAATTTTTAGAAGACTGGGCAGACGCGCACCGCAGTGCGCCGGAAGTTCTGACGTGCATCTTAACCTTTCTCGCCCCACCGGCGAAAAGTTGGAAATCTCGTTGACGGCAGGTCTCCTGGCTCACGGGTCTTGGCATCTGGCGACCTTCCCGGGCAAACGCCCAGTGGTTTTCTCGCCTATGCTCACCGCGCACAGTTGCGGGGGCAGCTGCGGAATATATACCGCATTCCCTTTTGAACCCTCTTGCGAGGGACCGTCGTCCCAATCGATAAGTGAGCCCACATCTTACGTCAATCGCTATAGAGGCCTCTGCGGCGCGACTGAAAGTTTATAATGACGACTTTGCACCTCCCGCAGCTGACTCTCGTCCTTGGCGGCGCCCGGTCCGGCAAAAGCGCCTACGCGGAGCGTCTTTTGACTGGCATTCCGGGGCCTTGGGCTTATGTCGCCACCGCCGAGGCCTTCGACGACGAGATGCGGCAACGCATAAAACACCATAAAAGCCGTCGCGGCGCCGGCTGGGTGGATCACGAAACGCCTTTGGAAATTGCCGACGTGCTCGCAAACCGCATCGCAGAGCTACCCTCACTCGTCGACTGTCTGACCCTCTGGACCTCCAATCTGATGCACGCCAACCGGCCTGTCCCTGAGGCAACCGACGAGTTGCTGACCGCCATCGCGAAACGCGTTGCACCCTGCGTGATGGTTTCGAACGAAGTCGGCCTCGGTATCGTGCCGGACAATGCCCTAGCTCGCGCTTTTCGCGACGAAGCGGGCCGCCTCAACCAGAAAATCGCAGCCGCCGCCGACAAAGTTATTTTCGTCGCCGCCGGACTGCCGCTGACCTTGAGAGGCTGAGCCGTGAGCAATAATCCAACCACGGTCGATGATACTGAGCGGCACAAGGCCAAGATGGCAAAACGCAAAGCCGTCCAGGACGCCGAGGTCGCCTCAAAACAGATCGAGAAAGGTGTGTTGCTCGTCCACACCGGCCCCGGCAAAGGCAAATCGACAGCGGCGTTCGGTCTCGTTCTGCGCGCGCTCGGCCACGGCTGGCGGGTCGGCGTCGTGCAGTTCATCAAGGGCGCTTGGAAGACCGGAGAGCGCGACGCTTTGGAACGTTTTGGCGATCAGGTTTCCTGGCACACAATGGGCGAAGGCTTCACCTGGGAAACGCAGGACAAGGCGCGTGACATCGCCGCCGCCACACGCGCCTGGGCAAAAACTAAGGAATTAATGGACGATCCCTCCATTCGCTTGCTCGTCCTGGACGAACTCAACATCGCGTTGCGCTATGATTACCTGTCGCTCGACGACGTGCTCGAAACGCTACGCGCACGGAGGCCCGATCTTCATGTCGTCGTCACCGGCCGCAACGCCAAGCCGGAATTGATCGCGCTTGCCGACGGCGTCACCGAAATGGGTGCCGTAAAGCATCACTTCGCCGCCGGCATAAAAGCGCAGGAAGGCATCGAGTTCTAATGCCTGCCCGCGCATTAATGTTCTCAGGTACTGGCTCGGACGTCGGAAAATCGCTGATCGTCGCCGGACTTTGCCGCCTGTTCGCCAACCGCGGACTTCGCGTTTTTCCTTTCAAGCCGCAGAACATGTCGAACAACGCCGCAGTGACCGCCGACGGCGGCGAGATCGGTCGCGCCCAGGCACTGCAAGCGCGAGCTGCGCGCATTGCGCCGTCCGTGCATATGAATCCGGTACTGCTGAAACCCGAAACCGAAACCGGCGCGCAAATCGTCGTGCAGGGCAAAATGCGCGGCTCGGCAAAAGCACGTGACTTTCAATCGAAAAAGAAAGAACTTCTGCCCGCCGTGCTCGAAAGCTTCGCGCATTTAAGAGCGCAAGCCGATCTCATTCTTGTCGAAGGCGCAGGCAGCGCCTCCGAAGTCAATCTCCGCGCCAACGACATCGCCAATCTCGGCTTCGCGCGGGCGGCGGACGTTCCGGTTGTTCTGATCGGCGACATCGACCGCGGCGGCGTCATCGCCAGCGTCGTCGGCACGCGACACGTTCTCGATGCCGCTGATGCAGCCATGATCCGCGGCTTCATCATCAACAAGATGCGTGGCGACCCGACGCTGTTCGCCGATGGCATGACGGCGATCGCTAATCTGTCGGGCTGGACGCCGCTCGGCCTCGTGCCGTTCTTTCCCGATGCCCGCAAGCTTCCTGCTGAAGACGCGCTTGGGCTGCGCGGCCTCATGAAAACGTCGCAGTCGGATAGCGAAACGAAACTGCGTATCGTCGTGCCACAGCTGCCGCGCATCTCGAACTTCGATGACCTCGATCCGCTGCGCAACGAACCCGGCATGACCGTTGAGCTGATCGAACCTGGCGGGCCAATTCCGGCCTATGCCGACCTCATCTTGCTGCCGGGATCGAAGACCACCATCGACGATCTGGCGGCCTTGCGCGCCGAAGGTTGGGATATCGACGTCAAAGCGCACGCGCGGCGCGGAGGTCGTGTCCTCGGTTTGTGCGGCGGCTACCAGATGCTGGGAAAACGCATTTCCGATCCAAATGGTATCGAAGGCCCGCCGCGCAGTGTCGACGGGCTCGGCCTTCTCGACATCGAAACTGAATTCGGCACAGAGAAAACCCTGGAGCACGTGTCCGGCACGCTTGCTGGTTCCGGCGCAATATTTGAAGGCTACGAGATGCACGTCGGAAAGACGACCGGACCGGACACGGCTCGCCCGATGGTGATGTTTCCTGACGGCCGCCGCGACGGCGCTACATCGCCGGACGGCTGTGCATCCGGATGTTACGTCCACGGCCTATTTACGTCAGATGCGGCGCGGCAAGCGTTCCTAGCCTCATTCGGCGTGGAAACCTCGACACTCAGCTATGACACCGAAATTGATGCGATCCTCGATCGTTTCGCTGACCATCTTGCCGAGCACATCGCAATCGACGAACTTTTTAACCTGGCAAGATGATCGCGATCAGCAGCAGCGTGCCGACCATGATGCCCCAAGCTGTCGTCATAAGCCGCAACGCTGCGTGAATATCTTCCGCCGTAGCATCCCGCTTACCATCACCCATGTAGGCGTCTTCGACGCGCGTCTCACCGTAAACTTTCGGCCCGTTGAGCTTCAGCCCGAGCGCGCCCGCAAGCGCGCTTTCCGGCCAGCCCGCATTCGGAGAACGATGCTTCGAGGCATCGCGCGCAACCGCTTCCAGCGTTCCAGCCACCGACGCTCCCGGTGTAAAAATGCTCGCCAGCGCAAGCAGCAGGGCTGTCAATCGCGAAGCTGGCAGATTGACGAAATCGTCGAGCCGCGCTGAGGCCCATCCGAATGCCTCATGCCGCGGCGTTCGATGCCCGATCATGCTGTCCGCGGTATTGATAACTTTGTAAACGACAATGCCCGGCAGCCCCAAGATCGCGAACCAAAACACCGGCGCTACGATGCCGTCGGAGGCATTTTCAGCAAGACTTTCGATGGCCGCGCGCGCCACGCCGTATGCGTCGAGCGTTTTCGGGTTGCGCCCGACGATGCGACCGACAGCTTGCCTCGCTTCGTCCAAACCATATTGATCGAGCGCCCGCGCGACGTCCTCTACGTGCGTGTAAAGGCTTCGGCTCGCAATCAGCATCGATGCCATAAGCGCAATAAAGAACGCGCCGAACGCAACGTGATCGAAAAACTGTTCCAGCGCCCAGGCGACGACACCGCTGCCGACAATAAGAATGCCAAGCGCCAGAACACCCTTGTTGCGTCTGGCTTGCAGGCTGTCCGTGTCCCGATTGAGCTGTTTGTCGAGAAAGGAAATGAGCCGCCCCACCCACGAGACCGGATGGCCGATACGTTGATAAAGCCAGTCCGGATATCCGAACGTGGCTTCAAGCGCGAGGGCGCCGACAAGGATGAAGAGCGTTTGTGCGGCTGTCACGGCGAGCGGCTACAGGAAAGGAGCGTGCAGAGCATGCCGCATCACGATCGCTCCGGCATGGCATCGAGTGCCGCAACGATAGCGTCGGCCTGTTCCGCAACATCGCGAACCGTTGCATAGCGCAGCGCTTCGCCAACCATCACAAGCACCGGACCATCCGGATGCGCAGCATGAAGCTCAGCCGCGATCGTCGCGACGGTCGCTATGAAAACCTGCTCGTCCGCGCGCGTCGCATTCGCAACCGCAATCGTTGGCGTATTGGGATCCAGGCCGTGAACTAGCGCTACGTCGGTCAGCTCCGCAAGCGTTCGCTTCGGCATATAGATGACCGTCGTCGCCGCGCTGTCGGCAACCGCGCTCCAGTCGATATCTTGTGGCAGATGCCCCAGACGATCATGCGCCGTTATGAACTGTAACCGCCGCGCGTGATCGCGGTTCGTAAGCGAAACTTTCAGGCTGGCCGCAGCGCCTTGCGCCGACGTCACGCCCGGCACGATGGCGATCGGAACGCCAGCACTCCGGCAGGCCTCGATCTCCTCGCCTGCCCGCCCAAAAATCAACGGATCGCCGGATTTAAGCCGCACAACCTTTAAACCCTCGCGCGCCAGCGAAACCAGCGTCGCGTTGATGTCCGGCTGCTTGCAGGACGTGCGATAGCCGCGCTTGCCGACGTCGATCATCCGCGCACCGGGCCGCACGAATTCGAGGATCGGCTTGGCAACGAGATCATCGAACAGCACCGCATCGGCGGACTGCAGCGCTTTCAGCGCCTTTAATGTCAAAAGCTCGGGATCACCCGGACCGGCACCGACCAGCTTCACCGACCCCACCGGCGCGCCAACGAGTTTTGGCTCGTCGGCTTCGGCGTTTGCTTGCATGACTGTCGACCCAACGTCCAAATAGCGCGTCTTGAATGGCGTGCGTGGCTGCCAACCGTGGCGTTGCAACTCGGGATCGAGATGCTCCTCCTCGGGCCAGCCAAGCAGGAGATAGCCGACGAGCTTCCAATCGGCAGGCGCATCGAGCGCTTTCGCAACGTCCGCCGGATCGATGATCGACACCCAGCCGAGCCCCAGCCCCGCCTCACGTGCCGCAAGCCACAGCACCGTCACCATGCACGCGCACGAATGATCGAGCGTCTCGGGCATCGTCTGCCGGCCAAGACCGTGTCCCTGCAGCGCGTTCCGGTCGCAGAACACCGCAAGATGCACCGGCGCGGCATCGAAGCCGGAGAGCTTCAGACGGTTGTAAAGATCCGCCTGATCCCCGGCATACGCTTCCGCCGACCGTTCCCGAGCCGCCTCAAAATTCTGGATGATGGCTGCGCGCTTCTCGGGCGAGCGGACGTTGACGATGCGCCACGGCTGGCTGTTGCCGACGGACGGCGCTAGATCGGCGAGACGCAGAAGCCGGTCGATCAGCTCATCGGGAACTGGGTCCGGCCGGAAGCGGCGGACATCACGGCGCCAGCGGACGAGTTGCTCGAGCGAAGCTCCGCCGTCCTGCTGCTGATTGTGGTCGCTCGTCTTGCGGTCAGTCATGGTCAATGAATGCGTTCGGTCGGAAATCGCCGTTGCGGCGATCCCGACCTATAGCACCATTCGACGCCTGCCGCGCAAGCGCCCGACTTTACGGCGTAAATCCTGCGGCGTTAAGACCTTAGGACCCTGTGTCTTCCAACAGATCATCGTGTTTCTTAAGTAGGCCCGACACCTTCCCAACCGGAATCTCGAATTCCCAGCCGGTCGTCAGCGCCGCTATATCGTCGGCCTGCTTCTTGCCGTCGCCCGTGCCCGAAGGTGTGACGATGACCCAAGCCTGCTTCCCGTCCGATTTGACGTCCAGCTGGATTTTCAGCCCCTTATCCGTCTCGTACGAAACCTTTCCGGCGTCCGGCAGCGTTTCGGCTTTGTCCGCCTTACGCACACCCAGGAAGTCGACGTAGCTCGCGGACTCGATGATCTCATCGACCGAGTTCACATACTTGAGCTTTTTGCCGGCCGGCATCTGCGCCAGTTTGTGCGAACCATCTTTCTCAGAATCGATCTGATAGGCCGGCTGCCCCGCAACTTCGATAGATGCCGTCTTGATCGAATTCGTCTGAATATCGACGACACGCGTCTTCACCCAGTCGCTGAGCTTGGCAGAACCATCGATCGGCCGGTCGGCGAGCCAGCTTTGATCGGTGCCGGGCTTGCGAACGTATGTGCCGTTCTTTCTGGTTCCGAAGGCGTCCGGCTTGCTGTTGCCAGCCACGATCTCGCCGATCGCGCGCCCGCTTGAGTCGAGAAACCGGATCAGCCGCGACGAACTCGTTTTCGGATCGCCAAGGCCGAGAATGGGTAGCATATCCTTCTTCGCCGTCTTACGTTCGACGAGCGACGCTTCGGACGCATTGAGCAGCAGCTTGCGAACGGCTTCGACGTTCGCTGGATAGTCTTCCTGGCTCGCAACCACCCACTTGCCGTCCTTCAGCGCGAGCTTGATCGTGTTGCCGCCTTGCTCGATTTCGATGGCCGCAACTTTGTTTTCCGCCGGGGTGAGGGCCGGCAACGCCGCTTCACCGTGGATGATGGCCGTCGGCGACCACGGACGCGACGAAACGTATGCCGTCACCGCAACCGCCAAAGAAAGAACGGCTGCACCGAGCAGAGCCACGAAAGTCTTGGGCTTCATCGCGCGTCCTCCTCAGCGTTCGTTCTTCGGTGTCTTGCGACGCTGGCGCGTCCGGCGCCAGGAAACGCCCACCGCCGCCATGCCGAGCATGAGCGGCACGAGACCTATGTTGGCGAACTTCAGCCAACCGCCGAGATTGTCGATGTCTTGCCGGAGTGCGAGCTTGACGTTGCGAAGCTCACGCCGCGTATCGACCATCTCGCCCCGGAACTTTTCGACGGCCTCCTGCTCTTGGTCGGACAGGATCGCACTCCCGCCATTACCTGACGCTTGAATTTTCTGCAGCTCCGCTTGCGTCGTCTTCAGCTTATCTTCCAGCGCCTCTTCTTTCGCTCGGAACTTCTGCTCGGCGCCACGGCGAAGATCTTCGACAAGCGTGAACGGCCGATCTTTAACGCCGCGCCCGCGCAGCGCGATGAGCGCATTGCTGCCCGAAAGATTTTCAAGCGCTCCGACGACAAACGCAGCGTTGTGTGCGGTTGGAATGGCGACGTCCTGGCCGAGGCTCGTGTTCACCCAGAACTGGTCTGCCAGAATATCGGTGTCGGCAACGACGATAACGTTGATCTTACCCGATTTACCTTGATCGTTCTTGGCAGTGTTCGAAGTGTCAGTCGGTGCCGCATCTTTTTTCGCTTCATCAGCCTTCGCTGTATCGCCTTTAACGGCGGACTTATCTTTCTCGTCCTTCTTAGCCGTCGCATCCGTTGCTTTCGGCGGACCGTCCGGGAATGCCGACTTCACGTCGCCTGAAAGACGCGCAGCGAGCACCAACTTGTGGCCGCCGGACACGTAGTTGCGCAGCAGTGCAAGCGGATCGGCACCATAGCCCACGTCTTTTACATTGACGGCCTCGGCACTGTCGCTCGTCTCCAAAATGGGAGAGAAGTCGACCGTCGCACCGTCTTTCTTGCTCAAGAACCCAGATGACGCAACGTTGATCTGATCGATGCCCGCCGACAGAACATCCTTCGGATTGATACTTGATTTGTCGAGACCGAGCCAAGCGACGAAGTCTGTAACGGCAGGCTGTCCCGTCTGCGGATTTTGGAACTGCACGCGCCGCGCGTGCTTGATATCGGTCGCGACCTTCGATCCGTCGTAGTTCACGCCCCAGCCTGCGAGAAGCTTCGTCAACACTTTCTCGCCGTTACCTTGGTTCTGCAGAAGTTGCATCTCCGCCGTATCCGAAACCGGGTCCGTGAAGATCAAGACTTTGCCGCCCTTCAGCGCGTATTGATCGATGGCGTATGCAGCATCCGGCGTCAGCTTTGTCGGCTGCGCGACCATCAGCACATCAAGATCGGCTGGAATTTCCTTCACATCCTGGTCGATGGGTTTGACGTCGAAGAACTCGCGGATCTGCCCCATCATCAGCCACGGCTGCGTCGGTTGCTGCCGCATCGGCGACTTGCCGCCCTCGAGAGGTAGCGATGTCATCAAACCGACGGTGCGCTTCTTCGGATTGGCAAGCGAATAAATAAGCTTCGTAACGTCGTATTCGAGATACGACTCGCGGCTGGGATCGAAGAACGGAATAACCTGCTGATTGTCCGTTGCATTCGTCGCAACGAGGCCGAAATACCCAACTTCGCCGTCCGAGTTGAGACGGAGCCCTCTAAGACCGGCTTCGACAGCTTTGTCCTCCGCATCCGAGAATGGCTCCGGATCGAGGACCGTCACCTGCAGCTTTCCGCCAGAAATATCGCGATAACGCTCAAACAGCTCACGCACGCGGTCGAAGTAGCGCACGATGTCGGGCGATGCATCCGCGAGGTTCTTGGAAAAATAGAGCCGCGCCGTAATCGGTTCGTCGATCGACTTCAAAATTTGGCGCGTGCCATCTGAAATCGTGAACAAGCGATCTTGTGTAAGATCGGCACTCCAGGTTTTGAGGCCGATCGTTGAGGCGAGGTTGACCGACAACAGGACAACAGCGCCGAGCGCCAGTCCACCCCAGGCGAGCGTCGATCTCTTGAATGAGGAGAAATATGCCACCGTCGCTTTGAAAACGCTAGCGACAGGTTCAAACCCGTTCGACATGGTCAAACCTCACTGCGCTTTCTTCTGGTCGATCGCGATCACCGTCGCGAACAGCCAGAAAACAATCATCGAGAAGAAGAAAATGAGCGTCGGCAAATCGAGAACGCCACGCGTGATCTGTTCGAAATGCGAAAGAAAACTCATCGACGAAATGGCCGACGCGAAGAACGCTGGCGTCCAAGCCCGAAGTGCACTCTGCACCATCTCCAAGCCGCTCATCGTGAACAGGAAGCAGATAAGGGATGCAATAATGAAGGCAATGACCTGGTTCTTCGTCAGCGTCGAAACGAACGAGCCGATCGCTAGGAACGCGCCGGCCATCAGGAAGCTGCCGATGTAGCTCGTCAGAATGACGCCGTTGTCGGGATCACCGAGAACGTTGACAGTAATCCAGATCGGAAACGTCAACACCAGCGCCAGACCGATGAAAGCCCACGCCGCGAGAAACTTGCCGAGGATGGCTTCCAGCGGCGTAATCGGCAACGTCATCAGCAGTTCGATGGTGCCGGTCTTGCGCTCTTCCGCCCAGAGGCGCATCGCAACCGCCGGCACGAGCAGCAGATAAAGCCAAGGATGATATGCAAAGAACGGGAACAGATCGGCTTGCCCGCGCTCGAAGAAATTGCCGACATAGAACGTCAGCGCCCCCGTCAGCGCTACGAAGACGGTCAGAAAAACCAGCGCCAGCGGCGTCGCGAAATACCCGCGAAGCTCACGCTTGGCGATGATCCAGGCGTTATCGAAAGTCTCAATCATTTGAGCCTCCGTCTTCAGGCATGGTGATTTGTCGGAAGACATCGTCGAGGCGGCCCCGTTCGACATAAAGCTCATCGACCGGAATGTTCTGCGCCCGAAGAAGCGCCGCCACTTCCGCCGCAGCCATCTCCTTCTGCTTTGGGATCGCACGAAGCAGAAAATGTCCATTCGGCTTGCCGAGCGTTTCGACTTTCGCAACGCTGCTCGCGCTCGACAATACTTGAATTGCGGCGTCTCCGCGCTCAGCGATGACTTTGAGCGATACCGCACCGTGGTAATGCATCCGCTGCATCAAGTCGTCGGCCGTGCCATCGGCGACGATGCAGCCGCGATTAATGACAATCGCCCGCGAGCAAACGGCCTCGACCTCTTCGAGAATATGCGTCGAGATGATGATGGCCTTATCGGCGGACATATCGCTGATCAGTTCTCGAACGTGATGTTTTTGATTCGGATCGAGGCCGTCCGTCGGCTCGTCCATGATCAGCACCGGCGGGTCGTGCAGAATGGCCTGCGCAAGACCGACGCGGCGCTTGTAGCCCTTCGACAGCGTGTCGATGACCTGATCAAAAACGCCGCCGAGACCAGCGCGCTCAACCGCGCGATTGATACGCGACGTCAGCTCAACGCCGCGATAACCTCGAATTTCTGCAATAAACGACAGAAAGGTCCGCGGCGTCATTTCCGCGTAAGACGGCGCCCCTTCCGGCACATAACCGAAAAGTGCCTTGGCTTTTTTCGGATTTTCGAAAACATCGACGCCACATATTGCGGCCCGTCCGGCATCCGGTTCGAGAAAGCCGGTGATCATCTTCATCGTCGTGGACTTACCGGCGCCGTTCGGCCCGAGAAATCCTAGAACTTCGCCCTTTTCGACTTTGAGCGATATGCCATCAACGGCTTTGATCTCGCCAAACTGTTTTTCAAGTCCGACGGCTTCGATCAGGTCCGTCATTGAAATCCCCTTGGGTGAGGTAAAGGCGCGTTTGTCGAAAACGCTGAATGACGCCAACCACCCAAGGGGTCAAGTTTGATATCCTTAAATTTTAGACAGCAAAAACGGCCTGTTACTCGATGATGCCGCTGTCGTACGTCGGTATTTCACGCGCTTTCGCCGTCAATCGCACCGCTGCAGCGCCCACACAGATCATCATTCTCGTCATTCGCACGCTTGATCGGAAATCCGCATTTTGCACACAGCGTATGTTGACCGGGACGCACGCCATGTTCCAGCGCAACACGCTCGTCGAAAACAAAACACTCGCCACGCCACAGGCTCTCAGCCGGTGCAATCTGCTCAAGGTATCGCAAGATGCCGCCGTGCAGTTGGTAGACGTTCGTGAAGCCTTCCTGAAGCATGTATGAACTCGCCTTCTCACATCGGATGCCGCCCGTGCAGAACATCGCGATCTTCTGCGAGCGGTTATTCGAGAGCGTACAGCGCACGTACTCAGGAAATTCGGTGAAGGAGCGCGTCTGCGGATTGCGCGCGCCCTCGAATGTTCCGACCTCGAATTCGTAATCGTTACGCGTATCGATGACGATCACGTCGGGATCGGAAATCAACGCGTTCCAATCCTCCGGTTCGACCAGTTCGCCGGTGATGACCGCCGGTTGCGTCCCCGGCACGCCGAAGGTGACGATCTCGCGCTTGATCTTGATCTTAAGGCGCTGAAAAGGATGCTCCGCTGCCTCTGAAAATTTGACGACGAGATCGGAAAAGCGCGCGTCCGCTCTGATTGCTGCAAACAGTGCATCGATTGCATCCCAATCGCCCGAGACGGTGCCGTTGATGCCTTCGCTCGCAACGAGAATGGTGCCTTTGATCGCCCGCGCTGCGCACTCCTCGCGCAGCGAAGTTTGGAGCGCCGACGGATCGTCGATAGGAACAAATTTATAGAAAGCAGCGACTTTGACGGCCACGCGATGAATTCCGGCAATTGAGTTTTGAAAAGGGCCGCTACTGCTGTCGGGCAAGCGGCTGTCCCTGTCCTTACGACCCGCGTCGCCCCCGCGCAAGTGCCGCCCTCTGCGCTGGCAATCCTTAAGAATATCGGTCAAACGTCTTGACCGGAATCAACCGATCGGCACTCAGGCCATGTTAGGAGAAAGATAAGAAAATATTGGTCTTGGAGGCCTCTGAGATGGTGAACCTTCTTCTTCGCCCGCTGATGTTCCTGGCCGCTGCCATCGCAGGCTGGTTCGTCGCCGAAGATGCCGTCAATTTCGACGTCATCCAGATGGTCGTTGCACTTTTTCTGATAACGATCGTCTTGGCCGTCGCTGCGTTCTGGGAAACGCTGTCCGACCGCTACGAGAACCGCAAAATAAACAACAAAGCAAAGAACTGAGCGGCGTGGCAGCGGCCC
>JAFECH010000119.1 GCA_018242255.1 Pseudomonadota bacterium | reverse complement strand
TGCGACAAACGATAGATTGTAGTCGAAGCCGTAGTAATGGCCGGCATCAAGATAGCGAATAAAATGCACTCCGCCGCGCAGAGGGCCACAGCCGATGTCGAGCAGATTGGAAGACGTTTGCAGCCCACCCGCTCGCAAGAGTTCGAGCTGGAAGCGCCCGCGCGCATCCCACTCTTCGCTTCCTCCGCCAAGATGCTGTTTGTAATCGCCGCGCGCGATGGCCTTCTCATCGAGCACGAGGTCCGTATATTTACCGGCGGCTGCACTCTTGACCTTGGCCAGGCCTTTCAAAGCGCCGCGAAACGTAATTACCCCCATTTGGGTCGTCCTGAGCCGCTGATAACCGTTGTTGGACTGACTTACGGCATGCAAATGCGGCAGACAGCTATCCGTGAGCCATAGGCTATCTTGCGGATCTTGAGGGCGAACTAGAGAATGTGTCGCGCGTCGCTGCGCGGCGAGCACGCCAGATGATTGCCTTCTTTCTAACATTTGGATCACATCTCTGACGGAAAGCAGATTATCGGAGGGCTGATGCCGGCGTGGAGCAATCCACTCATCGCACTGGGGCTGATGTATTTTGGCGCGATGCGGTTCCACACGTCCGGCGACGCGCGCCTTCAGCCTTTAAGCTTCCGCGTGAAGAAAAGGGATGTTGCGGCATTCGCCGACGCCGACGCTCTCGAATCCCGTCTTGAGCGGATCGACGCGCATCGGCCGATCGACCGCATTTTCGTCATGGGATGCGGCCGCTCCGGCACGTGGTTGCTGACCGGGCTCATGTCGACGTTCAAGGACACCTGCGTCGTTGCGAAGGAAGTTCCGGTTGAACTGTTCGCCCAGCTGACGACCACCGGACACACGCTCGTTCTGAAGCGCAACAACATCTCTTTTGAACGGCTGTCGCAAATTCCTGTGCGCATCAAGATTGCTTATGCGATCCGGCATCCCTTCGATGTTCTGACAAGTCACAATCCGACGAGCGCACACGTCTATCACATTGACGTATCACGCTGGCTTGGGGAAATGTCGGCACTGCGGTCCGCGATCGAAGATGGCAGACGCAACTTCTGCATCATCCGCTACGAAGACCTCGTAACCGACGCCGCCGGCGCCCAGAAAAAGCTCGCCGATGAACTTGGCCTCGAAGTTGGAACGCCAGCCAGCGAGCTTGCCGCAGTCTTCAAGCCGTCGGGCAGGGCCGAATCTGCAATGCACGGGCTGCGCGGCATCGACACGCGATCGCTGAACAAATACAAAAATGACGTCGGAAGGATCGCCTACCTGAAATCGATCAGGCCGCAACTCGGTGAGACGCTTGATTGGGTCGCCGAGCGTTTCGGTTACGACACGGCGTTGCCGTGAACGTGATGCTCATTTCGGCTTCTTGACGTCGATCCAGATGAAGCCGTTTCGGTTAGGCATTTCGACTTTCGGTAGTGTCTTGTCGTTCATATCATCGTCTTGGCTGATGACATTGTTCGCCGCCAGCAGGTAGGCGGTGATCGCATACGTTTCGTCGGCAGAGAGGGAACCGGGTGCCGCAGGCGGCATGCTGCGCGAAATAAAATCAAAGATCGTCGTGGCGAACGGCCAGTAGGCGCCGATCGTCTTATTTGGATCCTCGCGCGTCGGCGGCGTCGGTGCGCCGATAAGGTCTTCGGCTGTCGCTCCTTCGCCGTGTGCGCCATGACAGCGTGCACACTTTTCTGCATAAAGAATGCGGCCTTCCTCAGCCGTCCCATGTCCGGGCGGAAGCCCACGGCCGTCTGGAAAAATCGTCCGGTTCCACGCGGTGACTTCGGCGGCCGTCATGGGCTTGCCGAGACGCGGCGCCACCACGTTGCCACCGTCTGCAGCCCGCGCAACCCCGAACGGCGCCACTAGGGCGATCACGACGGCGATGTGTCTAAGCGTAGACATGAGTGATCTCGCCATCTTCGTCGACGGCCCAGCAGACGATCGCGTTGTAATGAAAATACCCCTCGCGCCCTCGTTCCTTCACAAGAACATCGCGCTCGGGTTGAACGTAACCGGTCTCGTCCGTTGCGCGGCTCTTGAGGACCGCGGGCTTGCCGTCCCACGCCCAAGGAGCGCGAAATCGGGTGAAGCACTGCGCCAAGACTGGATCTTGCAGATGCGCCTCGGCCCATGTCTTGCCGCCGTCGGCCGAAACCTCGACCTTCGCGATCTTGCCGCGCCCGCTCCACGCTAGGCCGCGGATTTCGTACACGTTCGCGCCATACATCTTCTGCCCTGGCGATGGCGACGTAATGAGTGATTTCGCGTCCATGACGAACGTGAACATCCGCGCCTTTCCGGACGGTAGCAGTTCCGTGTATTTTGCCGTTTCGTTTCGCGTCATGGCTGGCTGGTCGGCAACGTGAAGTCGCCGCAGCCATTTCACGTTGGTAATTCCTTCCCAACCCGGCACGATCAGCCGCAGCGGATAGCCGTTCTCCGGACGCAATCGCTCACCGTTCTGGTAAAGGCCAAGCATGGCGTCATCGGTAAGCTTCGACAGAGGCAGGCTGACGTTCAACAGTCCTGCGTCCGCGCCTTCGGCGATCACCCATGACGCGGCAGAATCGACACCCGCTTCATCGAGCAAAATTGAAAGCGGCACGCCCGTCCATTCCGAACATGACACGAGGCCGTGAAATGCGCCGACCGGCCGTTGGATCGGCTCCGAATGCCAACCGGCGTTACTGTTGCCGCCGCATTCTATGAAGAGAAAGCGCGACTGCATCGGATAGCGCAGCAGATCGTCGATCTTAAATTCGAGTGGCTTGCGGACGAGCCCGTGAATGACAAGCCGATGTAGCGCGGGATCGATATCTGGAACGCCGTCATGGTGGCGCTCGAAATGCAGTCCGCTCGGCGTCACGATGCCTTCGAGATCTTCGAGCGGGGTCCACGACACTCCGTCGCCGGCGGGCGTCCGGTTGCCGCCGATATTACGAACGACGTACTTCTCGAATTTTGAAGGGGTGCCGTACCCGGTGAATGGACCGCCCGTCGCGTGCAGCCAGGGAGGATCCGAAGGCTCGATCGGCGAAGCGGCTTTCGTATCGGCAGCCGAGAGAGAGCTTGCTGCGGCTTGCGCCGAGGCGAGGACGATGCCGCCCTTGAGCAAAAGGCGGCGATCCAAAAGACCACCGCCTGCAACAGGCTTTAAATCAGCGTCTGTCAGTTTGCCGGCCATGCGGCCGTCCCGTCGCTTCGAACGTCAGGACTGGCTGGGCGTCGAATGACCGCTGAATTGCGTGCCCTCCGAATCCTCGGCCTTTACGTCCATTTGATCCGACGGATTACCCTTGTACGTGAAGCGGAAGTTCGGGTCTTCGCTGATGGAAATGCCGCCTTCCATCGAGAAGATCAGCTTGCCACCCGTCGTGACCGACAGCTTGTCGATAAATCGCGCCGGCGGATATGCATGCGTGATCTGGTCCATCGCCATGCCGGACGTGTTGGGATGCTTGAGCATCACTTGCGCGACTTCGCTGCCGTCGTCCTTGCCGACTGCAGTCTTGACGCGCATCTTGCCCATCTCCTTTGCGGCTTCTTCCGCGTCCTTGCTCGCCGGTGCAGAGCAGCCGCCCGACGCCTTCACGAAGACGGTCGTCATATAGAGCTTGTTGTCTGTGGTCTCCGCGATAGCGCGGACATCCGAGTACTGATCGATGCGTACGCGCGTCGCTAGCATGCGCTCGCCGCTTCCTGCCGCGTCGCCATAGTTGAACGTTGCAACGACCGGAGACGGATTCTGATCGATGACCAGCATTAGAGACTTCACGTTGCCGGCAAAGGGAGCCGGCATGCGCACTGTAATCGGCACGGTCGCCGCATCCTCTGCGCGCTTGGGAGCCTCAAGAGTAATTTTTCCTGCGCCGTTGAGAATTTCGCGTTCGCCGAACGCATCCTTACGAATATCTGTCCAAGCGCCAGGATTGCTGACTGTGGGGCTTCCATCGTCGGCGGCGAGAGCGCCCACGCTCATCGCTGCGATCAAAATCGCGGTTCCACAAATTCCGCTGGCAATTTTCCGCATCGTTTCCTCGCTTGCCGCTTTTTAGCGGTCTTTAGTGCGCACTGAATGCCGAATTCGGAATGAAATACTACATCAAGCAGAAAGACCGGGCCATCTTTTTCCTAAAGGTGCTTTGCCCGTACTCAGAATACGCCTAACTGGCTCCATTTGTTACTAATTAGATCGACGGGAGGCGGCGTCAAGCCACGGCGGTCCGGTTGAGCCATGCACGCCAGCCGCCAAAATTCGTAATGTCGTCGGCGCCGACAGTGGCGTGGCTCTCACACAGGAAGCCTTTGACTCGCCGCCCATCTTCGAGCACCAGCGTACCGATGCCGAGCGGAGCCGGGATCAACGCCACGAACGAGCCGAAGGCGCTGTCGTCCATTTCCCAGATTTCGACCTCGATGGCGCCGGGTCCGGTGCCTTCGTAAACGAGCCCGGGCTTTGGCGGCGTCGTCCCCGGCAAGGCATAGAGCCGATAGCCGGCTGCGGTTCGCGATGTCTCGCGGAAGATGGCGTCGCGTTCGGTCAGCTGGCTGTTGAGCGGCTGCCCGCTCAGGTGCGCGCCGACGACTGCAACCTGCACGGTTTTTTTCTTCGCCGGCCGGACCGCGACCCGCATCGTGTCGGCCAATGCTGCGTCGGTGGCGCCGAGCTTGGCGTCGAGCAACGCCCGGTGCACGGCATCGCCGATAGTCGCGAGCTTGCCATCGGCAAACGCCCGGCCGATGAGGGTCACGCCGAACGGAATGCCGTCCTCCCGGAATCCTGCCGGAACCGCGAGCGCCGAAAGATCGAGAAGATTGACGAAGTTCGTATAGGCGCCGAGGTTAGAATTGAGCCGGACCGGATCGGCAAGCATGTCGGCG
>JAFECH010000118.1 GCA_018242255.1 Pseudomonadota bacterium | reverse complement strand
GATGGCGCTCGCCAACCCAGAGTTGGTGAAGGAAGTCGCAGCAGCCGGCAACACCGTCGGCTCACATACCTGGTCCCATAAGAACATCCGCGCGATATCGTTCGAAAAGGCCAAGCAGGAGATCGAAGCGGCGGTCTCGACCGATTCGAAAGCCAACGGCACCCCGATCGCGCCGTTTTTTCGCTTTCCCTACCTCAACGCCACCAAGCAAACGGAAGCCTATCTGAAATCGCGCAACATCGGTTCCATCTGGATCGACGTTGACTCGAAGGATTATCGGACGCGTAGCCCGAAAGTCGTCGAGCAGAACATTCTTTCGCAACTCGCCAAGCAGAAGAAGGGCATCATCCTGATGCACGACATTCATGCCTGGACGGCAGCTCAGCTTCCCGACCTCCTGAAAGAGTTGCACGATCGCGGTTACAAGGTCGTCCACTTTGTTCCGAAGAGCCAGCTCGAAACGATAGCATCCTACGACGCCGCGGCCGAAAAGGCATTAGCTGCCAAGGCCGCAGCAAAAGCCGCCAATCCCATGATCGCCCGCTCGATCGTGTGGCCGATGTCAGCCGCGCCAGGAACTGCGACTGCCAGCGCGGCCGCAGCCTTACCCCGCCGGAAATCGGCCTATCGGTACAAAAGAGTAGCGACGAAGCCGACGCTCGTCGACGGCGTGGTTGAGGATAGCCGGCCGGTGAAAATCCCGACGTCGAGATATAAGAAGGGCGCCAAGCCTAAGGACGAAGATGTCACCTCGCCCTGGAGCATCTTCAACTAAATAACTCGGCTGAGCCTCGCGGTCCCGCAGCTAACATTTGCAAACAAATACGCCGCCCGAAAAATTCCGGACGCGGCGCATCATGAATTTCTATCTCGATAACCATCGGGCGAAGCGCCAGCCGTCAGCTAGCGGGAGGCTGCGCTGTCGCGATCGCCGGAGCGTGCGTAGCAATAGCGTCGCGCAGGGCCTGCTCCTTCGTATGATCGAGCGATGTCTTGAGCACGACGCCGCCAGTGCCCTTGATCGCTTCAAGCACTTTGTCTTCCGTCATCTTCTTGATCTCGACGAAGAGCGCGGCGCTTCCCGGCTGCAGGCTCGCCGAGAGATCCTTCATGAAATCATCGTTGATGCCGTAATCAGAAAGCGCCCCGCCCAGCGCACCCGACGCAGCGCCAACGGCGGCACCAAGCAGCGGCATGAGGAAAATCATGCCGACCAGCGTGCCCCAGAAACCGCCGGAAAGCGCGCCGGCCGCGGTCGTGTTGATGAGCTGATTGAGTTTCACTTTGCCGTCGTCGTGCTTGACCGCGATCACGGCATCTTTGATCTCAATCAGATACTCTTTTTGTAGATCGAACAGCTTCGTACGCATTTCCTCGGCTTTTGCCTCGGATGGATAGACGATGACGACGAGATCGGACATGGGGCTCACTCCATCTATTGGTCAGGCAGCCCTTCATCGGGCATCGCAGCATACTTGCCAACGAAATAGATCAAATTGACGAATGCTGGAGCGCGATAAATCTGGACGCAGTAAACGCCGGGTTAGAACCAGCGTTTCGACCAAAATGGATCAGTGAGACTCGTGCCTCGATACGCGTGCCTTGCGCGGCTTGTCGGCCATCAGACGGCGGATCTTAGCCGCGTCGCCCTGCAACGTGATCCGCAGATAGGTCGGCAGACCTCCGTGTCCATCTGCACCCTCTGCAATTGAGCTGACGAAATCGCCTATCGTCAACGGCCTCTCGAAATGGCGCGTAACGATGTCGTGATCCGGATAAACTGCAGCCGCTTCGTCGATGTCTGCCAGAATGATCGGATCGTGTTCAGCTGCTGCGTTGTACGAATAAAGTCGATGTCCCATTGCCGTCTCTCCTGTCCGCCGCTGCGAACCGATGCCTGTATGGGTTTAAAAATAGTGCCTCTGCAGGAGGGCTTTCTTCCTCAAAACAATCTGAAATTGTTCGATTGCACGATATAGAGCGGATTGCGTCGGAACAATTGTGCCGAATGGAATAGGGCTTTTACTTTCTGATTTTTAAGCCATTGGACGGATTCCGGAAAGCTTGGCTTTGGCAAATTCGCGTCAACCCCAGCCCGGGGCCAGTGCCAATCCCGCGCACTGCTCCTCGTAAAATCAGGAAGACGTCGAATGGATGAGACCAACATGAACGCGCCGCAATATTCCGGTGCCGGGCGCGTGATCGCGCGCCACAAAGCGAAATTGGCAGCCTGCGCCGCAATGATTGCGGTCCTCGGCGCCGGCGCGGTTTTTGCGGCAGATAAACCGGCACCGAATTCTTTGATGACACCGGTCGCCGATGTCAGCACGCCGAGTGCGCCGCAGCAGATCGTGCCGAGCTTTGCGAACCTTGTCGAGCGCGTGAAACCGGCTGTCGTTTCGGTGTTCGTGAAAGCTGAAGAAGTCAACCAGGTCGCCGATAACAACCCATTCGGAAAGGGCCAGAATCCTTTTGAAGGCACTCCTTTCCAAGGGCTCCCGTTCCAGTTCGGACCTCAGTCGCAGGATAACGGAAAGCCGCACCTGATGCAGGCGCAGGGTTCGGGCTTCTTTATCTCAGCGGACGGCTACCTGATCACCAACAACCACGTTGTCGATCACGCCAAGAGCGTCGAGATCATGACCACCGACGGCAAACGCTATAAGGCCAAGGTCGCCGGCACGGATCCGAAGACCGACCTCGCGCTTCTGAAAGTCGACGGCTCCGGGGACTTCCCCTACGTCCGCCTCGCGACGCAATCTCCGCGAATCGGCGACTGGGTCGTTGCCATGGGCAATCCGTTCGGCCTCGGCGGCACGGTCACGGCCGGTATTGTCTCGGCGAATGGGCGCGACATCGGCTCCGGTCCTTACGACGATTTCATCCAGATCGACGCCCCAATCAACAAGGGCAACTCCGGAGGCCCGACGTTCAATCAGAACGGCGAAGTCGTTGGCGTGAATACGGCCATCTTTTCACCGTCCGGTGGTTCGGTCGGCATCGCGTTCGATATCCCGGCCGAAACAGTGAAATACGTCGCTCAGCAGCTTCGCACGAGCGGCCACGTCACCCGCGGTTGGATCGGCGTTTCCATCCAGCCTGTCACGCCCGACATCGCTGACAGCCTGGGTCTGAAGGAAGCCAAGGGCGCTCTTGTCGACGAACCGCAGGATGGCGGCCCAGCCGCTCGCGCCGGATTGAAGTCGCAAGACGTGATTGTCTCGGTCAATGATCATGAGATCAAAGACGGCCGCGATCTTGCTCGCACCATTGCTGCGGTATCGCCAGGTTCAGAGATCAAGATCGCCTACATCCGCAATGGCGAGAAGCACAGCGTCGACCTTCACGTCGGCAAATACCCGGACGGCAAGACGGCTCAGAATGACCAAGGCTCCGAGAGCGACTTCAAGCTCGGTATGACGCTGGCTCCCGCCGATCAGGTGGACGGCGCCGGTACGCACGGTGCGGTCGTGATGAATGTCGATCCGGAAGGCAAGGCAGCCGAAAAAGGCATCCAGCAGGGTGACGTCATCCTATCCGTTGGCGGCAAGTCGGTTTCCGGCCCCGCCGATGTCAAGGAAGCCTTGCGTGCTGCGAAGAATGCGAACAAACGCGCCGTTCTTATGCAGTTGAAGACGGCACAGGGCGATCGCTTCGTCGCCGTTCCGACCACAAGCCAGGGCTAAGAGCCCAAGACGCAATCGGCGGCAGATCAAACGATCTGCCGCCGATTAATTCCTAAGACCAGAGACGATGCAGTCAGTGGCGCGTAGGCTCGCTATATCGTCCCAGTGCCTTATCGAGGCACTGAATCATGGCGCCACCATCAAATGGTTTGCTCAAAAAGCCGATCGCGCCAGCGGCATTCACGCGCTGCCGTGTCCGTTCTTCCGGAAACGCCGTAATAAAAATCATCGGCACATTGTGGCCCTGCGCCCGGAGATGCGATTGCAGTTCAACGCCCGTCATTCCGGGCATGTTGACATCGGTAATGACGCACGAAATCTCCTGCAACCGGGCCGAATTCAAAAAATCCTCCGCTGACGCGAACGTAGTCGCACCGAACCCGAGAGACCGCACAAGGCTCTCGGTCGCCACGCGAACCGCCTCATCGTCATCGATGATGCTGATCAAGGGTGTTTGCGACACTTCGGCAGTCCTTTTCGAAAGATTAACGCGGATTGAACCGCGCTTGCCAACCCAAGTTGCCGCTTCTGCCCTCGATTTTAAATTATACGCTGGTTTGTAACGTATCGGCCCTTCGGACAGCGCCCTTGAAACGAAAAAGCGCGCCGGCTGCGTTCAGACCGGCGCGCTTGGAACGTCAGAACATCTTCGGGGGGACAACACCCGCGGAGGGGACGGGCGCAAAGATGGTCCTGACAAACCCTTTACTTCGAGCAGTTAACGAGGATGAGCGCTCCTGGGCAGCCCTCATGACGCTGACATTGCCACCAAACGCGCCAAAGAATATTCCCCCTTCGCATCATAAATTGTCGAAGCGCACGGAACGTCTCGAACATAAATCTTGGCAAGATCAAGCGCCAAGAAGATCATTTGGCGCCATCGTATTAAACGCCCGACCGCCAAGTTCATACGAAAGTATGAGCCGACTAATCTGACGATGTAGGATCCAAAACCCTCGTAGAATGGAGCAGCGCAGCTCGCTTCCGTACTTTTCGATCACGCCAGCCGGACACGGATCCGCATTGATCCAAATCACATCGGCCAGGGCAGTGGTTAGAAAAGGGAAGGTCTCACGCGATGTCGCTCCAGTTGACCTCAGACTTCCACGGCAACACAGCGCAGTATCAGCACGTTGATCCAACCGTCTTGGATCGGCTTGCGAAGGCACTGGTGGAAGCCGGCGTCAATCCCGATAAGCTCGATCGCCGTGCGGAAAATGAGAAGCGCTTGGCAATTGTTGCGCGCCTCT
>JAFECH010000117.1 GCA_018242255.1 Pseudomonadota bacterium | reverse complement strand
GATTGCGTACGAGCTGCCGCTGTCGCGTTACAGTATTGCCGATTATCTGTCGCTCAACGCCGATACGATCTCGCGGACGTTCTCTGCCTTTAACTCGGCGCGGATCATCGAGCGGCGGGGCCGCTTCCAGATCGTCGTGCGCGACTGGCGTGCGCTGCTGGAGCGCTGCCCGATGAGCGAGGCTATCGTCGCAGCTCATGGCAACGGACGGTTGCCGGTTATCCGCTAACGGATTTCTTTTATTTTGCCGCTTGACTGGATCCCGGCCTGCGCCGGGATGACCGAGGATGTGGCGCGCCTTTCCCTGCAACATCTTGTGGCGCGCATCTCAGCGAATAAGCATCAACACCGACATGTCGACGAAGAGTTAGTTTGGCTGCTGGATCGATCCTCGGGACGAGCCCGAGGATGACAGTGTTGTGCGTCGGCAGAGCCCGTTACTCGCTGACGGCTTCCTGGGATTCGTCGGCTTCTTCCTCGGTGATGCGCTCGACCGAGACGACCTTTTCTTCCGCGTCGGTCTTGAAGATGCGAACGCCTTGGGTGTTGCGGCCGGCAATGCGGATGTCGTGCACCGGGCAGCGAATGAGCTGGCCGCCGTCCGTCACCAGCATGATCTGATCGTTCTCGCCGATCGGAAACGAGGCAAGCAAGCGGCCGTTGCGTTCGTTCGCGACCATCGCGACGATTCCCTTGCCGCCGCGGCCCGAGGTGCGGAACTCGTAAGATGACGAGCGTTTGCCGAAGCCCTTGCTCGATACCGTCAGGACGAACTGCTCGGCTGCCTGCATCTCTGCAAAGCGTTCGGGCGACAGCGTCACGGCCTCGCCGCTGACTTCTTCGCTGTCGGCTTCGGCTGGAACAGTTTCGGCGTCCTCGGCATCTTCCGAACGGCGAAGGGCGCTCGCTTGCTTCAAGTAGGCCGCGCGTTCTTCGGCGGGCGCTTCGAAATGATTGAGGATCGCCATCGAAATCACTTCATCGCCGTCGTCGAGCCTGATGCCGCGAACGCCGGTTGAGTCCCGTCCTTTGAAGAGACGGATCTCGTCGGAGATCAAGAAGCGGATGCATTGGCCTTCCGCGCTGGTCAGCAGAACGTCCTGGTTCGGCGTCGAGATGGCGACCTGCACGATGCGGTCTCCCTCATCGAGCTTCATCGCGATCTTGCCGTTGCGATTGATGCTCTCGAAATCGGCGAGCGCGTTGCGGCGGACGTTGCCGGAACGGGTCGCAAAGATCAGCTCGAGGTCACCCCATGTCTCGGAATCCTCCGGCAGCGGCAGGATCGAGGTGATGACTTCACCCTCTTCCAGCGGCAGCAGGTTGACGAGCGCCTTGCCTGGCGATTGCGGCGAGGCCGCGGGCAGGCGCCAGACCTTCATGCGGTAGCACATGCCGCGCGAGGAGAAGAACAGCACGGGCGTGTGCGTCGAGGTCACGAACAACTGGGTGACGAAATCTTCGTCGCGCGTCGACATGCCGGAGCGGCCTTTGCCGCCTCGGCGCTGGGCGCGGTAGGCGGCAAGCGGCACGCGCTTGATGTAGCCCTTGTGGCTGACGGTGACGACGCAATCTTCGCGCTGAATGAGATCTTCGTCTTCGACGTCGCCGTCGAAATCCATGATCTCGGTTTTGCGCGGGGTCGCAAACTCGTTCTTGATCGACTGCAGCTCGCCTTTGACGATGTCGACGACGCGGGCGCGTGAAGCAAGGATCGCGAGGTATTCTTTGATCTCGGTCGCGATCTTGTTCAACTCATCAGAAATTTCGTCACGGCCGAGAGCGGTGAGGCGGGCGAGGCGCAACTCTAGGATCGACTTGGCCTGCTCTTCGGAGAGGCGATACGTGCCTTCGGCCGACACCTTGTGGCGCGGATCGGCGATCAGTTCGATCAGCGGCGTCATATCTTTCGCGGGCCAGTCGCGCGCCATCAACTGCTCTTTGGCTTCGGCGGGCGAGGCCGAGTAGCGGATGAGCTTGATGACTTCGTCGATGTTGGCGACGGCGATGGCTAAGCCGACGAGGACGTGGGCGCGATCACGGGCCTTGTTCAGCAGGTGCTTGATGCGGCGCGTTACGACTTCCTGGCGGAACGTCGTGAAGGCAGAGATGAAATCCTTGAGGTTCAGGCTTTCCGGACGGCCGCCGTTGATCGCCAGCATGTTGGCGCCGAACGTCGTCTGCAGGTCGGAATATTTGTAGAGGTTATTGAGCACGACATCGGCGACGGCATCGCGCTTCAGCTCGATGACGATGCGGATGCCTTCGCGGTTGGATTCATCCCAAAGGTCGGAGATGCCTTCGATCTTCTTGTCGCGGACGAGGTCGGCGATCTTTTCGATCAGCGTGCGCTTGTTGACCTGATAGGGGATCTCGGAAACGATGAGTGCTTCGCGGTCCTTGCGGATATTCTCGACCTTGACGCGGGCGCGCATGATGATCGAGCCGCGGCCCTTATGGTAAGCATTGAGGATGCCGCCGCGACCTAGGATGATGCCGGCCGTCGGGAAGTCCGGACCTTGAATGATCTGAGTGAGGTCTTCGAGACCGATCTCAGGATTGTCGAGGTCGGCGATGCAGGCATCGATGACTTCGCCGAGGTTATGCGGCGGGATGTTCGTCGCCATGCCGACGGCGATACCACCTGCGCCGTTGACGAGCAGGTTGGGGAATTTGGCGGGAAGTACCGACGGCTCTTTCAATTGTCCGTCGTAGTTCTCGCGGAAATCCACCGTGTCGTTGTCGAGATCGTCAAGCATGAAGCCCGCGACCTTGGCGAGGCGCGATTCCGTGTAGCGTTCGGCAGCGGGCGGATCGCCGTCGATCGAGCCGAAGTTGCCTTGGCCGTCGACGAGCGGCACGCGCATGGAGAAATCCTGCGCGAGGCGCACGAGCGCGTCGTAGATCGCAAGGTTGCCGTGCGGGTGATACTTGCCCATCACTTCGCCGACGATGCGCGCCGACTTGACGTATTTCTTGTTCCAGTCGAGCCCAAGCTCGTTCATCGCGAACAGGATGCGGCGGTGCACGGGCTTCAAGCCATCGCGCACGTCAGGCAGTGCGCGGGAGATGATGACGCTCATCGCGTAGTCGAGATACGAACGCTTCATTTCGTCCGAGATCGAGATCGGGCGGATGTCGCTCGGCTCGCGGCCAGCCGGATTTTCTTCGTCGTTATTGTCGGTCAAAGTCAGCTCTTTCCGGGATGAGATCGGCGGGGGTGATACGCACCAGCGGCCGATGGAAAACCAGTGCTTATACTGTAGCCGAAACGGAAACCGAATGCCACTTGCGCGGCGATGTGGCACGGCTCCACATGAATCTGAAATATCAATATAAATCAGCGTGTTGTGTGCGCGGTCTGGAATCCAAATCCGGGCATTGGCGGGATCAAGCATAGCATCGCGCGACGAGGCATCAGAATCGCGAACCGATCATGCGTCGGAGGCTCTTGGGCGGGGCTTTTACCCGAGCGTTCATCCAATCTCTGTGAGGCGGAACAGCACCCCGTTCATTGCGTTGGCGGACTGGGAGATATTTCGAAAAAAGACAATCCGGCGCGTTCCCTCGCGACCGGGAGGAGAGATTTTATGCGTTCGATGATCGTTGGATTTGCAATTGCGGTTTTACCCTTGTGCGTTGTTGCAGCCTCGGCTGCGGAAGAGGCTGGGCCGCAGGCTTTCAACAACAATTGCCGGACCTGCCATTCGTGGAAGGAGGGCGACAATCGACTTGGACCGAACCTGCACGGCATCGTCGGCCGCAAGGCCGGTTCGGTGGAGGGGTTCAACTATTCGACCGCAATGAAGTCTTCGGGTATCACGTGGGATGAAGCGTCGCTTGATAAGTTCATTACCAATCCGAATGCGGTCGTTCCGAACAACAACATGAAACCGTTCAGCGGCGTCGGCGATGCAGAGACGCGCAAGCAGATCATCGATTTTCTGAAGAGCAATCCAAAGTGAATTGGCCGTTAGGCGCAGGAATATAATCCGTGCGCGGTGAATTGCGGGTGTTATTGATCGCGCGGTGCGCAGCGTCGGTCTAAAATATTCGCCGCTGCTCCGTCGGCCTCTCACTGTCAATCACGAATGTTCGCGCCGACGTGACAATTTGCATTGACTTCGTGATGTCCTTGCTCAATGTTCCCGATCCGGGAATGGAATCTCCCGTAAAACCGCCCCGATGGCTGATGATTCCTACTGCGTTGATGTCCTCACTCTCTGAGTGAGGCCGCGGTAGGGATGTATTCGTGTTCCTGCCACGGGAGAGGCGTGTCTCTTTCATCAACTCAGAAGTCGGGGGGATGAAGGAGACAGTTGAGCGGTTGAGCTTTCCACGCTTGCAACCCCTCTCTTCTGACTTCCTTTCATCCCTCCGGCGACGGCCGAGTGGGCTCAGCTGCGTCGCATACAAGCGACGGTAGCATATGGAGGAAGTAATGAGGAAGTGGGCAAGTTCCACGGCCGCCGTTGCTTTGCTGGCAGTTTCGTCGCCAGCTTGGGCCAACGAGGACGTGATGAAACTCTCGCAAGACCCAAACAATTGGGCCATCCAGTCGGGCGACTATAGCGGTCACCGCTATTCCAAGCTCGATCAGATCAATACCGAAAACGTCGGACAGCTGAAGGTCGCATGGACGTTCTCGACGGGCGTTCTTCGCGGCCATGAAGGCGGCCCCCTCGTCGTAGGCGACGTCATGTACGTCCACACGGCGTTCCCGAACATCGTCTATGCTTTGGATCTGGCTCACGAGCAGAAGATCATCTGGAAGTACACGCCGAAGCAGGACCCGTCCGTCATTCCGGTCATGTGCTGCGACACGGTCAACCGTGGCGTGCAGTACGCTGACGGCAAGATCTTCCTCCACCAGGCTGATACCGCTCTCGTCGCTCTCGACGCGAAGACGGGTAAGGAACTGTGGAAGGTCGTCGACGGCGATCCGACGAAGGGCGAAACGGGCACGGGTGCTCCGCTTGTC
>JAFECH010000116.1 GCA_018242255.1 Pseudomonadota bacterium | reverse complement strand
CGCAGCAACCGAAACCGCCGGCTTTCAATAACGCGGTTGTTCCCCAACAACAACAGCAGCAGCAGCAGCACCACAAGCATGAGAACGCAGGCCAGCAGAAATTCAACAAACAGTTCGGCGGCGAGAACGCGGGACCGAGCAACGGACCTCCTCCGCAGAACCCGCCGGCCAAGCAGGGCTGGAAGCACGTCCCGCCGGGGACACAGCCTGCGCCCGTCATCAATCCGGGACAGCCGAACAGGCCTGTCACGCCCAATTTCGCGGCTCAGAACAAGCCGCAGACGGCGGCCGAAGCCAAGCGCCGTTTCGAGGCAATGCGCGGTCAACGCAAGGAAGTGAAATTCGACGGTGGCAAGGGTGTCGTCATCGAGGAGCCCGGAAAGCGCCGTATCTATCGCGAGAACAATCGCGTCTTTATCCAGCACGACGACACCGAGCGGCTACGGCGCGTCGCGCCGAATGCTCGCTTCCAGAAAGGCAAAGGCGGCACCAACATCGCCGTGATCGACCGCCCGGGCGGATACAAGATCTATTCGGAAACGGACGCGAATGGGCAGCTCATTCGCAGGTATCGCCGTGGACCGGACGGGCGCGACTTCATCATCATCGACAATCGCCGCCGCCGCCATGACAACTTCGGCCGAGATCTCGCGGCTGGAATCGGCATCGGTGTCGGCGTCGTGGCCGGAGCCGCGATCCTGAATTCGGTGCTCGACGTCCCGCCGCCACGGGTGACCATTCCGCGCGACGAGTACATCGTCGACTACGAACGCGCGAGCGACGAAGATGTCTACGATGCTCTCAGCGCACCGCCGGTCGAAGACTTCCGCGGCGGCTATACGCTCGACGAAATCCGGGCGACGGCTGCGCTTCGCGACCGCATGCGCCGCGTCGACCTCGACGACATCACGTTCGATTTCGGCTCCTGGGAAGTCAATCCGGACGAGTACGAAAAGCTTGATCGTATCGCGCGCGCTATGCGCCGTATCATCCATCGGAACCCGAACGAGGTGTTCATGATCGAAGGCTATACGGATGCGGTCGGCTCGCAGGAGGACAACCTTTCGCTCTCCGACCGGCGCGCGGAATCAGTTGCCGAAGTGCTGACGCAGCAATTCCAGATTCCCTTCGAAAATCTCACGACCCAGGGCTACGGCGAACAATATCTGAAGGTTCCTACGCAGGCGCCGGAACGACTCAATCGTCGTGTCGCCGTCCGCCGGATCACGCCGCTTCTGGCTCGCGGCAATGGGGCTGCACCGCCTCCTCCGCCGCAGGGTGCCGGCCAATACGACGACGGTCCCGACGGGCCTAATGATAGCGGTCCGGATGATGGCGGTCCCGATGACCAGGGCTACGATGGCCCGCCTCCGGGACGCGGCGATCCACGGGACTAACGACCTCTTCAGAATAATTGAGATCCCGCCGCTGCAAAGCGGCGGGATTTCTTTTTGGGTCGCTCGCTAATTCGCTGAGGCGGGCCGCCAGCCTGCTTCGATGGCTTGCTGCTCAGAGCAGAACCAGCGTTTGCCTTTGCCCGGCTCCATCTTGACCCGATCGTACCAAGGATCCCACGGCATATGAAAAATGCGGCCACGGGATGAGACATTGCCTTTGATCGCACAGCCTTTCGGCGCGCTTGTTTCGGCAACCTGCCATTCGTTGCGACGGAAATCCCAAGGCGCTTCAGCTGCGCCCTGCCACACGCCGATCTTGGCGCTCCGTGCTGCTGTTTCGACGGCGACATACCTCGTGGAATAGCGAACGAAGGCCCACGCGAGGCCCGAGCGCACCATCGCTTCGTCGATATCAACACCGTCGGCGAAACAGGTTGCGAGCACGCGCCGATAGCGGTCCGTGCCCTTGCGTTCGCACATCAGCTCTCGATGTTCCGCGAGCTTGCGCAGCATGGCTGCGGCAGCGACGCCGCAGTTCCACGTTTCGCCCGATGCGGTTTGGCATGTCTGCGCGATTTCCGGCGCGTCGATGCCTTCGAGGCGGATGCGGGTTACCCCGACATCGAGCGTGTCGCCATCGATGACGTGCCCGATACCGGTGACGATTGCGGGCTGGCCATCGTCACCGGGCAGCGCATGTGCAATGAGTGGGAAAAGCGCAATAACGAGCGTCGCAACGCCAACGCTCGTGCGCGGGGGGTGCCGCAGAGGCGTTTTGATGAACATTTGCCGAACATCGCGCGCAGCGGTGACGCAACATGGGCAGCGTCATGGTGATTTCTTGCTGTTTCATGAGTCGATACAACCAAGCACTCATGCCCATGCGCGTGGAGGTTTTCGCTTGCTTCCGCGCACTTGCACTCTCCCTGATGGGGGTGCAGGACACGCGACTTCGACATCGCCATGGGGAATCGCGCACAATGGCGACAGACCCTGCGCCGCATCCGGCGGCCCGCCAGTGACATAATTCGCCGCGATATTTCGCGTGCTTTGTGCGCGGCGCTCGACGCCGACGACAACGAGGAACTGAATGTCTTCCCAATATCCGTCTCCGCCCGCTCCGCCGCCACTGCCGCCGTTTGCAGCTCAGAGGCCGGCGTTCGAGCGCGCGCCTCTCGGTTCGGGACCGCGCCGCGGACCGCCGCCACCGGGAAGTCCGCGCAGGCCGCCGCCACGCCGGCGAGGCGGCTTGCTCATGGGTGTGGTCTATTTCTTTCTGGTCGTACTGTTTGTCGGCGGAGCGGGCGTGGGCTATCTGGTGCTCAATCCGCCGAGCGACTTCATCCGGCAAAAAATCACCGAACAAATCAAAGCGCGGACCGGCCGTGATCTCGTGATCGCCGGACCGGCGACATTCGCGTTTTTCCCTGAACTCGGCGTCTCGCTGCATGACGTTTCGTTGTCCGCGCCGGCCGGCATGGACGGCACGCTGCTTCATGCCAAAGCGCTTCTGGTCAGCGTCGAGCCGATGTCGCTTTTGCACCAGCGGCCGAAAATCAATGCGGTGACGCTCCGCCAGCCGGTGTTCGATTTCCACATCGATAAAAACGGACGGAACAATTGGAAGTTCGCAGCCAATCGCGCGCCGACGCAAGTCGCCGCGTTGCAGAGAGTCGGCACACTGCGAGACGCCGGTGCTTTCGATGTTGCGGCAGCCGAGGGCGATGGCAATCCGTCCGCCATTCCGGCTATTTCGAATGTGCAGCTCGACAACGTTAGCATCGAGGATGGAACCTTCCGCTTCAGTGACGATCGAACCGGACGCAAATCGCAAGTCTCAGGCGTCAATGTGAAGCTTGGCTTGCCGTCGCTGGAAAGTCCGCTCCTCGCAAACGGCAATCTCGTGTGGCGCGACCAGCGTGTCGATTTCGACGGTAAAATCGAAAACGTGCGCGGCTTGCTGATGAATGCGCCCGCACATCTGGTGTTCTCGACGAAGAATGGTCTGATCAATGCCTCCTACGACGGCGATCTGACTGTCCAAAACGGTGCGGTTCTCGATGGCCAGGTCTCGGCAAAGGCCGATTCTGCCCGCCAGCTCGCGGAATGGTTCGGTTCAAAGCTCCCGCCAGTCACCGGCTTTGGGCCGCTGTCTATCGTCGGCAAGCTGCAAACGGCCGACAACGTCACGGTCTTCTCGAACGCGACGTTCGCGCTCGACGGCGAAACGGCGAAAGGTACAATCAAAGTGACGACGGGCGGCGTCAGGCCGTTCGTCGAAGCGAACCTCGCGATCTCAGCGCTTGACCTTAACAAGTATCTGACGAACGCCGTCGTCGGCACGCTGGCAACCGAGAGTGCGAATGCTCCGGCGACCGCACCAGCACCTGCTGCCGCGCCGACCGAAAGCCCCTCGGCCCAGCCTGACGAGATCCAGAAGCTTCTGCAGAAGCAAGGCACCAAGGTTTACGGCGTCGAACAGCGCGCCGGCTGGTCGAGCGAGCGCCTTAACCTGACGCTCCTAGGCCTAGCAGACGGCAAAGCGCACCTCTCCGTCGGCAAGCTGCATTTCAAAAATGTTTCGATTGGGCAATCGTCGGTCGATCTCGCCGTCAACAATCGAGTGATGCAAGCGACGTTCAAAGACGTCGCACTTTACGAAGGCCGTGGTCACGGCGTGGTGACGCTCAACGGCTCCACACGCACCGCCAATATCGGAGCGAATTTCAATCTCGACAACGTGTCGGCGCTGCCGTTCCTGAAGGATGCCGCTAACTTCGGCTGGGTTTCGGGGAACGCTAACGTCAAGCTGCAGCTTGCGGCGAACGGCGCCAGCCAGCTGCAGCTGATCGAGAGCCTCAACGGCAACGCCGGGTTCCAGTTCTCGAACGGCGCCATCGTCGGCTTCAATCTGCCGGGAGCGCTGCGCGGACTGTCGCAGGGCAACTTCGGCGCGCTCAGAACGTCACCGACGGAGAAAACGGATTTCAGCGCGCTTGCCGCTACATTTACCGTCACGAACGGCGTTGCGCAAAACCAGGATCTGCAGCTTGTCAGCCCGCTTCTGCGCGCGACCGGAAGCGGCGTCATCCAGATGCCCCAGCGGACACTCGACTATACGGTAAAGCCGAAGCTCATCGCCTCGCTCGAAGGCCAAGGGGGCGACGCGCAGGCCTCCGGGATAGAGGTTCCGGTCAGGATTACCGGTTCCTGGGACCATCCGAGCTACCATCCCGATCTCAACGGCGTGCTCGCCGACCCCAACAAGACGATGGATGCCATCAAGAACATCGGCAAAAAGCTCAAAGGGAAAAATACCGACGAAATCGTCGATTCACTTTTCGGCAAGAAGGGCGAGGACGATCCGCAGACCGAAAAGACGAAAAGGAAAGCCAAGAAGCTGCTGAACCAATTTTTCGGCAAGCCGGACGATCAAAATTAGCAGAAATTTCACAACTGGCCTTCGCTTCAATGACAGCAGAAGCCGGCAAGCGAGGCGTCACAAAACGTCTCGTTAAGCCGCTGGCGCACCAGGGCTAAAAAAAATTGGCGCAAGGCACAAAAAGCTCTTGCGTAGGGGGGGCGTTGGCCTCATATGCACGCTCTCTCGTCTGTCCACCTGCCAACATGGTCGAGGTTTCC
>JAFECH010000115.1 GCA_018242255.1 Pseudomonadota bacterium | reverse complement strand
GGCAGGCGGGGTTTGATAGCAAAAAAGTTGATCACAGTCGTGTTGACAAAATAAAGGTCGCATATCATCTATCCGAGATCGCGAATTGCTTTCGCCGAGGAATTTCCATGATCAAGCTAGCCGCAAATTACGCCACCCTTCTCCTCGCTTTCAGTGTGAGCGCCGCATCGGCGGAAAGCGTGAGACGCATTGAGCTTCCTGGAACTGCAACATTTCCGGAAAGCATATCGGTCGACGCACAAGGCAATCTCTACGGGAGCAGCGTGACTTCGGGCGGGATCTGGCGGATTAAACCTGGCGCGGCTAAAGCCCAGCAATGGATAAAACCGGGCGCCTTTAACAGCCGCTCGACCTTTGGTGTCTTGGCAGACGAAAAAAATAAGCTGCTGTGGGTCTGTTCAAATGATGCGTCCTTTATGGGCATTGCAGGTCCAAGTGCGGTCAAAGGAAGTCATCTTCTGGGGTTTGATCTCGAAAGCGGTGACGGACGGAAGAACATACCTCTGCCGGGTGCGCCGTCACTTTGCAACGATATCGCCATTGATGTTCAGGGAAATGTCTACGTCACGAATTCGCTGGCGCCGCAGATTCTGAAGCTCAAACCGGGCAGCGAGAACTTTGAGGTCTGGGCAGAGGATCCGCGCTTTGCCCCACCCCCTAATGGTGCCGGTTTGGACGGAATCGCGATAGGTGATGATGGGAACTTTTACGTCACCAATTTTGCCAAGGGAGAACTGTACCGGGTCGATCAAAAAGGTGGCGCGGCAGGCACCATCACAAAGCTGGAGACGCCTCGGCCGCTCGTTTTACCCGATGGGCTACGCACATTTAATGGCTCAAGGTTTTTGTTGGCCGAGGGCGGCGGAACAATCGACCTTGTGACAATGGCCGGGGATAAGGCTGAGATCAAAGAGCTTGATGGTGGCTTGGCTGGACCCACGGGTGTTGCCGTTTCCGACGGCAAGGTGTTTGCAACCGAAGGGCAACTCCAGCACCTTTTTGATGCGAAAAAAAATGGACCGCCCGAGCTTCCGTTCCATGTGGTCGCGGTCCCATCACCAACTGAATCTGGATCCAAGTAGTGCCTTCACCGCGCTCAGCGCTGCACGAAGCAAAGTCTGCAGGCGCGAAAGGACCGAATAGCAATGGCGCTCCCGAGCCCGCAAGCTAACGTAAATAAAATCTGCCTGCATTTTGCACCCGGCACACGGGCCGTCAGAGTGCGTTGGCTGCTTGAAGAAATCGGCGTTCCATATGAATTGAGCGTCGTCAGCCTTTGGTTAGGCGCGCACAAGAGAAAGCGTTATCTAGCCGTCCATCCGCTTGGAAAAGTGCCAGCCCTCGAAATCGACCAAACAGTCGTCTTCGAGTCGTCGGGAATTTGCCTTTATCTTGCGGATCGATTTCTAGAGGCGGATCTGGCTCCTTCGCCATCGGAGAGGATGCTCAGGGCAGATTATTGCACTTGGATGGCATTTTCGGCTGGCACCTTGGAGCCGGCTATATTGGAGCAGGTAAGAGCGAAGAAGGCCAGTGCTCGCGGCATCCCTATGCTCGGGCTGGGCCCATCGCTGACGCCCTTCGATGATATTGCTGAATACATGGAACGCCACCTTTCGAAGCGATCTTTTCTCGTTGGGGACAAAATCACAGCAGCCGACATACTCAACGGTTCCATGATGGCGTGGGCTCATGACATCGGGCTGCTTGAAGGGCGAGACGCAATACTGTCCTGGGTGGCGAGCCTTAAAGCCCGACCCGCCTATTCACGCGCAATTGCAAAGTGCTGATTGCGCGATCTGAGATGAACTGAATGCAACGAGTAAACGTCGAAAAAGTCGGAAGAAGGCCCATGCTTTACAGCGCTATTGTGAAGAAAAATATTCGAAAGACGTTCGAACACGTCAACAACCATCGCTGGGATGAGGCTGTTAAACCTGCTGCGACGCGCGTCCATCACCGCGTCTCCGGCGCACACGCGCTCGCTGGCGAGCGCCACAGTAAAGAGGGACTGCGCCGCTGGTTCGAGCGTATGGGACGCGTGCTGCCCAACCTCAATATTCACGTGAATAACGTCTGGGTCACGGGTAGCCCATGGCACACCACCGCATTTGCCGAATGGGACAGTACCGCAACGCTGCTCAACGGCAACGCGTACGTCAATCGTGGTCTCCACGTCTTCACTCTGCGGTGGGGCGAGCTGTATGCGCTTGAGGAATTTCAAGATTCACAAGAAGCAGCTCGCGGGCTTGCCATTCAAGCGGCGGCTGGCCTTGAAGAGGCTGCCGCGATGCCGATTGAAAGCTGACGGAAGCAGGTAGAGGCGCGAACAAAGAACCTTCTGACCCGACAGCCCTCTTTTCGGGGAACCACTCAAGTCAACCGCCATGTGGGGGAGCCCGGAGGATACGAGAACAGGCTTCGCAGGTGACGGTGGCCGACGTCCACCTTGGGTCACGAAGAGACTTCGCCCAAATGTCAGCGACGTCCGCTCCTAAACCTATAGCCGACACCACCCGACGCGTGCCGAGCTGTGGCTCTGCTTTCGACCCGAATGTCTGCAATTGGGACATTTCTTCTATGTGCGGCGCGCTATGCCGTAACTCGTCCTCGGCAGCTTTCGCTGCGAAGCCACCTAGGATGTGCACCGATCGGTACCCTGGCTTAGAATGAACATCGTGCTGCTTGAATTGCTAACTTCGCAAGACCCGGTTCGCAGTGACTCTGCCCACCGACAACCAGTGGTGGATAGCGCGGTTTCTCAGTCCTAGCTTGGATGTGTTAGGTGCTCGATATGGGCGAGACAGTTATCCGCAAGATTATCCATGTCGACATGGACGCGTTCTACGCCTCAGTCGAGCAACGAGATAATCCTGATCTGCGCGGCAAGCCCGTCGCAGTCGGACATGGTGCTAAACGCGGCGTCGTCGCAGCCGCGAGCTATGAAGCTCGGGCGTTCGGCGTGCGCTCGGCGATGGCTTCAACGACGGCGCTGCGGCAATGCCCGGATCTCATCTTTGTACCGCCACGCTTTGAGGTCTATCGCGCCGTCTCGCACCAGATCCGAGAAATCTTCGCCGAGTATACGCCGCTTTTTGAACCGCTCTCTCTCGACGAAGCCTATCTCGACGTGACGGAAAACTTGCGTGGCCTGCCCACGGCTGCCGATACTGCCACCGAAATTCGCTCTCGGATCTTCTCCGAGACCGGCCTCGCGGCTTCAGCGGGCGTTTCCTACAACAAGTTTTTGGCCAAGCTCGCCTCCGATATACGCAAGCCCAACGGCCAGTTCATCATTCCACCCCAGCGCGGAGCAGAATTCATTGAAGCTTTAGCCGTCAAGAAGTTTCACGGGGTTGGGCCTGTGACAGCCGAGAAGCTCAACGCGCTCGGGATTTACACTGGTGCCGATCTTCGCGCGCAGTCCCTCGAATTCCTCCAGCAGCATTTCGGTAAATCCGGCGGGTGGTATTATGCAATCGCGCGCGGCGAGGATGATCGTCCCGTCGAGCCGAACCGGCGGAGAAAATCGTCGGGCTCGGAGACAACGTTTCCCGAGGACCGCTTTCTTCCAGCCGAAATCGAAGAGGGCATCCTTGAGATGGCCGATGATGTCTGGGTCTGGTGTGAGAAGAACCAGAGCTTCGGTGCGACAGTCACGGTAAAAATCAAATATACGGATTTCCAGATTATCACCCGAAGCCGCACAGTAACGGCGCCCATCGCGACGCGCGATCGGCTTCGCGATATTAGTCTGTCACTTGCGCGATCCGTCTATCCCGTCTCGAAGGGCATTCGGTTGGTCGGCGTCGCTGTCTCGAAATTTGCACCCGATGCGGACGGCCAGCTCGATCTCGCCTTAGATGCGAAGCCCGATTAGAGCGGTTTTCGCTTCATTGGGGCACGCGACGCTTGACGTTGCTTGATGTAGACTCCTTCGGAAGTCGAGCTGGTTCATTATACGGACCGAGAGATACGCAAGCTTCTATCCTGGCTCGACGAGCAGAAGGCAAATGTGGGCGCGGCATAATCAGGGAAATCAAGTACTCTGAACAAAGACGTAGTTCGGGTTCGCAACGACTCATCCTACCAATGCGTGAGCTTGTCGGCAGACAGGATAGACATGAGTTCAAAGGGGGGCGTGGTTCCTGTCGCGCAAGCAGACGCAACCTTTGCGGCCTTCGCGCAGGGTGGCGCATTCAGCCGGCGTAAGGCTCTTATCTTCATTCTTCAATTACAAAACAACTCGATGGCTCACGTAAAATCTCCTGCGTCGCCACGTAGATCCACGCCTAGCTCCCATCCTGAAGAGTGTTAGGCTCGAGCCAATGATCGAGGGCCAGCCTGTCGGCTTTAATCCGAAAAGTTGGGGATCAACCGAACGCATCCGACAGTAACCAGCGAGCAAGAGGCCGCGCTTGGCACGCAAAAAGAGACGAGAGATCAAAGTTTCAATCTTGGAGGATTTACCGCCCGATATCTTTGAGGTGGCGCCGCTCGTCGTCAAAAAATTAGCAAGATCACGAGCATCATCGAGCGAAGGACTTGAGCAATACGCGCACTTATTTCAAACGTCGGTATCGGTGCTCAACTGCGTCATCGACGTCGGCATCATTCGCCGACATATTCCGTTGATCAAGAGAGCCGCGCTCCATTTTCAGATCGATAGCAAACGCAGCACCACGGCCCAGCGGGAATGTGATCTCTCGATTGCCTAATCAGTCTCACCATGGATCGAGCACTCCTGTCGTCGCCGACATCTCTTCAAGGCCTTATTGTCAGCGTTTAGGGCTAAAGAGATAACGAGCTGAAGAAGCGCCCCAGAGCGAAGGCTAATGTGCACAAAATCGCGCCGGTCGCGACCGATAAACTCATCATTATGACGATGCCTCTTTGCTGGCGAGCCGAGCGAAGCCTTACCTTTTCCCAGAACGGCTCCCATCGCGGCCAGCTAAATGCAACAATAAGCAGAGTGCTTCCGACCACGCACCACCAAGGCCCACCCGCAAGGCCGAATAGCGCCGTCATTGTAAACACGAAGAAATTCAGGCGCTCTAACGGAGGGTCCGGCGGTTGTGGCAT
>JAFECH010000114.1 GCA_018242255.1 Pseudomonadota bacterium | reverse complement strand
AAGCCGCGTGCGAAATGCAGCGCATCGTCGTCGCGCTCGATCCGCCGGTCACCGCGACGGCGTCATCGGACGCCTGCGGAATTATCGTGGCGGGATTGGGCGTCGATAAGCGCGCTTATGTTCTCGCCGATCGCACGATCCAAGGCCGAACGCCGGAAGTCTGGGCGAACGCGGCGCTGGGCGCGTTCGATGATTACGAAGCCGATCGCATGGTGGCGGAAGTCAACCAGGGCGGCGATCTCGTGATCTCGGTGTTGCAAAGGTTTCGAGAGAATTTCCCCGTCGTCAAGGTTCGCGCCACGCGGGGAAAATGGGTTCGCGCCGAGCCGGTCGCGGCGCTCTACGCGGAAGGCCGCGTGGTGCACGTCGGGCGCTTCGATGCGCTCGAAGATCAGATGTGTTCCTTCGGCGCCGACGGCACGATGCGCGGCCGCAGCCCCGACCGCGCCGATGCGCTCGTCTGGGCGATCACCGATTTGCTGTTGAGCGACACGATGAAGCCTTCAGTGCGGATGCTTTAGCACCACCACCGTCATGCCGACGAAGGTCGGCACCCAGTCAACGATCCACATCTGCTTAATCGCGGGCTGGCTGGATCCCGGCCTTCGCCGGGATGACGGTCGGAGTGGCTAAACGCTTTCCTTAAATTTCAAAGGACAGTTCATGTCGCTGATCACGGAGGCGCTGTCGCGCTGGCTGCCGAAACACAATCCTGCGCCAAGCGGCCGGCTCGACGAAGGAGAGTCGCTTGGCGCCATCAAAACCTCCGTGCCCGGCGGCCGGCTCCCCGCAGGGGAGTCGCCGGGCACCATCAAAAGCTCCGCACCAGACACGATCAACAAGGGTTCCTCCGTGGGCCCCCTGATCGCCTATCACAATCTCGGCGAACCTGTGTGGGCGCCGCGCGACTACGCCGCCTTCGCCCGCGAAGGCTTCATGCAGAATGCCATCGTCTATCCGCAAGCCGTCGCCGAAGCGCGCCGATTGACTGGTGCGAGCGGTCGCGTAGCGGAAGCCGATTTGCCGATCGTTCTCGACGACGGGCTCGCAGGCTCGATTGCCGAGAGCTGGCTCTACGAAACCTGGGCAACGCGCGAATCCGCAACCTTCAAGCTGCCGCCGTCGACGCTTGCGTTGGAGCCGGGCGATATCGTCTCGGCAGACATCGGCGGTCAAACTCGCTTGTTGCGATTGACCGACGTCTCGGAGCACGGTGTCCGCGACATCCAGGCTTTGAGCATCGATCCGAGCGTGTACGATCAGATCGATACTCCGGCGCGCACGGCCACGCCGCCGCCGCTTGTGCAGATCGGCTCGCCGTCCGTCGCGCTGATGGATCTGCCGCAGTGGAACGCGGGCTTCGATGCGTCGTCAGGTTATGTCGCGACGATGCAGAAGCCGTGGCCGGGCAGTGTGGCTTTGTTCGCGTCGCCCCAGGATACGGGCTATCAGTTGAAAGCTGTTGCGAAGGCGGCGGCGACGCTCGGCGCGACGCTCGATGACGTTCCGTCAGGACCCGAAGGCCGCCTCGATCACCGTGCCTCGTTTCGCGTTCGTTTGACGAACGGGGCTCTCACGTCCGTCGATCTCATCGCAATGCTGGCAGGTGCAAATCTTGCCGCACTCCGCAACGCGAACGGAGAATGGGAGATTATTCAATTTCAGATCGCGGAGCTTGTCGATACGCAGACCTATCGTTTGAGCGGTTTGCTACGCGGTCAGTTTGGAACTGAAAGCGCGATGACCGAAACGCTCGCCACTGGTGCGCAATTCGTGTTGCTCGATGGCGCAGTTGCGCGTGTTCCGCTGCTGGAAAGCGAACGCAAGCTGACGCTCAACTGGCGTTACGGTCCGGGTAATCGCGACATCGGCGACGCATCCTACGTCACTCTGCCGTTCATGTATCGAGCGCTCGGGTTGCGGCCATTGTCGCCCGTACACATCAAAAGCACGCGCATGTCGGGTGACATTCGGCTCTCGTGGGTCCGGCGCACCCGAACGGGCGGCGACAATTGGGAGTTGCCGGAAGTGCCGCTCGGCGAAGAGAGTGAAACCTATGAAGTCGATATTCTCGACGGAGCCGCGGTCAAACGCACGCTGATGGCGTCGACGCCAGACGTCGTCTATCCGGCATCCGAGCAGGTCGCCGACTTTGGCAGCGTCCAATCGAGTATCGCCGTCAAAATCTATCAAACCAACGTCATCTTCGGCCGCAGCGCGCCACGCGCGGCGACCGTTTGAGACGGTCCACCAAGAACACCGTCATGCCGACGGAGGTCGGCACCCAGACAAGTATCAACAGAACATATGCGAATTGCTGTCTGGATCCCGGCCTGCGCCGGGATGACGGTGTGTTTGAATAGACAATTAAGGATTTGAAATGGACCAACCGGCGTGGCTTGCTGCTGCGTGGGCCGAACTCGGCGTGCGCGAAATTCCCGGTGATGCGAACGCGCCGGAAATCCTGCGCTATTTCCGCGACGCGGGCGACGACGACGTCAAAACGGAAACGACGCCGTGGTGCGCGGCGTTTGCCGGCGCCATGTTGAAACGTGCAGCTATCTCCAACACAGGCTCACTGCTTGCGCGCTCCTATCTTGAGTGGGGCACGCCGCTCGATGATGCACGTCTCGGCGCCATCGCTGTTTTCTCGCGCGGAGACGATCCGACCGCTGGACATATCGGCTTCGTCATCGGCGAGGCCGCGGGCAAGCTGTATCTCCTTGGCGGCAATCAGAGCGATGCCGTGACGGTGGCGAGTTACGACAAAGCGCGGCTGCTCGGTCTGCGTTGGCCGCACGACGAAAACGAACTGGCCTCAGCGGCCACGGGTATCTTCGCCAAAGCGCTCGCTCATGTTCTCGACATGGAGGGAGGATTTTCCGACGACGCCTACGATCCTGGGGGGCCGACGAACAAGGGCATCACGCTCGAAGTGTACGCCAGCTTCAAAGGCCAGACGGCCGACGCCACGTCCCGCGACCGGCTGCTCGCCGAACTGAAATCCATTCCGGACGCGACCGTCGCCACCATTTATCACCGTCGCTATTTCGAGCCGGCCGATTGCGGCGCGTTCACCGCGCCGCTGGCGCTGATGCATTTCGATGCCGCGGTCAATCACGGCGTCGGCGCTGCGATCCGTATGCTGCAGCAATCCGTCGGCGCAACGGTCGACGGCGAGATCGGCCCCGAGACGCTCGGCGCCATCGGTGCGCGCAACGTCGTCGATCTCATCGAGTCCTACGCCGACATTCGCAGCGCCCGCTATCGCGCACTTCCTCATTTCTGGCGCTTCGGCCGCGGCTGGCTGAAACGCGTCGACGCAACCTTGGACCTCGGCAAATCGTGGGCCGCTGCCGACGGCATCATCCGCGGACTGATGGAGCCCGCTCAAAACGCAAAAGGAGAGACGACAATGAGCAATACATCGACCACCGACACGACCGACGACAGCGCCAAATGGTGGGCGCAATCAAAGACCCTCTGGGGAACCATCATCACGGCGGCTGCCACTGTTCTGCCGCTCGTCGCCCCGGTAATCGGCGTCTCACTGCCGGCCGACGTCATTCAGACTTTCGGCGACCAGGCGATCACGGCGGCCCAGGCCGTCACCGGTCTGGTCGGCACCGCGCTCGCCATTTATGGCCGCTTTACGGCCTCGACCGTCCTCAGTATCCGCAAAAGTTAACAGCGAAAGGGGACGGGGAATGAAGACCTAGTATTCATTCTCCATTCAACAGGCTAAACTTAACTAGTCTGATTTTTCCGGAAGAGACGCATGGTCGGTTTGGGAAAAGCAGCGGCATTAGGGGCTGCGGCAGTCTTGCTGCCGTGGAATGCGGCTCACGCTCTCGACTGCCTGACCGACTGGGGAATGGCAGGCCAAATCGTTCGCCGGCAAAATCTGATAACGGTAGAAGAGGTTTCACGGTCGCTGGCGGCCGACGGGGTGGGCGTTCTCGTCAAGACCACACTCTGCCGATCCGACGACGGATATTTTTATCGTCTGGTGATCAGAAGTCCGACGGGACAGCTCAAGACCACCGTTATGAATGCCAGGAGCCGCTAGCCGGTTCGTCGTTGCTGGTGGAAATCGCGGCACGCGCCTTCTATAACCCGCAGCGTCACCGAGGAGGGGAGGGATACGCCCGTGCGCGCACTTGTGGTCGAGGACGACAAAGATCTGAACCGTCAGCTTTCCTCTGCACTGTCAGATGCCGGTTTTGCCGTAGACACCGCCGCCGACGGCGAAGAAGGCTATTTCCTCGGCGATACCGAACCTTACGATATTGTTATTCTGGACATCGGCCTGCCCAAGATCGACGGCATTTCCGTTCTTGAGCAATGGCGCCGCAGCGATCGCAAGATGCCGGTCATCATCCTGACCGCCCGCGACCGCTGGAGCGACAAGGTTTCCGGGATGGACGCCGGTGCCGACGATTACCTGGCAAAACCGTTCCACATGGAAGAGCTTCTGGCCCGCGTCCGCGCTCAAGTGCGCCGCGCCTCCGGCCATGCCAAGTCCGAGATCGAGTGTGGTCCGATCAGGCTCGATACCAAGTCGGCGCGCGTCACCTGCGAAGGTAATCCGGTAAAGTTGACGTCGCACGAATTCCGCTTATTGGCGTATCTGATGCACCATAACGGCCGTGTCGTCTCGCGCACCGAACTGGTCGAGCATCTTTACGATCAGGATTTTGATCGCGATTCGAACACGATCGAAGTATTTATCGGCCGTTTGCGGAAGAAGATTCCAGGCGATGTTATCCAGACGGTCCGCGGTCTTGGATACCGCATGAGCCAAGGACCGGATGAGGCTTAATTCACTTGCGCTGCGCCTCTTTGCGACCTCGGCAGCGTGGACGCTTCTGGCGCTGCCGCTCGCCGGGTACATCATTTACGCGCTCTATCGCGAAGATGTGCAGCTGAGCTTCGACGCTCAGCTGAAAAAACTCCTGACGCAGATCACGATCGACAGCATGAGCACGATGGGTGATGAGCCTGTCATCCCGCCCAACCTTTACGAGCCGCTGTTCGAAGTCACGCAATCGGGCTGGTATTGGCAGATCCGGCCGATTGACGGCGCACCGGGGCGAACGCTCGTATCTCCCTCGCTTGCGACCGCC
>JAFECH010000113.1 GCA_018242255.1 Pseudomonadota bacterium | reverse complement strand
AGTGCGTGAAGGTGCAGCACATCGTTGGCCGCGTATGCCATCTGGCTTTCGGACAGCTCAGGGGCGCCCCAGTCGCTGCTTTGCTGCTGCTTGGAGATTTCAATTCCAAGCAGTTCGCCGACAAGGTCTTTCAGGCCGTGGCGGTCGGTGTAGGTGCGCGCGAGCTTGGATGCGATCTTGGTGCAGTAGAGCGGGGCCGTTTCTGCACCCAGATATTGCTTCATGACCGCGATGTCGAAGCGGGCGAAATGAAAGATTTTCAGGATGGCGGGGTCGGCCAGCAGCGCCTTCAGACGCGGGGCATCGTAGTTTTTGCCGTCGAATTTGACCAGGTGAGCTGTCCCGTCGCCGCTCGATAACTGGACGAGGCACAGCCGATCGCGATGCGGATTGAGGCCAAGCGTTTCGGTGTCAATGGCGACACCGTTGGGAAACGATAACCCGGCTGGCAGATCGCCGTGATGAATTTTGACGTTGGATTGGATCATGTTGCCTTTCAACGGCCTATCGCCGCAGCCGCGACAAGAATTTTATCGCAGCGCTCGAAAAAACCTGGAGAAGCCCTGAAGCAACGCATCGCACTCGGGACGCTAAGAGATTGATGTTATTGAGCACTCGAGGAGTCAAAGCGAGCCAGTCTGTAGCATTTGGGTATTGCGAATAGCAAGCGTGGTCACATGTGTGATCACGGCAATATCAACTGGTGAGTGTATCGAACGGCCAGATTGTATTAGGCAGCAGGGTAATCTACGCCTACATTAATATTATCATCGGCTTGTCGCCTCGGGCGCCGGTGGCTGGAGAGCTTCTGCTCCCGCCCGTTTTTTTCGATTGGGCGCCCATGAAAGGTTCCTTCGGTGGTTTCGACAGCGCGGAAGTCGCCGTCCTTCAGTTGACGTTCGATCTTGCGTGCAGAGAACTGGGTATTACGCCTTCGGACGAAGAGGCCCGGGCTCGAATTGCCAAGGCCGTCATTAGCTTGGCAAAGGCTGGCCAGTTCGATCCGGATAGTCTGACGTTGCACGCGATCTCTCGCTTCAGAGATTATGACGGCGAACGGCTGCAGTAGGTCGCGCTAGCCCCCAAGGTAAGTCCCAAAATTCTCGAAATGCACGATGCCGAAGGCGTCGGGTGATGGCATCCGGCGCGGTTTTGCTCAGGCGCGACAACCATCGAGGAATAGGCGCGCACAGAACTTCGCGCGGGTCTCGATCTCAGCAGCTTCAGGCACGTGGCCGACGCCGAGCATGGCAGAGCGCTGGAGATCCATTGTCATCATACCGCGGAGCGCGGACGCGGATTTAATCGGATCGTCAATTTTCAGTAGACCTCGCTGGCGCTGCCGGTTGAGCCAACCGGCGATCGCGTCCGTGGTTTGCGTCACTGCGATTTCGTGAAACGCAGCCGCAAGTTCTGGAAAGCGGTCGCTTTCGCCGATCACGAGGCGCAGGAGGCCAATGGTTTCCTTGCTGAGCGTTAGCGTGCCGAATGAGATCAGAATGCGCTCGAGTGCTTCGGTGAGTTCCAATTTTTCGAGGCCGACGGGATCAACTGCCAGCATGAAGTTGCCGATGCGCTCGGATATCACTTTCTCGAACAGGTCGGCTTTGCAAGGGACCAAACGATACATCGTCTTGGTCGAAATGCCGGCCTTTTGCGCGACATTGCCCATTGTGGTGGCGGCATAACCATTGGCCTGAAACTCTGCAGTGGCGGCCTCTACCAAGAGATGCAGCGTCTCCTCGTCCGGTCGGACCTGAGGCCGGCCGCGGCACCGCTTCTGAACCGCACTATTTTGTCCCATGATCATTTTCCAAATTCACTTGACACTGAGATAATGGTGCTTATTTTGGAAAACAGCAAGTTTCTAAAAATTTTTTCGTACGCAAAGTCCGACGTTTTTACAGGAGGCGGCCATGGGTCTTCATCCGAACGCTCTGATGCCAGATAGACAAATTTCATTAGAAGAAACAGTACCTTATGTTGACAGCCCCACGACCATTCGGCGCGACTCTGAACACGTGGAGATCGAGAAGACGAGCGCCGCTGCGACGCAGCCTCAGAGCGCCGAAACGGTGGCTGGGGTCGCTCCCCGCAAAGGGTTGAAGCGAATTTTCATTGCTGGCGCGAGCCTCCTCGCCTTGGCCGCTGCCGGTTGTCTCGGCTGGGAGTACTGGAACGTCTGGCGCTTCGAAGTTTCGACAGACGACGCCTATGTCCAGGCTGACAATACAACTATAGCGCCGCGTGTCTCTGGTTACCTGAAGCAGGTTCTCGTCAACGATAACGAACGCGTGAAGGTCGGCCAGGTGCTGGCGCGCATCGACGATCGCGATTTCAAAGTCGCGCTTGAGCAGGCGAAGGCGGATGTCCAGGCTGCGGAGGCTGCCGTCAACAATAAGGTTGCGGCGCTCGATGCCCAGCAGTCGGTGATCGACGCTGCCAAGGCAACGATCGACGTCGATAAAGCCAACGAGACATTCGCGAAGCAGGACAGCGAGCGCTACAGCCGTCTTGCGACGACGGGCTACGGCAGCGTTCAGAACGCGCAGCAGGCAGAAGCTCGCATCGCTGCGGCTCGTGCTTCAACCGCGCGCGATACTGCGACGCTGACGAATGCACAGAAGCAGATCGACATTCTGAAGGCGGAAGTTGCGCAAGCGAGAGCCACGCTCTTGCATGACGAGGCCGTGCAGGATCAGGCTGAACTCAATCTTTCATATACGAGCGTCGTTTCTCCGATCGACGGCGTCGTCGGCAATCGTACGCTGCGTGTCGGCCAGTACGTCCAAGCGGGTACGCAGCTGATGGCTGTTGTACCGCTGAACGCCACGTACATCGTTGCGAATTTCAAGGAGACGCAGCTTGAAGATGTGCGTCCCGGCCAGCCGGTAGATGTCGAAGTCGATATGTTTCCCGGTGTCGAAATTCCTGCGCACGTCGACAGCCTGGCTCCGGCAAGCGGCCAGCAGTTCGCGTTGCTGCCGCCTGACAATGCGACAGGTAACTTCACGAAGATCGTGCAGCGCATCCCGGTAAAGATTGTACTCGATCCCGATAGCCCGCTAGCGGGTGAGTTGCGCCCAGGGATGTCGGTCTATCCGACCATCGAGACGAAGAAGACAGATGGGAAGGCTGCGTCCTTGGCAGCCAAGTAATCCCGGCGACCGCGCTCAATGAGGTGCGGTTGCACTGTGGAGTAGACGATCATGGCAGGCATCGCTGAAATGACGGGGGGCAATAACGCTCCACCCCGGTCGACGACATCGGTTGCGGAAGATAAGGCCAGCCTGACGACGTGGATCGCCGTCATTGCGGGCATGATCGGCGCGTTTATGTCGATCTTGAACATCCAGATCACGAACGCGTCGCTGCTCGACATCGAAGGCGGTATCGGAACCGGCGCCGACAACGGCGCGTGGATTTCGACGTCTTATCTCATCGGCGAGATCGTCGTCATTCCGCTGACCGGCTATCTGAGCCGCGTTTTCTCGTTTCGGACATATATCGTCGCGAGCACGTTCTTATTTGCTGTGTTTTCGATGGCATGTGCGTTTGCGCATAATCTCGGCGAGATGATTGCGATGCGCGGCCTACAGGGTTTCGCGGGCGGTGTGCTGATTCCGATGGCGTTCACGATGGTCGTCACGCGGCTGCCAAAACCGCAGCAGCCGGTTGGTCTTGCACTATTCGCCATCGCTGTGACGTTCGCACCGGCTATCGGCCCGACCATCGGCGGGTATCTGACCGAGAATTACGGTTGGCAGAAGATTTTCTTCATCAACGCCATTCCGAGCGCGATCATGATCGTAGCGCTGCTGGCGACGCTTGAAAAAGAGAAGATGCAACTGGGGTTGCTCAAGGAAGGCGACTGGGCAGGCATCGTCACGATGGCGATCGGCCTCTCCTCGCTGCAAACGATGCTGGAAGAAGGCAACAAGGACGATTGGTTCGGTTCGCAGTTTATCGTCAATCTTGCGGTCACGGCTCTTGTATTCCTGACGGCGTTCATTTGGATCGAACTGGTGGTGAAGAAACCTCTCGTCGATCTGAGACTCATGAAAAACCGCAATTTTGCGATAGGAACGGTCGCAAACATGCTTGTTGGCTTTGCGCTGTTCGGCACGGTGTATGTGCTGCCGCAGTACCTCGGTCAGGTGCAGGGGTATAACTCGGAGCAGATCGGCAACGTCTTGGCGTGGACGGGACTGCCGCAACTTCTGATCATTCCGTTTGTTCCGCGGCTGATGAAGAGTTTCGACGTACGTTACATCGCAATCCTCGGCATCGCGCTGTTTGCAGCAAGTTGCTTCATGAATATCGAGATGTCGCTCAACTATTCCGGTGATCAGTTGTTCGTCCCGAATATCGTGCGGGCTGTCGGGCAGGCTTTGATCCTCACGCCGCTGACGGCGATTGCGACAGCGCAGATCGGACCCAAGGATGCTGCCAACGCATCTGGGTTGTTCAATATGCTGCGCAATCTTGCCGGCGCGGTCGGCACGGCGTCCCTTGAGACGATCATCACCAAGCGTGAGCAGTTTCACTCCAATATCATCGGGCAATCGGTGAACATCAACCGGGAGAACGTGCGCCAGCGCATCGATGAGATGACCAATTATTTCATGGCGCATGGCGTGTCTGACATCGCGACGGCGAAGCACCAGGCGATCGTGGCGCTGGGCAATATCGTCAAGCGGCAGTCGCTGATCATGGGGTTCAGCGATACGTTTGCGGTTATCGGTGTGATGCTGTCGATAGCCGCGGTGGCGTTGCTCTTTGCGCGCAAGACTAAACATGCTTCGGGCGCCGCGGCACACTGATCAATCCCTTGCCGATAGGGGACGTGCAACCTCTTCAAGAGGTTTGCGCTCCGCTGCGACGGCTTTGAATGCAGCGATGCCGGCGGCAATGATCATCAGGATTGCGCCGATGAGATAGCCAGTGAGCACACTATAGCGCGAGCCGGTGTCGATCAGGTGCCCGAGAAAATAGGGCCCGATAATGCCACCGACGCCCGTTCCGACCGCATAGAAAATGGCAATCGCCAGCGCGCGGACTTCGAGCGGAAAGGATTCGCTGACAGTCAGATAAGCGGCGCTCGCGGCGGCGGAGCCAAAAAAGAACACGACGACCCAGCAGGCCGTCAGCTGCCATGTTGAAACAAGATTGGCCGCGAAGAGCCATCCGGTCGCGGCGAGCAGGATACCGGACAAGCAATAGGTCAAGATGAGCATCGGCCGGCGGCCCCAGGTGTCGAACAGGCGCCCAAGCAATAAAGGTCCGAGGAAATTTCCTGCGGCAAACGGCAAGATATAGAGGCCGA
>JAFECH010000112.1 GCA_018242255.1 Pseudomonadota bacterium | reverse complement strand
CGACAGATCGCTGTAGCGCACCATTTTCCAGCCGGTCTTCGCTTTTCTGTCGTCTTCGGTGGTGTTGCGCCGCTGGGCGACCGGCGAGATGCCAAGCTCGGTCGAAATTTTGCGCACCAGATCGTCCGTCTCGTTGATCGGCGCAATGTGATCGACAGACGCCAGCGCTTCATCAAGCAGCCGCACCTTCTGCTGATCCGACAGCCGCACGAGGTCCAGCCAGGGAAGTTCAAGCCAGCGGTCCAACAGGAAATGCGAAATGAAATTCTGCCGCGTCGCCCGCAAAAACAGCGAGAAGCCGTAAGGCTGCTGTCCGCGGATGATGTATCGCATCATGCGGTAGTTGTAATAGGAGAGCATGAGGCTTTCGGGCTCGCGAAGGATGATCGAGCGGACAATCCTGCGGTCCTCGAAGTTTTCCTCGATTGAGCGGCCGATGAAATGACCCGACACGGCTTTGATCTGGCCGAGCGGCACAGGTGGCCTATTGTTGTATTTGCGGCCGAACCATCCGAGCGGCGCTTTCCGCGTGCGCTTCGGCGCAAACCATATTCCCGTGCGGCCGAGCTCCTGTTTGAGATGCTTTTCGACCGTCGTGCCCGCGCATTTGGGCACGTGAATATGGATGAGCAACGGCTCCGGCATCCCCACACTTCCCCCGTGAATGCTCAATGTCGAATAGACCGAGCAGCTTAGATCACCTTATCGGCAGTCATGCCGAGTGGGCTATCCTAAAAGACGTAATGGACAATTTTTTGATTGCCGAAGCCTGGCAACAGCATGGGGAGCGATGCGGTCCCACAACACGCTGTTTTATCAATTAATTTCCAAGGCCAAGGCGCGCTCAGCGCCGATCCGCGGCAAATCCTGCGCCCAAACGGCTATGCTTGAAGACGGAGCGATTACGCCCTGTCGCTTTCGCCTGGTAGAGCGCCTTGTCGGCGACGAGAAGCAGCGATGCCAAATCGTCGTCCGGCGCCGATCGCGTCGTAGCACCCACACTGACCGTTACGCGGACGCTGAGGCCTTTTTCCATTGCGATCGGCATCGCAGCGAGCGCCCGGCAAATCCGATCCGCGACGGTCTTCGCGTCCCGCTCGCCACAGGCATTGAGCAGCACAGAGAATTCTTCGCCACCCAATCGGCCGACGAGATCCTGTTTCTTGACGCAGGCCTTGATCCGCTTCGCTGCGACAGCCAACGCTTGGTCACCGCAAGGATGACCATACGCATCGTTGATGGATTTGAAGTGGTCGAGATCTATCATCAGCAGGCTGATGGGCGCCCCGTGAGCCGATGCCTGCTCTATTGCGGCGGACGCGCGGCTGACGAAGGCACGCCGCGTCAAGACCTCGGTGAGTTGATCTTCCGACGCCATCCGTTCAAGCTCTTTGGTGAGCCGAGCGCGCTCCTCCGCCGCAAGATAAGAGTCATGGATGTCGGTGCTCGTGCCGAACCATCGCGTAATATTTCCCTCATCATCCCGTATCGGCAACGCCATGACGCGAAGCCATCGATATTCACCCGAATGATGGCGAAAACGATAATCGATGTCGTAGGGTGTGCCGGTCTCCATCGCGTCGCCCCACGCCGCACGGACCATGTCCCAATGATCCGGGTGGACCAGCCTCTTCCAGGTATCTTCGCTGATCTCGTGCGATAGAATGCCGGTGAACTCGCTCCAGCGGGCGGAAAAATAATCGTATCGCCCTTCAGCGTCGCAGCTCCATACGATCTGCGGCAGCGCTTCCGTCAAGGTTTCGAATTGAAAGCGGCTCTCAGCCAATGCCGACGCCGTTACCATTTGATCGGTAACATCAACGACGACTCCCGCCATGCGAACGAGGTCGCCGCGCTCATCATAAACCGGCCTAGCCGATGCAATCACCCAACGCAGCGCTCCGCCCTGCGGCAGGACACGATATTTGCAGCGATAAGACGTTCTAGTTTCGATGGCGGTAATCAGCGTCTTCTCGACGCGCGCGCGGTCTCCGCTGTGGATTGCGCGCAAAAAATGCGCATCGTCGACGCCGCGCGAACATCCTTGCGCCGATAATCCGTACATCCGCGCCACATTGGCGTCAGACGTCGTAATGTTCGTTTTGACGTCGAAATCCCAGACGCCGACCATGCCTGAGGATTCAAGCGCGAGCTTCAGGCGCTGCTCCGACTCCCGGAGTTTGCGTGCGCGCCGGACATGACCCGTCACTTCTGACGCGATCCCAAGTACGGCCAACACCTGTCCCTGTGCATCGGCGACCGGAGTGAAATGCAGATTGAACCAGCGCGTCGCCCACTGGCCATTGCGTACAAGCCGCATCGGTCGATCTTGGAAGCTGCAGCTTTCGCCTGTCCGTACCCGCGATAAAACGTTGGCGTAGAATTTCGCGGCCTCCCCGAATACCTCGAGGACTGGCCGGCCGAGTAAATCGCCGCTCGTCAATTCGCCGAATAGCGCGTTTGTCGCCGCATTCGATATGAGAAAGCCTTCCGGGCCTATCATCAAAGCCATAGGCACAGAGGCGTCTGCCATAATCCGCGCTGCCATGTTCAACGCCGCAGGCCATTCATGAAACGCCGGCAATCCCAACGACGGCCAATTGAAATGCGAAATCCTGGCTAGACTGCCGTTACGAACTCGAGACAGTCGCCGATCAATACTGCGCGTTGGAATTTCGCCGTCGCGTATCAAAACAGTGACCCCACCGTGTCACGATCAAAAAAAAAAACGTTCAGTATTGCTAGAAGTTATTCTAGGGCGATGGCATTTAGAAAACGTTAGAATATCGCCAACAGTTCTCAGCTAATCTGTGGTCGGAATATTGCGGCAATAACGATTAAAAAATCGGATATATCGAGCGCTCGCTCCATGCCGTAAGCGCGAAAATGAACAGCGTGCACGCAGCAATCGAGGCTGCAGTGCGAACATGGTTCCACATCGTCCAATTCGAAGCATACCGCTTCCAATCGGACCACGACGATGGATGTTTTGGATCTGCCGCCTCCAAAGCGTCGTTCAATGGTACATTGAAAACAACCGTCACAACGAACATGCCGACGAAATAGACCACGCCGCCCGCAAACATCGGGCCGGTCCCCTCCACTCCCCAATGTAGTACCGCCAAAGCCACCAATGCTAAACTTGCGGCCGAGGTACCGAAGAAAAGCGGCATGAACAGAGATTTCAATATGTCGGTATTGATGGCTTTCATCGCGTCAATTCCAGCCGGATGATCGATCCGGCCAAGCGCCGCCATGATGAATGCTGAAAAAGCGAAGTAAACACCGCCCATCACGGCGCATCCGATGGCGGAAAACCAGAGCAGTGCCGTCACGATCTCATGCATCGTCACAACTCCCCGCGGCCGGCGGACAGGTCCGTGAGGAGAAACTACGCGTCTCAGCGGTTTCGCTAAAGTGGATATTGACTAGCGAAAGGCAGTCCGCGCCACGCGCAAGCGAGTAACGGATAATACTAAACAATAATTATTTTCGCTCCGGGCTTAGCTCGCAGCACGCTAGCCGCGGCCTCTAGCGCGTCGCCTTTTCTCGCACCGCCCAGCCGAAATCAATTGCGAGCGCAAGCGACATCGCAATCATGCCGATCACAAATAGAATTCGGTAATCGCCACCGCTGTGCGCAAATATAAATGAAAATCCGTAAGCGGCTACGGCCTGACACAGCGCAAACGCCACGGTCGCAACGCTCCAGGCGGCCTTCTGCTCTGCTGGATGATGCGGCAGAAGCTCGTGAATGCGTCCGAGGACAAGCGTCACGGTCCCGGTGACGGATGCTCCAACGATGACACTCGACACAAACAGCCAGGGCGTACTTGTGACGTTAAACGCGAGCAGTGCGAGCGCGAAGATTTGCAACATGAACGCCAGGCGCAAGGCCGATCTGAATCCAATGCGGTCCGCGATGTGCCCGACCAAAATCGGACCGATCGAAGCGCTGAGACCGAATGCAACCCAGAACTCTGCGCCGACTTTCACGCCCTGCCCGAGGCCACGCGCGATGAAGTCGACGAGGAAAATCATGTGCGGCACCCACCCGCCAGCATTAAGCGCGTACTCGACATAAAGTGCGCGGAGAGCGCCAAGGCGCGGCGGATGTACTTGACCTGACGGGGCCGTCAGCGCGGCCGCTGCTCCTTCGGGCCAGCCACGCCATGCAATTGCGGTCAGCACCGCCGACAACAGCCCAAGCCCGATCCATGCCGCCTGCACGCCAAACTGCAACAGCAAAGGAACCACCGTTCCCGACGCGGCAATACCCGCGCCAACCCCCATGAAAATCAAGCCACCCGCCAAACCTCGCCGCGCTGGCGGAACATGCGCGAGAACCATCGGCGCAGCGAGGACCATCATCGCGCCGCCCGCAAATCCAGCTGCAAAACGCCAAACAAAAAACCAGAGAAATCCGAAAGGCGACGCGCAGGCAAAAAAGGCTGCTGTCGCCAGCACCATCATGGCGCGCAATACACCGACAATAGAAAGGCGCGCGGCGATCGGTCTGCCGAGTACGGCGCCTGCGAGATATCCCGCGAGATTTGCGGCACCCAGATACGCCGCACCGGCTGGCGCGAACCAGTGCGCTTCGACGATGGCGGGTAGCAGCGGCGTGTACGCAAAGCGCGCCAGTCCTATGCCGATAAGACCGGTACAGAATGCACAGATGATGGCCCTGGTGATGTTGGGAGAAGATGTCGCCAAGACATCAGTGCGAGCCATACCGGGATCCCTTTTTGTGCGCGCGTGAACATACTCAGGCGTGGGGCGTCCACAACAACTGCACCGCGATACCTCCTCTGCTCTCCCGCCCCTTGACGAAAAGCAGAAAAAAGAACGCGCGAAATCTTCGCGCCGATCCGCAGCGGCTCAATTGAACAAGAGCCGCGCCTCTTACCTCAAAGTTCTTTTGGAAAGACGGACTGAAAGATTTTGTGCGGATACGGAGCACCGCATATAACGAAGGGGCTTTCTATGATTTTTCAGCCTTCGATTATCTGGAGCCTGCAATGACTGAGTGACGACAATCTCGCAGCTGCGAAAAGCCGGGCACTCATGTCGAGGACGCAGCCGAGATCAATATCTGGTATTTTTTCAGCTTTTCTCTTTCTTCCGGACTGCTGCCACTATCAAAGGATCGTCGCGATGATGTCGTATCCTACGCACTTGGCGCCGACCGGAATTGCGGTGGGACCATGCAAGATCCTCGCGACCCATTCGATTTGGAACGCTTTGTCAGTGCGCAGGCGCAAACCCACGAGCGTGTCTTCAACGAACTGACTGCCGGCAAAAAAAAATCGCATTGGATGTGGTACACATTTCCGCAAATGC
>JAFECH010000111.1 GCA_018242255.1 Pseudomonadota bacterium | reverse complement strand
CAGTGGACGCGAGGCAACGATTCGCCACATTTGCGATTTATTCAGGCAAATGACGGGGTTGCGACTTCAGCCAGACTCGCGCTGATTTCCGCGACAAAGACGGTGATAAAATCGGGGCTGGGGATCCTAGGCGTCGAGGCGCCCGACGCGATGCGCTAAGGTCTCGACTCGATGATTAGGCGCAACCGCTGCTTGCGTCCCACTCTAAGGGGGTTTCCGCGATGTCATCGCAGAACGCATTTCCCGGGCAGAATTCCGGCAGACCGCTTGCGCGCCCCACAACGCAACCGAGCAATTCCCAGCCGTCTTGGGTCAATCCGCAGGCGCAGCCGGTGGGCCGCCCTCAGCAGCCGCAACAGGCCAATGCCTGGCCGCCGCAGCAACAACCAGCGCCCAACTATCCCGATTATGGCCAGAAAGGGTTCGGCGGCCAGCAGCCTGCGCCCCAGCAGCCCGATTACGGCCAGTGGAGCGAGCCGCAACGAGGCGTCGCTCAACCGGGGCCACAGACCGGATACGGCGGCTATCCGCAGGATAACGCCGGTAGCCAGCACGACCCCTATGCGCCGCAGTTTGAGCCCTACGTGCCGCCCTCAAGGCCGAATCACACACAACCGCCGCAACAGCGTCAGCCCCAGGCTGCCCCAAGCTTCAGCCAGCCGCAGCGCGCCCCCGATTACGGTACGCCGCAGCAGCAATCCCGCGCGCCGCAGTGGCCCGCCCGGGAGCCGGAGCCGCGCGGCTTCGATCAGGGTGGTTTCGGCACGCCGCAGCCGTCCTATCAGCCGCAGCAGCCTGCCCACTCTGCGCCGACCTTCGGCCAGCAGCAGTATCATGAGAACGAACTGAGTGCCGCCGACTGGGCCGGTCCCCATGACACCTTCGGCCACGATCCCTATCAGCAGCAGAATCAGCACGGCGATCCGCAGCTCGGTTTCGCCCAGGCCGACGGCGGCGAGCTTGAGCCTGTCTACAGCGACGAAGAATACGAATACGAGGACGAGGAGGTCGCGCCCCGCAGCCGCCGCCCCATGATGATTCTCGCAGCACTGGTCGGCGCCATCGTGATCGGTGGCGGCATGGCTTACGGCTACAAGAAATTGACCGGCGGCGCTCATCCCGGAGGCGAACCGCCTGTGATCAAGAGCGACGACTACGCCGCCAAGACCAAACCCGCCGACGCAGGCGGCAAGCAGTTTCCGTATTCCGATACCAAGATCATGGGCCGCCTCGGTGACGGCACCTCTTCGGCTTCTGCCGAAGCAGCGAACGGCTCGTCTAATGGCGACACGTCGCAAGACCAAGACGGCCCGCGGAAAGTCTCGACGCTGGTCGTAGGTCGCGACGGCAGTATCATGTCGCCCGCGACGCCGACGCAAGATCTGGCGACACCGCCGCAGCAAGGCGGAACCGCCGTTCCCGGCACATCCCTGGTTGACGTTTTCGGCCAGCAGCAACAGCAGGCGGCAGCTGCTCCACCTGCGGCACCTGCCGCAGATAACACGCCGTCCGAACCCGACGATTCCGCTGCGCCCCAGCAGTCGAAGCCGGTCAAGATCACGACGATCAATTCGCCGAACAATGACAGTGCTGCGGCCCCGCCTAAGAAAAAGTATAAGAAGGTCGCGCGCGCTGAGCCGACGGTCGAAACGGATGCCACCGCCGATGCGCCGCCCGTGACGACGCATAGTGGCACCGGCTTCGTCGCCGTTCTTGCCTCCATCCCGCATTCGTCTTCGAGCCGCATAGATGCGTTAAAGCGGTTCGCGGACATGCAGCAGAAATATTCGACGGCGCTCGCCGGCAAGACGCCAGACATTGCGTCTGCAAATCTGTCGAAGGGCGTCTATGATCGTCTCGTGGTCGGGCCGCCGGGCTCGCGCGAGCAGGCAAGCAACGTCTGCGTTCAGCTGAAGGCTGAGGGCTACCAGGGCTGCTGGGTGACGTCGTACTGATCTCCTGCCGCACCGATATCCACCCGGCTGGCGCACCGCGCCAGCCGTTTGCGTTTCGGCTGCGGGCTTTGTCACAAACGGCCTAGGAGGGCCATCTTGCAATGACGGCAAGTCTGATCGCCGGTATTTCCGGTGTCACCCTCACCGACGACGAGCGCCGCTTCTATCGCGATGTCCAGCCCGCCGGCGTGATCCTGTTTCGCCGCAACGTCTTCGACCGGGCACAGATCGCGCGCTTGATCGACGAAACGAAAAATGCTGTCGGCGCCGACGATTTCCTCGTTCTGATCGACCAGGAGGGTGGCCGCGTTCAACGCTTGAGGCCGCCGATCGCACGTGCGCTACCGCCCGCTGCCGCCTTCGCGGATTTGTTTGCGGAAGACCCGGAGGAGGGGAAAGAAGCCGCCTTCGCCGTCGCCCGTTTGACGGCCGAAGAGCTTCGCGCCTTCGGCATCACGATGAACTGCGCCCCCGTTGCCGACTTGCCGGTGGAGGGTGCACACGAGATCATCAGCGACCGAGCCTACGGGCGTGGCGTCTCCCAAGTCGTGGCGCTCGCGCAGGCGGTCGCCGACGGCTATCTGGCGGGCGGCGTAGTTCCGGTCGTGAAGCACATTCCCGGCCACGGCCGCGCGACGGCGGATAGCCATCTGGCGCTGCCGGTCGTTACGACCTCGCACAAAACGCTCTCGGCGACCGACTTTGCCCCCTTCAAGGCGCTATCTGCGCTGCCAGCCGCGATGACCGCCCACGTCGTCTACGCCGATATCGACGCCGAAAACCCGGCCAGCACGTCGGCCGTCGTCACGAACGACGTCATCCGCGGCGAGATCGGGTTCGACAACCTGCTGATGAGCGACGATCTGAGTATGCAGGCGCTGTCCGGACCGATGCGCGCCCGCGCCGAAGCCGTGATCGCCGCCGGCTCCGATCTCGCCCTCCACTGCAACGGCGACATCGACGAAATGCGTGCTGCCGCCGAAGGCGTGCCTAAGCTATCCGGCCGCGCCGCCGAACGATTTGCCGCAGCTTGCGCTTGCATCGTGCCGCCGGGTCCTTACGATAAAGAGCGGGCTCTGCAACTCTTGGCCGCACTCCTGGACGAGCAGACTCCGACCGTTTGAATCAGTGTAGTGTCCACCGGAGCGCCAGCGATTGGCCGCAGACGCTTTGCTGCGACAACCAAACCGAGATCCGATGGACGAGATGGCAGCCGAGGGCGAAGCAGAGGCTCCCGATTGGGAGGCTTCCAGCCTGGACGACATGCCGGCCGCCGGCGAAGCGTTTGTCGTTGATATCGAAGGTTTTGAAGGCCCGCTCGATCTTTTGCTTGCGCTGGCGCGGACGCAAAAGGTTGACCTTGCGAAGGTTTCGATCCTGGCGCTGGTCGAGCAGTATCTTGGCTTCATCGCCGAGGCGCAGCGCCTAAGGCTGGAAATCGCCGCCGATTATCTCGTCATGGCGGCGTGGCTCGCCTATCTCAAGTCGCGTTTGCTGCTGCCCAAGGAAAAAGACAACGTCGATACGGCGTCGGCCGAAGAGCTGGCGCAGAAGCTGTCTTTCCGCCTGATGCGCCTCAACGCCATGCGCGACAAGGCTGCCGTGCTGATGACGCGCCGTCGGCTCGATCGCGATGTCTTCGCGCGCGGCCTTCCCGAGCACATCAAGGTCACGCGCGATACGACCTACACGGCTGCGGTCTACGACCTGCTGAAAGCTTATTCCGATCAGCGCAAGCGCACCATTCGCGTCGTCCACGTCGTGAAGGCGCGCCGCGTGTGGTCGATTAAGGAAGCCCGCCTCAGACTCGAAAAGCTGGTGGGCGCCACCGAGGAGGGGCATTGGGCGCAGCTCGACCTGTTCCTGGAGCAATATCTGCCGAAGAACGAGGAAGAACGCTCTGCACTCGCGAGTTCTTTCGGCGCAACGCTGGAAATGGCGCGGGAAGGATTGATCGAGCTTCGCCAGGACGAGCCGTTCGCACCGATTTACATGCGCAAGCGCGAGGAAGGCGCTCAGTGGGAAAAGATCGGCTAATTCCGCCGCAAAGATCGATATAAGGGGGCTGATGAAGCCATGGTTCCGCCGAGACTGACATTGGTGTCGGACAACACCCGCGAAAAGAAAGAACCTGCCGACGGCAGCACTTCGCAAGAGGCGCGCACCGAAGCACCGCTTGCACCCTTGAGCGATCCGGAGAGCGCCGATGCGCCGGTCGCCCAATACAACAATCGCGAAAAGCTTCGCCGTCTGGAAGCCATGCTGTTTGCAGCTTCCGAGCCCCTTGATGCCAAAGCGCTCGTGCGCGGCCTCGATGGCGATGACGACGTCAACGCGCTATTAATCGAATTGCAGGCCGAATACCGCGACCGTGGCGTCAATCTCGTGCGCGTCGCCGGGCGCTGGCAGTTTCGAACGGCTGACGATCTCTCTTTCTTGCTCGAACGCCAGCAGAAAGATGAGCGCAAGCTCTCCAAGGCCGCGCTCGAAACACTGGCGATCGTCGCCTATCACCAGCCGGTGACCCGTGCCGAGATCGAGGAAATCCGCGGCGTTTCGACCTCGCCCGGAACGCTCGACGTGCTGATGGAGACGGGCTGGATCCGGCCCCGTGGCCGCCGTCGCGCTCCGGGCCGTCCGCTGACTTATGGAACGACCGAGGAGTTTCTGGTCCACTTCGGTATGGACAGCATCAAGGACCTACCTGGTCTTGCCGACCTCAAGGCATCTGGGCTGCTCGATGCCAATCTGCCGCCGGGCTTTACGGTGCCGTCGCCGACAGACGTTGCTGCCCTGATGCCGGATGAGCTTCCGCTGACCGACGAAGGCGACGAGGAGCAGCAGGACGAGCTTGCCCTCGATGAGCCGGACGAACAGGAACAGGACGATGGGAGCACGGCCGATGCTCCGGCCGAGGGTGAAAAGTAAATCCCGACAAAATTACTTTTCATTAATTTGCCTCGCATGGTGCCGCAAACGGCCAAATCCGCAGCGATTCAGCGAACCTCGGTGTTTTGTCTGGGACGCCATGCGCCGCGGCAGCAGCCGCGAACCTTGCCGCGCCTTGGAGGTTCTGCGATAAAGCCCTAAATACGTTGAGCAGCAGCCTTCCAACAACTCCAGGCTGCCGCCGAAAGGTTTTACGATGGGTTTCAGCGCGCAACATATTCTTCTGCTCTTGATCATTGCCCTGCTGTTGTTCGGCCGCGGCAAGATTTCCGAGTTGATGGGCGACGTTGCTAAGGGCATCAAGAGCTTCAAGAAGGGCATGGCCGAGGACGATGAGCCTAAGCCGATGCCGCGGACGATCGAAAACGAAGCAACAAATCCGGACCGCTCGAAGGTCGGGTGACCGCTTCAGGCTCGCAGCGTTGCGGCTGATCTCGACAGGGTTGCTCGATGTTTGACATCAGCTGGAGCGAGCTTCTGATCCTCGGGATCGTGACGCTGGTTTTCGTTGGTC
>JAFECH010000110.1 GCA_018242255.1 Pseudomonadota bacterium | reverse complement strand
AGGATCAGCCGATGACCACCCTGTTGGCCGCAGCCGCGGTCGGCTTCGTCATCGGTGCACTCTGGAAATCATAAGCCTATCGTGAAGGAAGGGTGCCGCCGAACGGCACCAAACCGCCGATATAACCCGCCGAGAGATCGATTGAGTACGTCGATATCTCGGCGGAATTTTTGTGTCCGCGTTTACCGGCGTGTCTCAACGCCCGATCGGGATTGAGCCTTTCGCGGCGGCGCATCCTTTTTCAATTCACCACTGTAAAGATCGATCGCGGCCGCACCAACCTCATGGATATAAGCGCGGATGAAGCGGCCCGAGACCGTGCCTTTCAGCCAATCAAACAGTGACTTCGACAAACGCTCACGAAGTTCGTAGGTCGCTGCTGTCGCGGGATTGAGAAGCCGTGCGACGCGCCAGACGGACCAAGCACGTCCGGCCACGTCATAGATGCCGCGCCAGCGGTAAACCTGTGCAAACTGCGCGACCGTCAGCCGGTTCCCGAGCGGGATCGTTCCTTCGAAAACCGGGCGCAGCCGCGCGCTGACTTGTTCGACCAGGATCAGCGCTTCAGGGACGGTGAAGTGCAGCATCGGGTCCTTGCTGCCGGGATGGTAGACCTTCGCGACGATCTCGACCGTTTCAAGCCCCGTATTCAGCACGTCGTTCCAGGTCGAAATTGTCTTTGAATTGGACTCGTTGGCGAATACCTCGACAGCGGACCGCGCCTGCACGCGTGCGGGATCTTCGAGGTCTTCACGCGCGTCGATCGCGACGTTCATTGCCGTCTCGGCGATCATGGCATCCCGTTCGCGCTTGGACGGCAGCTTTCCAAGTGTCCGCCGCTCGAACGCGAACGCGAGCGCGGTGCAGATCAGCGTCGCGATAGCCCAGTGAATGAGATAGCCGTGCTGCCAAAGCCAAAGACTGCCGAGCGGGATCAGCGCCACCGTCGGCAGCAAAAGCCCCATGGCAACGACAAATAGGCGTAATGACGTGACGGCGTCGTTCATCCCGCGCTCCGTTAAGGCACAACCTTAAAAAACGCTCTCATCGCCCATGCAGTTCCGAACGCGCCGCAATCGGCTCAGCGCTTCAATTCCAACGCCGGTTGGACCACATCCACTGCTCGGGAAGCTCGCGCACCCACTCCTCGAATTGGCGCGTCATCTCGGCCGTCGCCCATTTGACGTCGTCGCCATGATTGGACGTTCGCGGAATGCGCAGTTCTTTAAGTTCGATCTCGAAGCGGCTGTCGGTGCCGACGCGCATGCAGCGCGACATCCAAATGCGCGCCCCGACGCGACGCGCAATCATCGCTGGAATCGTTACCGTCCGCGCGTCTTGCCCGAAGAAGGGGACCGGCATGCCGGTTCGGTCCCAAAGATCGCACACAACGCCGAGCCGCCCACCGTTGCGGACATAATCCATGATCACGCGCGCCGTTTTCTGGCTCTCGCCATGATCGCCCTCGACCTTGCCGCGGCCGAACAGACCACCAGGATACAGATCGCGCCGCTGATAGCGAATGTAGCGGTCGATATAGGGATTGTTGACCGAGCGATAGACGCACGCCGGGTTAGCGCCGGCAATCGTCAGCGGCCATATCGCCAGCTCCCAGTTGCCCATGTGCAGCGACGCGCCGACGATCGGCCCGAGCTTGCTCGCATAGCGATTGAAGACTTCAGGGTTCTTGATCGTCAGCCGCGACGGCTGGGCGATGATCTGGTCGATGCGCATCGTCTCGGCCATGACGCGGCCAAGGTTCTCCCAGTGGCTCAGCGCGATAGCCAGGCGCTCTTCGTCCGATTTCTCGGGAAAGGCGATCTTCAGATTATCGAGCGCGCGCTTGTGCCGTTTCGGATTGATCTTCGGCGCAAGCCGCCGCCAGCACCACGCCGATATATGCGTCGCGGCGTCGAGCGGCACCGCGCGGACAACACCGACGATGAGTCGAAGCAGGGCGTATTCCAGCCTGAACTGCAGATCCCGCAGTCGCGAAATTTCCGTCGAGGACAGTTCCCGGTTCCTTATCCTGATGGCGTATGCCGCAGCGAGATGCCCCTGTGCTCCGGCGCCCGTCAAGCCTCGGCGGTCACATTTCCCCGCTGCTCATCAGAGCAGGCCGGGAGGCGGCGGGGAGGATGCCTTCGCGCATCACGTGCGTCCGCAAGGTCGAACTCGATGCCAGCGCAAACAGGCCAAGCCCGCGAGCGAGGCTCACGCCCGGAATATGGCTGCTCAGCAAAGAGCGGTTCAACAGGTCGATCGCGAAAATCCGGGTGCCGATGTCCGCCTTGCGGGCGCTATCGTAACGGCTGAGCACGCCATCACCCCCAATATCATCACCGCGAGCTTTAGCTTCGCCTGCGATTTCGGCGAGCGTGGCTGCGTCGCGGCAGCTGAGATTGAGGCCCTGAGCCCCAATCGGCGGAATGACGTGCGCCGCTTCGCCAGCGACCACGATACGGTTTTTCGCCAGTGTTCGCGCGCTTTGCCCGGAAAGCGGAAACGCTTGCCGTGGCGACAAGCCGGAGATGGTGCCCAACAGGCCTTTGAGCGCCGGCCCCAGCTCGCGCTCGAAGGCCGAATCATCAAGCGCTAGCAGCCGCTCCGCTTCCTCCGGAGCCTCGATCCAGACGAGGTTCGACGTCTTGCCCGGCCCCGGCACGACGGTGAGAGGCCCAGTAGGGCGATGCAACTCGGTTGAAATGCCGTGATGGTCGCGCTGGTGATGGAACGTGGCTACAATTGCAGATTGGGGGTATGTCCACGATGCAACTTCAATCCCCGCTGCTGCGCGCGCTGCTGACCGGCGACCGTCGGCGGCGACGACCAATCGCGCCGTGACGGTCGTGTCATCGCCGCACGTCAGCGTGACATTGTCTGTACCGATGTCGATCCGGCTGACGGCAACGGGGATGCGCGTGCTCGAGCGCTGGCAAACGGCTTCCAGCGCCTCCGTCAGCGGCACGTTGGGCATGTTGAAGCCAAAGGCTTCGAACCCAGCCTCGCGCGCCTCAAACAGGACTTCAGGCGCACGCAGGAGGTGGTTGCTTCCATCTACAATTCGGATGCCGGTGATCGGCTCGCTATGAGCTTGAAGACGCTCCCAAATATCGAATCGCTTCAAAAGCTCGATCGATCCGCCAAACAGCGCTGATGTCCGCCGGTCGAACGGGTCGGATGGTGGCCCGATGACCACCGTACGGATGCCGGAAGTCGCGCAAGCGGCCGCGACAACCAGTCCCGCAGGCCCGGCGCCGATGACAGCTACGTCAAAAATGTCTTGTCCAGCCATGCCTTAGGTCCCGAAAGTGTGGTTATTGAAGCACAGAATTAGTCTAAAGGGCCAGATGTTGCAGCAAAGCCACGTTTGTGACGACCGACTGTCACGTATCTGTTAAATTGGATGGTTAGCAGAGACTTAAGTTGTCCACATGGCTTAGACGCACTGAGGGCAAAACGGCGAGAACGCCCAGCGCGCTAGGGGATTGTGCGCTGAACGGTATCTGGGGTCTGTAAAAATAGAGGGGCACCGATGAATTCGGTATTCAAATTATCAAGCAGCCGTTGGGCTTTGCTGGCGGCCTTTGGGTTCGTCGCTGCAGGCGTAGCGCCGGCTGCTGCTGCTGATCTGGGCGGCGACTGCTGCGCTGATCTCGAAGAACGCGTAGCTGAACTTGAAGCCACGACCGCTCGTAAGGGTAACCGCAAGGTTTCGCTGACCATTTCGGGTTGGGTCAACGAAAGCGTCATGTGGTGGGACGACGGCACCGAAAGCAACGCCTACGTCGGCACGAACAAGCTCGAACAGTCGCGCGTTCGTTTCGTTGGCGAAGCTCAGATCATTCCGGGCTGGTCGGCTGGTTACACCCTGGAGCTTGGCATCCTCGGTGCGAACTCGTCGGGTTCCTCGGGCTGGAGCCAGAACAGCGCTGACGGTACCGGTAACAACGCGGTATCGGTTCGTAAGAGCAGCTGGTTCATCAAGAGCAAAGAGCTCGGCAAAGTCACCGTCGGTCAGGACGGCACGGCGATGTACCACGTGCTCGATGACGCCGACGGCGCCAACACGCGTAACTTCTCGGACGCTCAGGCGGCCGCTGTTTATCAGGGCAACTTCGCTCTTCGTCACAACGGCGCGTTCCTCGGCGGTTCGCCCAACGCTCAGAGCTCATCCGCTCTGACCTGGGCCGGCTCGAATGCCATCATGCAGGGCATCGACAACGGCACGGTTGGCCAGGACGGCCGCCGCAACGTCGTGAAGTATGACTCGCCGACGATCGCTGGCTTCACGCTGACGGCTTCGTGGGGCGAAGACGACGACTGGGGCATGTCGCTGAACTACACCAACGTTTGGGGCGATTTCAAAGTCCTCGCGAAGGTTGGTTATGGCGAGAACTCGGACGAGAACATCGGTTGCTCGACGAAGACCGCGCCGACGGACTGCCAGCTGTTCGGTGCCGCCGCAACCGTCATGCACGTACCGACCGGCCTCTATGTCTATGGCGGCTACGGCCAGAATCACGATCAGCGCGTTGCCGATCTCGGTGCTCCCGGCACCGAGGCCACCAGCAGCATGTACTTCATCCAGGGTGGTATCGAGCAGAAGTTCATCCCGCTCGGCAAGACGACCATCTTCGGCGAATACCGTCATGACGACGGTGGCAGCAAGAACAACATCACCATCGCCAACGTCGGCGCCGGCAACGGCACGCTGGGCTCGACCGACCTGAACTTCTACGCCGCTGGTGTGGTTCAGCACGTCGATCCCGCCGAGATGGACCTCTACGTCATGTATCGCCATGCCGACGGCGATATCGCCAACACGGCCGGTGTTTCGACGAGCCTCGACGCCTTCGACGCCGTCATCGCTGGCGCACTTATGAAATTCTGATCGCTCTCTCCCGTTTGCGACAGATGCTGGGGCCGCCTTTGGGCGGCCCCTTTTTGTTCTTCCGGGAAATGCTTAAATACATTGTCGGAATTTCCTCTCAACCTGTGACAAACAGGCGATATGGCGACCTTACAACAGGACCGCCGAGAAACGAGTGGAAGTCAGACAACCTTGGATATTGCCATTGAGTTTCTGCTATCTACCGCGCATCAGTAGCTTATGTGCATGCTTGCGAGGCATCGCGGGGTTTTTGTGAAACGGCTAGGACTGGTGCTTTTGGTACTTGCGGCTCTTGCCGCCGTGCACAGCACTAATGTTATTGCTATGGAAGAACAGCGGGGCGCAATCCCCGGTGGCGTAGCTGTGCCTGATGCCCCCAAGGCCCAGGAGCAGGAAGACGCTGCGCCTTCCAAGGCCGAGACGGGCACCGAGATTCGCATTCCCGGCCTCGGCAAGATCGGGACGCTCCCCAAAATGGACTTCGGCCTCGATCTCCTCTACGGCGCCGTCGAGGAGGAGAACAACCGCTCGACACCCGACTTCCCGAACT
>JAFECH010000010.1 GCA_018242255.1 Pseudomonadota bacterium | reverse complement strand
CTGGCAAGGGCGGCGCCGGGTTTTCGAAACTGAAGCAGCTTGCGCTGGGACTGATGCAGTCGGTTGCAGGCGACAGCCAGGCAGCGGCAAAAATCAATCTCGAACAGGTCAAGATCGGCGGCGAAAATGCGGGTGGCCTTTCGATCGATGCAGACCGGCAGGGCAGCGTCACGCATCTCAAGACTTTCAAGGTCAGCCTGCCGGGCGGATCGCGTCTTGATCTGGCGGGCGACCTGAGGAGCACCGACGGCAAGCTCAGCTTTTTGGGAAGAGGGTTCCTCGGCGGGGCAAGTTTCGCCCGCTTCAAGGCGTGGGCGGATAAATCGGGCATTCCGATTGACGTCAACGCCGACGGCGCATACTCGGCTGCCGGCAAACTTGAAATCGACGACAAACGATTTTTCCTGACGGATGCGTCGGGCGACATTTCAGGCAAGCCGCTGGCGGGCGAACTCAAGGTGACCCACGGTGATCGCGAACGCACGGAGCTCACGCTTCAGGCCGCTGATCTGGATACGCAGGTCGTCTTTCCGAAGATTTCCAAGGCGCTGCGTTCGGAGTTTCGCAAGTCGCTCGGATTGGCACTTCAAAATGATGACCGCAATGCTGAGGAAGACTTGCCGGGCGACGTTCGCCTGCGCGTGATTGCGGGCCGGTTGAAGGATGGCCAGGACAGCTATCGAGACGTCGACGTGTCGTTCGCGATCCAGGGGCGGAAAGTCAGTCTGCCGGTCGCGAAACTGACGACCGACAGTGGGCTCGAAATCGGGCTCGAGGGCCGCATTGAAACGCGGGATAGCGGCCCGGTCGGGACCCTGGCCTACGATTTTGTCGGCCCTTCGGGCGATGCCATGCGCGATCTCGTTCGCAAAGCCGGTCTGCTCGATGTGATCGGAGAGGATCGCTTCAGCGGATTGAAAGACGGGAAGGTCGCGGGTCTCGTTCGTCTCGGTCTCAGGGGGCCGAAGACCGCTGACGTGACGTTCGATGGTTTGCTTGACGGTTCGAAGCTCGACGGCCGAGCCGAGTTCGACGGCGGTATCGCGAACTGGCGCTCGCAGCCGAGCCGTCTGCAGGCGACGCTCGATGCGCCGACGCTATCAGGGCTTCTCGCGACGCTCGGACACAGCGGCGGCATTGCTGCCAAACCTCAGAATCCGGCTCTGGCTTCACTGCTGACGAGCGGTACGCTGGCGTCGGGAGCCGTCTCGCAGATCGAGGTTTCATCGCAAGACTTCGATATGCGCTTCCATGGTCGCGCCCAATGGCCGGAAAAATCGGACCTCGCCTTGAATGGCTTGCTCGATGTCAAAGCCGCACAAAGCGCGCAAGCGTTTGCCGTTGCCGGATTATCGTTACCCGGCGGCCTGACAAACGTTCCGCTGCAAGGCACGTTGGATCTCCATCGCGATAAGAGTGCGTGGATCGTCACGGCGCAGAATGTTTCGCTGGGAGATTCGACGCTCTCCGGACGCGTGACAGCTGCAACGGCGAGCGGCGCAACTCGGATCGACGGCAGTATCTTCACCAATCGTATCATGGTGCCTGTGCTGCTTTCCGCCGTTACCGACGCGCCCGCCTCAGTTCCTGCTCCGGCGGCCGGAGCCGCAAACGTGAACGCCGGCAATGGTGCCGTTGTTGCGCAGGTTTGGCCGGAAGGGCTTTTCGATTTTGCGGCTCTCGGCAACACGACCGTGGCGCTGAAGGTCGGTTTCAAATCGCTGGGCTTGAGCGAAGCTTTGGCAACAGGGGATGGCACGCTGATGGTCGCCCTTACGCCTGGCAAGCTGTCGATCAGTGATATTAAAGCCGCGACTGCTGGCGGCACATTCGCCGGTTCAGCCAACCTGGAGAAGGTTTCGAATGGCGTCGCGTTCGCGTCAGATATGAAGTTTGACGGTGTGAAGCTCGCAACGCTCAATTCGGGCGGCAAAGGCTCCGGCGCCTTAGAGCTGCATACTGAAGCGCGCGCGCAAAGTCCGGCGGGGCTGATCGCCGTGATGACAGGTTCCGGTTCAGCAACTTTTTCCGGCGCTGGTTTGACCGGGCCTTCTCCGACGGCCGTGGCAAATGTCGTCGACGATGTGCTCTCAGGCGCCGTACAGAACGATGCGTCGTCCATCGCCAGTGCGCTTGTCAGCGAGGTCGGATCTTCGGAGATGGATCTCGGCGACAGGAAAATTGGGATTTCCGTTGCCGATGGGGCGCTCAAGCTCAGCAATGTCGATTTGCGTAGCGTGGCCGGCACTGCAGAGGGGACTGTTTCGGCCGATCTTGCTACGCTCGGCATGAGCGCGTCGTTCCAACTGACTTCAGCTTTGCCGCCCGCACTTGGCCCCCCCGCGCAGACGCCCAAACGCGACACCACTGTTGCGAAGACTGAGCTGCCGCCCGCAATCGTGCTCTACAGCGGCGAGCTCGGTCGCTTCGCCTCTCTGTCGGTGAGTGCCGATGTCGGCGATCTGCAGCGTGAACTGGCCGTGCGGCAGATGGAACGCAATGTCGAGCAGCTCGAGCAGGCGCGGCGGGCGGACGAACAACGCGCGCGTCAGCAGAAAGAAATGGATATCAAGCGCAAGCAAGCAGCGGATCGCGCTGCGGCCCAGCAAAGACTCCAGCAGCAACAGTTGCCGCCGGTTATCCCGGAATCGGCGGGGACGGCGCCGTCGCCTCAAGGCGCCAGCGAAAACAATCAGGATGATTTTTTCGGATCCTCACCGCCGCCTCCCGCCAAGGCAGCGCAACAGCCGTACAACCGACCAACATGGGAGCCGCAGCCGCAGAATTTGAACGGTCAGACCGGGAATGTGCCGAATAGCGGACAAAGCTCCGCCGGGCAGCCGGTAGCGATCGATCCGGCGACCGGCCTGCCCATTCCGAAACCGGTTCAGGCGGTAAAGCCGGCGGTCACGCGCACGACGTTGCCTCCGAAACCGGTTAAGCGGCGCACGTCGGCTGACGAAATGATGAAGTCGTTCGGCGGTTATCCCTGAGCAATGGTCCTGAGCGCTGGCCGAAATGCAGTGACTGCCCGGGTGCAGACTGATCTCAGTTGTCGTCCATCTTGAGCGCGTTAATGAACGCCTCTTGCGGGATTTCAACCTTGCCGAACTCGCGCATCTTCTTCTTGCCGGCCTTCTGCTTGTCGAGCAGCTTGCGCTTACGCGTAATGTCGCCGCCATAGCATTTTGCCAGCACGTCCTTACGAAGTGCGCGGATGGTTTCGCGGGCGATGACCTTGGCGCCGATGGCGGCTTGGATCGGGATCTGGAACAGGTGCGCCGGGATTAGCTCTTTCAGCTTTTCGCACATTGAGCGTCCGCGGCTTTCCGCGCGTGAGCGATGCACAATAATCGACAGCGCGTCGACCGGTTCGCTGTTGACGAGGATCGACAGCTTAACGAGATCGCCTTCCTCGTAATCCTTGATGTGATAGTCGAATGATGCGTAGCCACGCGAGACGCTCTTGAGGCGATCATAGAAATCGAAGACGACTTCGTTCAGCGGCAGTTCGTAGACGACCATGGCGCGCGAACCCGCATAGGTCAGCTGCTTCTGGCGGCCGCGGCGATCCTGGCAGAGCTTCAGCACGGCGCCGAGATAATCATCGGGCACCAAAATGGTCGCTTCGATCCACGGTTCTTCGATATGGTCGATCTTGACGACCTCCGGCATGTCGGCCGGATTGTGCATCTCGATCATTGTGCCGTCGTTCATATGCAAGTGATAGATGACGCTCGGCGCCGTCGTGATCAGATCGAGATTGAACTCGCGCTCGAGACGCTCAGTGATGATCTCGAGGTGAAGAAGGCCTAAGAAACCGCAGCGAAAACCGAAGCCGAGAGCGGCAGAACTTTCGGTTTCGAACGAGAAGCTCGCATCGTTGAGGCGCAGCTTCGCCATCGCGTCGCGAAGGTCCTCGAAGTCGGCGGCATCGACGGGGAACAGACCGCAGAACACGACCGGCTGCGCCGGCTTGAAGCCGGGGAGTGCTTCGGGAGCCGGGTTCTTTTCGTCGACGATCGTGTCGCCGACGCGGGTGTCGGCGACTTCCTTGATAGCGGCCGTGAAAAAGCCGATCTCGCCGGGTCCGAGCTGATCCAGCATCTGCTGCTTCGGACGGAAGATGCCGACGCGCTCAAGCTGATAGGTGGCGCCGGTCGAAAGCAGCTTGACCCGCTGGCCCTTTTTCAGAGTGCCGTCGATGATGCGGGCCAGAACGACAACGCCGAGGTAGGCATCGTACCAGCTGTCGACGAGCATAGCTTTCAGCGGCTTCTTATCGTCGCCTTTCGGGGGCGGCAGGCGCTCGACGATGGCTTCGAGAACGGCCTCAACGTTCAGGCCCGTCTTGGCCGAAACGCCAATCGCGTCGGAGGCGTCGATTCCGATGACGTCTTCGATCTGCTTTTTAACGCGGTCCTCATCGGCCGCGGGCAGATCAATCTTGTTCAGTACGGGGAGGATTTCGAGATTGTTGTCGAGGGCCTGGTAGACGTTGGCGAGCGTCTGGGCTTCGACGCCCTGGCTCGCGTCGACGACCAGGATCGCGCCTTCGCAGGCTGCCAGCGAGCGCGAGACTTCGTAAGCAAAGTCAACGTGACCGGGCGTATCCATCAGGTTGAGCTGATAGATTTCGCCGTTTTTGGCCTTATAATCGAGGCGGACGGTCTGCGCCTTGATGGTGATGCCACGCTCGCGCTCAATGTCCATCGAGTCGAGGATCTGCTCTTTCATCTCGCGGTTCGAGACGTTACCGCAGAGCTGGATCAGCCGGTCGGACAACGTCGATTTGCCGTGGTCGATGTGGGCGATGATCGAAAAATTTCGAATGTGTGAAATGGCTGTCATGGGGCGGGCTCATAGCACCCGGAACTGAGCGGCAAAAGGGGCGTTAAGGCTTTAAGGCGTGTTCCGAGCCGTTTTGATCGCCGCATGCACTATAAGAAGTGTGGCAACCGGGGGTGGGGTGTGCGAAAATTGCTCACCAGCCCTTTGTGCCGATCATGAGCCCCTGGAGAAGCGATATGGCGAATTCACCTTTCGAAGCCAACCCGGCTTTCACGAAACTCGGCGAGGATGCGAAAAAGGCGGTCATACAGGCTTTCGACGCCATGTCCAATTGGCGGGCTGAACTCGCTGAAATGGGCGAAAAGAACAGCAACGCCGTGTTCGACAAGATGGCTGAGGCGGCAAAGTCTCTCGGCTGGCCGACGGATTTCGTCGAATTGAGCCGCAAGCAGATGCTGAGCGCTTCTAAGATGCAGTTGCAGGCCGTCGACCAAGTCATGGACGTCTGGGAAAAGCAGGTCAAAGCGCTCGGTGGGCCGGGCCAGTTCCCGAACTTCCCAAATGTTGCCGGTTTTGGCGCGGGCATGCCGCAGTTCCCAGGTGCAGGGGCGAGTTTCCCTGGAATGCCCGATTTCGCGGCGGGCGCGGCCAATCCGATGCAGTTCTGGATGCAGGCCGCAGAAATGTGGCAGAAGAGCTGGCAACAGGCGATGGCGAGTTGGATGGAAGCCCAGCAAAGCGCCATGAAGGGCAACAAGCCGAATTCGCGCTGAGGCCATTATCCTCGCGCAGGTTTTGAAGGCGCCGGTCCGATGGGCCGGCGTTTTCGTTTTTTCGGTGAACAGCTGCCTTTTTCTATCCGCTGCCCGACGTAGGGGGCTTGTGCGAATTCGGTGCCGAGTTATAGAATTAGAATAATTCTAAATTTTATTCAGGCAACCATGCGTCGTTTCACCGATCTCGATCAGCGCGAGATTCTCGCTCTCGCGATATCCCTCGAAGAAGAGCACAGCCGGATCTACTCAGATTATGCTGCTGGTCTGAGTGCCGACTATCCGGCCAGCGCGAAGATTTTCACAGAGCTCGGTGAAGAGGAAAACGCTCACCGACGGAGCCTGATCGAGCTCTTCCAGAAAAAGTTCGGCGATCATATTCCGCTCATTCGCCGCCACGACGTTTCGGGTCTCGTGCGCCACGATCCGATCTGGATGGTGCGTCCGCTTGGAATTGAGAAGGTTCGCCGGCAGGCACAGGCGATCGAGGAGGAAACACGGGAATTCTACTCTTCCGCGCTTAAGCGGGCGACAGACGCCGATATCCGCAAATTGCTCGGCGATCTCATCGAAACAGAAAACCACCACGTCGGAATCGCGCAGCACATTGCCGATGTCGAACTGACAAATGAAGCGCGATCGAGCGAAGCCGAGACATCGCGGCGGTCGTTCGTTCTTCAGTACGTGCAACCTGGACTAAACGGATTGATCGACGGGTCCATTTCGACGTTGGCGCCGATCTTTGCCGCGGCCTTCGCGACCCATAATACTTGGCAAACGTTTCTCGTCGGCATTGCGGCGTCGATCGGTGCCGGCATTTCGATGGCGTTTGCCGAAGCGTTGTCCGACGACGGTGAGATTTCTGGTCGCGGCAACCCGTGGCTCCGTGGTTCGGTAACGGGTGCGATGACGACCATTGGCGGGCTTGGGCATACGATGCCCTATCTCATCTCCGATTTCCGGACGGCCACCACGATCGCAATCGGTGTGGTGTTCATTGAACTCTGGATTATCGCGGGAATCCGCTCACGTTACATGGAAACGAAGTTCTGGAGAGCGGCGCTGGAGGTGGTTGTCGGCGGTCTGATCGTCTTTGCTGTTGGCATTCTGATCGGCAGTGCGTAGACGAATGCCTTAAAGGCCTCACTCAGGCCATAGTCTCTTGACGCTCTCCAGACTGTCGGCAATGTGCCGGCCCTACGTCAACGGCCGAAGGCATCCCTCTATGCGCGCAGGTTTTATCGTTTCAGCGATCGCCTCTTTCATGCTTGCGGGGCTTTCCGCCAGCGCCTATGCGGAGAACACGCCACCGCCGCCGGCAAACAAGCGTAATTGCCAGAACACTGTGCCGTTCAGCAGGTGGCTCGCAGATTTCAAGCGCGACGCCATCGCTCAGGGTATTCGGCCGGAGACAATCGAAGAAACCATCGGCGGCCTGACGCCGGATCAGGGCACAATCGCTCGCGATCGGAAGCAGGGTTTCTTCTCACAGACGTTCATCGACTTCTATTTCAAGCTTGCGACCAAAAACCGCGAGCAGATGGGTAAGACGTATCTCAAGCGCTACAAGGACATTTTCGATCGCGCCGAGCAGCAGTATGGCGTTCCCGGACCGGTCATCACGGGCTTTTGGGCGCTGGAAAGCGATTTCGGCGGCGGCATGGGCAAGCTGTCGATTCTGCGTTCGCTGATGACGCTCGCATGGGATTGCCGCCGTGGCGATTTCTTCCGGGGCGAGCTGATCGCCGCCATGAAGATCGTCGAGCGCGGAGACTTGACGCCCGATCAGATGATCGGGTCGTGGGCGGGTGAGCTAGGTCAAACTCAGTTTCTGCCGCAGCACTATCTCAACTACGGCGTCGATTTCGATGGCGATGGTCGCGTCGATCTCATTCGCGACAACGCCGACGTGATCGGTTCGACTGCGAACTTCCTCAAGTCGATGGGATGGAAGCGCGGCGAGCCGTGGCTGGAACAGGTTCGCGTCACCAAGGATTTGCCCTGGGAGAAAGCCGATTTGGCGATCAAGCTTCCGCGTTCGCAGTGGGTGGCGTGGGGCGTTCAAGGCGTCGGCAAGCCGCTTCCCGCCGACAATCTTCCGGCTTCACTCGTGCTGCCTATGGGACGGCACGGGCCAGCGTTTCTCGCCTATCCGAATTTCGACGTTTACACGCAGTGGAACCAGTCGCTGACGTATGCCTTGACCGCGGCGCATCTGGCGGCGCGCATGGCGGGTGCGCCGAACCTCACGCGGGCCGACGGGAACGTCGCGTCGCTCAGCTACGAACAAATCAAAGAGGTCCAAAGCCTGTTGAAGCGCCGTGGCTTGGACGTCGGCGAGGTTGACGGCAAGCTCGGCGCCAATACGCGCGCGGCCGTGAAGACGATGCAGATCAAGTTCGGGCTGCCCGCGGATAGCTATCCGACGGCAGACCTGCTGACGGCGCTCAGAGAGCGGAGCTAGGGTTTTACGTTACGTTGGCGCCGCCGCACGCGTTCTGCGTGCCAGCCGGCGGCGCTACTGGCATACCGCGCATTTGTCAGGTTGGAGTCCGCGTGTGCGGCCAGCTCCGAAAAGCGAAGTCGCGCGCGCGAACAATCAGTGCAGTTTGACCTGCGGTTCCGTGCGGCGTGTCAGGAGCCGCGATAGAGTATCGAGGAAGACCTTCACGTATCCGTGCAAGGCGATCTCGTGCATCTTGTACAGCGACCGATACATGATCTTTGCGAACCAGCCTTCGATGCGCAACGACTTGCCGTCGATGAAGCCCATCAGGTTGCCGACGGTCGAATACTTGCCGAGCGACACGAGCGACCCGAAATCGCGATACTTGAAGGGTGCAAGCTTTGCCTCGCCCTTCATCTGACGCTGAATCTGCGTGACGAGGTGGCTCGCTTCCTGGTGCGCCGCCTGGGCGCGCGGCGGGATCGGCGCCGTCTCGCCATCAGGCACCAGATAGGCCGCGTCGCCGATGACGAAAATGTGGTCGTCGAGCGTCGTCTGCAGTGTCGGCTTGACGACGAGTGTGTTCATGCGACTGACTTCTAGCCCGTCGAGCTTTGACAGAACTTCGGGGCCTTTGACGCCGGCGGCCCAAACGACCAGCTCGGATGGGATGAAGTCGCCGTTCGCGAGAGTCACGCCTTCCTTGCTGACGTTCGTCACGGGGCTGCCGGTACGAACCTCGACGCCGATACTGTGCAAGATGTTCGTCGTCGCTTTCGACAGACGCTCGGGCAACGCGGGAAGAATGCGCGGCGCGGCTTCAATCAAGGTGATCTTGAAGTCTTTTTCGGGATTGATCTTGTCGAGACCGAATTCGACAAGGCCGCGCGCGGCGTGATGCAACTCAGCTGACAGTTCGGTGCCGGTCGCACCCGCACCGATGATGGCGACGTGCAACTGGCCGTCCCTGACGGGACCAGCTTGTGCGTAGGCACGCACACACGCATTCAAAATGCGACGATTGAAGCGCTCAGCCTGCTCCGGCGTGTCGAGCATAATCGCGTTCTCTTTGACGCCGGGCGTGCGGAAGTCGTTCGAGATGCTGCCCACGGCGATCACCAGCGTATCGTAAGGGAACCAGCGATCCGGCGTTATCTCGCGACCGTCTTCATCGTATGTCGCGCCGAGGTGCACGCGCTTGCCTGCACGGTCGAGACCGATCATCTCGCCGTAGCGGTATCGAAAGCCGTGCCAGTGGCCTTGTGCCTGATACGGCAACTCGTGGCGTCCAGTGTCCATACTGCCGGCCGCGATCTCATGCAGAAGCGGCTTCCAGATGTGGGTGCGGGCACGATCGACCAGAGTGACTTCGGCTTTACCCGATTTTCCGAGCCTGTTTCCAAGTTGCGTTGCGAGTTCAAGACCGCCCGCGCCACCGCCGACGATGACGATGCGGTAGGGGTGCTTCTCGTTGGTCATGCTATCGGCTTGAGTGGTGGTCGCGGGGGAAAGCGAATTCATCTTGGCCTCATGCGCATGTCGAGACGGCGGTTCTAGGAGCGTAAGTCTCCGCCGGTCGCCTTTTTAACATCGGAAACTATTTTTTTCGTGATCGTTTCAATAGCCTGATCCGTGAGCGTTTCCGTCGCGGGTTGGATCGTCACCTCTATCGCAACCGACTTCTTGCCCTCGGCGGCGAGACTGCCACCTTCGAATACGTCGAACACATTCACCGCCTTGATCAAGGCTTTATCGGAGTTGGCGGCCGCCTTTATCACGTCGCCGGCTGATACATCCTTGGGGACGATGAAGGCTAGGTCGCGCGTGACCGGTAAGAGGTCGGACGTTGTAAGCGGCGGTTTGGCGCGCGATTTCTTTTTCTCAGGCGGCAGCGCGTCGAGGAAGATCTCGAACGCGGAGACCGGCGCTTCGACATCGAGGGCTTTCAGCGTCGCCGGATGGACTTCGCCGAAATACGCCAGCACGGTTTTGGGGCCGAGCTTCAGTGCGCCGGAACGGCCAGGGTGATACCAGTGCGGAGCATCACGGGTTATTTGGGCCTTGGCCGGGTCGACGCCAAGTGCTGCAAGTGCGGCGAAGACGTCCGCTTTGACGTCGAACACGCCGACCGGTGCGGCGTTGCCGTCCCAGTTGCGTCCGGAGCCCGAAAGATGCGCGGTTCCGGCGCGGACGCCAGCGGCGCTCAAATACTGATCCTCGGGCTTCTCGCCGCGATAGGCTTGGCCAAGCTCGAACAGTGCGACGTCGGCTGCACCGCGATTGCGATTGCGCGTGACGGACGCCAGAAGCCCCGGCAGCAGGCCGGGTCGCATCGACGACATTTCGACGGAGATTGGATTGGCGAGGTCGAGTTCAGCGGCGCCACCACCGAAGTGCGTCGCTTCGCCCTTAGGAATGAAACTCCAAGTGACAGCCTCGACGAAACCGCGGGCGGCCAGTAGACGGCGGGCACGACGCGCGCGCTTTTGCTTATCCGTCAGAACGGCGCGGGCAATGCCGTCGGCGCGCGGCAGCGGGGTTGCCGGAATACGATCGAGCCCGGCAATGCGCACGACTTCTTCGACGAGGTCGGAAGAGCCGTGGATGTCGGGTCGCCATGTCGGAACGGTCACCTTCGCCGCATTGGGCTTGCCGGCGATGGTGAAGCCGAGCGCTTTCAGAATGTCCGTGATTTCGGCTTCTGAAAGCGTCACACCGGACAGCTTCTCGACGCGTGCGTAGTCGAACGGAATGACGCGCGCGTCGATCGGCTCTTTGCCGGCTACCTTGTCATTCGAGGCTTCGCCGCCGCAGAACTTCATGATCATGTCGGTCGCGAGATCGAGGCCGGGGCGAACGGAAGCCGGATCTACCCCGCGCTCGAAACGATAGCGAGCGTCCGTCACCAATCCGGTCTTGCGGCCGGTGGCGGCGGTGCGCACGGGATCGAAATAGGCGCTTTCGATCAGGACGGCCTTGGTCTCGGGCGTGCAGCCCGTGCTTTCGCCGCCCATCACGCCACCCAGGCCCAGCGGTCCCGTATCATCGGCGATGACGCACATGGTGTCGTCGACGGTGTATTCCTTGCCGTCGAGCGCGAGGAACTTTTCGCCATTCTTGCCGAGACGAGCGTGCAGCGCGCCCTTGATCTTATGGGCGTCGTAGACGTGCAACGGGCGGCCGCGATCAAGCGAGATGTAGTTCGTGACATCCACGAGGGCATTGATCGGGCGAAGACCGGCTGCCTTCAGTCGGTTCTGCATCCAATCGGGAGACGCACTGTTCGTCACGTTGCGGATCGTTCGCGCGGCGAACACCGGACAAGCGTTTGCCGTCTCGGGTGTGAACTCAAGCTTGACCGGGATTTTGCAGTCGAACGCTTCGTTGAGCGGCGCGAGCTTCGGCTCCGGTTTCAGCGTGCCCATTCCGGCCGCCGCGAGATCGCGCGCGATGCCGCGCACGCCGGTGCAATCGGGGCGGTTCGGCGTCAGCTTCACCTCGATGATCGGATCGTTGAGACCGGCAGCATCGATATAGGCTTCGCCGACCTTATCCGCCCATTCGGAGGGGAGATCGAGAATGCCGTCGCTTTCCTCGGAAAGTTCAAGCTCGGCGGCGGAGCACATCATGCCGTTCGAGACGACGCCGCGAACGGGTTTCTTCTCGAGGGTGATTTTGGAACCAGGAATGTAGGTTCCGAGCGGTGCGAAGACCGCGACCATGCCGGCACGCGCGTTCGGGGCGCCGCAGACGACTTCCATCAGCGGCTGGCCCTTGGCGATCTCGACCTGCACGATCTGTAGCTTGTCGGCGTTCGGATGCTTTTTGGCTTCTACGATGCGCGCGATTTTGAACGCGCTGAGCGATTTGCCCGGATCTTCGACGCCTTCGACCTCAAGGCCGATTGCAGACAACGTGGTGGCCAGTTCATCGACGGACTTGTCCGTGTCGAGGTGATCTTTGAGCCAGGAGAGCGTGAATTTCATTATTGCGTCCTTAGGTCGACAAGCCGCCGCCGAGGGTCGGAACGTCGAGCATCGAGAAGCCATAGTGGCTGAGCCACTTGAGGTCGCCGGAGAAGAACGAGCGCAGGTCGGGGATGCCGTATTTCAGCATCGTCAGCCGGTCGAGGCCGACGCCGAACGCGAAGCCCTGATACTTTTCCGGATCGAGGCCGCAGTTGCGCAGAACGTTCGGATGAACCATGCCGCAGCCCAGGATTTCCAGCCACTGGCCCGGCTTGCCGATCGCCTCGGCACCGATGTCGATTTCCATCGACGGTTCGGTGAAGGGGAAGTGCGAGGCACGGAAGCGCATCTTGACTTCGTCGACCTCGAAGAAGGCTTTGCAGAATTCCTGGAGCACCCATTTGAGGTGGCCCATATGGGTCGTTTCGTCGATCACGAGCCCTTCGACCTGATGGAACATCGGCGTGTGCGTCTGGTCGCTGTCCATGCGATAGACGCGGCCTGGTGCGATGATGCGGATCGGCGGCTTCTGCGAGACCATCGTGCGGATTTGCACTGGGCTCGTGTGCGTGCGCAGCAGCAGGCGCGAGCCGTCTGATTTCGGCGAGAAATAGAACGTGTCGTGATCCTGGCGCGCGGGATGCTCCGCCGGGATGTTGAGCTTGTCGAAGTTCATCTCGTCGGTTTCGACGTCCGGGCCTTCGGCTACCGAGAAGCCCATGTCGGCGAAGATTTCGACGACCTCGTCCAGAACTTGCGACACTGGATGGATGCGGCCGGAGGCGACAGGGCCGAGACGGACCGGCAACGTGACGTCGGCGCGCTCGGTCTTCAGGCGCTCATCGAGGGCGGCGGCTTCGAGATCTGATTTACGGGCGTCGAGCGCCTCAGCAACCTTCGTCTTCAGCGCATTGACTGTTTGTCCGAAGGTCTTGCGCTCTTCGGGCGGAAGCGAGCCAAGCTTGCTCATCAATTCGGAGACGCGGCCTTTTTTGCCGAGGCTCGAGACGCGCACCGCGTCGAGCGTCGCGAGGTCGCTTGCGCCGGAGATTTCGGCGAGAAGCTCGCGTTCGAGTTTCGTGAGGTCCGTTTGCGTGTCGGTCATAGGCGGACGTGCCCCTCGCAGATTGTCATCCTCGGGCTCGTCCCGAAGATCCATGCGCAGGCCCCGCAGATGTCGCGGTAGAAAAAGGAGCACGCGGGCGCGCGTGGTGATTTGCAGCAGAATGGGCCCTCGGGACAAGCCCGAGGGCGACAATAACGGAGGTTCGGCGAACCGAAATTAAGCAGCCTTGGCCACAGGCGAAGAGGCAGCAGCGGCCGCCTTGTCGACCAGCGCTTTGAAGCCCGTCGGATCGTTGATGGCGATGTCCGACAGAACCTTGCGATCGACCTCGATGCCGAGGTTCGACAGGCCGTTGATAAAGCGGCCGTAGGTCAGGCCATGTTCGCGGACGGCTGCGTTGATGCGCTGGATCCAGAGAGCGCGGAAGTTGCGCTTGCGACGCTTGCGGTCGCGATAAGCGTACTGCTGCGACTTCTCAACCGCCTGCTTGGCAACGCGGATCGTGTTCTTGCGACGGCCGTAAAAGCCCTTCGCGGCTTTGATGACTTTCTTGTGCTTGGCGTGGGCGGTAACGCCACGTTTGACGCGGGCCATGGGATAGCTCCTAGAACTTCAAGATTTATTGGGTAGGCTGAGATTCTCTATTGGGCGCTTGCGCCTCCGCTTCGCGGAGCCGGCCGCAAGCGCCGGAGAATTCAGCGGCTGTAGGGCATGTACTTCTTGACGATCTTGGCGTCAGAGTCGTTCAGGACGCCAGTACCGCGCGCCTTCTGAATGAACTTCGCCGTACGCTTGATCATGCCGTGACGCTTGCCAGCCTGGGCGGCAACAACCTTGCCCGTGCCCGTCATCTTGAAGCGCTTCTTCGCGCCGCTCTTGGTCTTCAACTTAGGCATTTTGCTTATCCTGTTCTCGCTCGCGGCCCGCACCGGATACTCGCACTGTCGCGCTTCATATCCTGGCCCTCCGCGGGGACGCCGCTAGCGGCGGGGCGCGATCGCGCCCACGGACCTTGCGGTCCGGTTAGCCGGGACGAGTTCAGACTGTGTACACAAAAACTGTACACAGCAGACGCAATCCGGCCTCCTGCGAAGGGATGCTTTTTGCGGTTTCCGCTTGTTTTTCAAAAGCATAAGAACCGCCACGGCATGCCTCGCCGGGCGGCTCTGAGGGTGGTTTATAGGGAAGTGTTGTGAAAAGTGCAACTTTTTCGACGCTGGCCGCGAAAAAAGCATCAAGGCCGGCGGTTTTCATAGCCGTATCGCGAAAATCCGTATGGATAGCACTGAACTAAGTACATGGTTAATGCGTTGGTAGGGCGAGAAATCGCGAGGGGAGACGGGGCGTGCGGCAAATCATTGATCAGATCGTCAATTTGCTCCAGCAGGGCATCACGGCGATCTTTAAATTCGTGGATTTGGTCTGGCAGTGGTCGTTCGGCCAGATGTTCGCGATCTTTCAGTCAAACTGGCAGGCGCTGCCGATTTGGAAGATCGCCGTGCTGGCCGTCGTTGTGATTGCGATCATCTACGTGCTGTATCGTGGCTTCTTCCAACTCTGGAGGGCCGCCGAGCAGATTTTCAGGGCCTTCGTCGAGCTTCTCATGGTTCTGGTGTCAGTGCTGCCGTTCGTGCTGCTTGCCGGCATCATCGCGGCGGCAGGCAGTTACGTCATCCAGCACGTGAATCTCTAAAGCAGCTCGCGTCTTTTCAGGGGGATCCCGTGCTCTCAGCGTCGGGATCCTTCCCGAATACGATTTGCGTGCGCACGTAATAGAGAGTCACAAAGCAGATCAGCACCGAGATCGTTTTGCCCACGAAGGGTTTGAGGCTCATTTCGTGGACCGTCATCCAGATGACGATGGCGGTAATCAAAAGTCCGACGGCGTTTGTCGCGAGAAATTCCAGGAAGCGGCGATGTTCGGACTTTGGCGACAGGCCATGTCGGAAAACGAGTGTTCGGGTCAGTCCGTAATTCACGATCGTTGCGATCGAATACGATATGACGCTCTGCAAGATGGGCCAGCCGAATACGTGGATGAGCGTCAGGAAAATAATATAATCAACTATGGTCGCGCTTAAATTCACTCCCGTATAGAGAAGCGCCTCGCGGACCTTCAGATTCATAATTGGACTTTCGTCGTTACCGGAAGAGCATGGGTATTTTGCGGTGCAGCTTCAAGCCGACCGCCCGGTCCGGGTCAAGCTCGTATGTGCGTTTTAAATTGGCGGCGGCAGCATTCAGCAGCAAATTCCGTTTTCCTCCAATTGCGCCTATTTCGCCCTGCTTGAGTGGTGAAAGCGTTGAAACATGGCATTCTAAGCTGACTGTTGAGTAACTCCGTTCGTTGCGAGTTCGGCCATGAAGCTCGATCCGTTCGTCGTTGCTATTCTTCTTGTCGCGGCACTTCCCACGGCCGCCATCAGCTTGCGGTCTACTACCGGTTGGCGGGCCGGTGTGGTGTTCGCCGCCTTCTATCCGGCGCTCGTCGTTGTCGTCGGTATCGTCATGATCGCGACATTCATTTCCCTAGCTGCTTTGGGCGTTGTGGATCTCGATTGAGATTTGTCCAATTCGTAAGGTCCCCCGACAATCAAATGATTCGGATCTGTGGTAGCTGAATTGCGATGGGAGCGTTCGCATTCAGTCACCATTCAGCCTTTTGAATGGACACTCTGTCAGCGCGTTTCGCGCCTAAGGCACGTTGAAAAAAACGGAGATGAACATGCGTCTCGTACCACTCTTGGTGGCGTCCGTTGTCGCAATTGGACTCACTGCGGCGGCGTCCGCTCCACAAGCTGCGACGCTCGCACCATTAAAGGGAATTGAAGCGAACCAATCGCTCGCGACGACTGTCGGCTATCGCCGGTATTGCTGGCGTTGGCGCCATATCTGTGCAGATCGCTGGGGTTGGGGTGGTCCGCGGTTCCGCCGCTGCATGTGGCGTCACGGCTGCTAACGCCTAACGCTTCGAAATCGTCGGCGGCTTTATCGGCCGTCGACGGTTTTGAGATTGATCAGATTTGCTTGTTCGTTCGCCGCAGCCGCGTGGCGAGCAGGCCCATCACCTTCAGGGCGAATTGCGGATCATCGCGAATGACGGCAAGGAAGGTCGGCTTGTCGATGGCGACGACCTCGGTTGGCTCGGCGGCCATTGCGGCAGCACTTCGCGGTCCGTCGTCGATCAAGGCCATCTCGCCGAAAATGCCGCCGGCGCGGACGTTTTCGAGGACGATACCGTAGGTAATGACGTCAACGCGGCCGGAGCGCACCATATACATGGCGTTGCCGGCGTCTTCTTCGAGAAAGATTTTTTCACCTGCCTCGAAGTGGCGGTATGGCGCGCCGACGCGGTCAAGAAGGGTGAAGTCGAACGGCTGCTCTTCGGTCATGCGGCGCCTCCGGCGCGAAATCTCCGATCAAGCTAGAACCGTCCGTGTGCGTCTGCAAGTCGTAGGTAGGTTGATGCGCGGTTAAAGGCGGGGCGAAAGAAAGACCCCGCCGCCGCGCGATCACTTGGATCCTCGGTCACTTCGGAGCCAGGACCATCACCATCTGACGGCCTTCGAAACGCGGCTCGCTTTCGACTTTCGAGATCGCTTCGGTATCGGCTTTCACGCGCTGCAAGACCGCCATACCCAGCTGCGAGTGGGCCATCTCGCGGCCGCGGAACCGGAGCGTGATCTTGACCTTGTCGCCGTCTTCGAAGAACCGCTTGATAGCGCGCATTTTGACGTCGTAGTCGTGATCGTCGATGCCGGGCCGCATCTTGATCTCTTTCAACTCGACGATCTTCTGGTTCTTGCGAGCTTCGGCAGCTTTCTTCTGTTCTTGGAACTTGAACTTGCCGAAATCGAGAATTTTGCAAACGGGAGGCTCAGCGTCGGGCGAGATCTCGACGAGATCCAGTCCGGCGTCCTCGGCGCGGGCAAGTGCATCGAATTTTGAAATTACGCCGACGTTCTGGCCGTTCTCATCAATGAGACGGACGTCCCGGGCCCGAATTTGGTCGTTAATGCGGGGGCCTGAGTTTTCCCGGCTCTGAGGCTCGGGGCGCATAGGTCTACGGATGGTAAAAGCTCCTTTTGCTGTTTCCGTTATTTACCGTCGTAAAAGTGATTGCTCCGGCTAGGGCCAGAGTTTCGCGATTGCGCAAAGTTCGTAACTCGGCGCTAAAAGTCAAGCGGAGATGACCATCGGACAGTGAAATGGTGTTGGGCGGCGCCCGGTTGGCCGCTCGGCGAGCCGTCAGAAGACATGGCCACCCGAATTGGTGTTTCCCCGCATGCGCAGGATCCGTTGCCAGCGGTAATAGGCAGTAATTCCAGCAAAGCCCAGACCAGTCCAGCCGCCGGTGAAATGCCCGCGTGTGATGTAATATTTCAGAAAATGTGCGGGGAACTCGGTTATCGTTCGGATGCTGAGTTCGATTGGCGATTTCGGTTTTGAATTCAAAGCGTTGTAAGTTGCCCGCTCGTCGCACTTGCGCGCCAAGTCTTGCAGCGACCGAATCGAGTGGTGATAGATCGTGCCGGCGAGATGGCCGATCTTTTCGTTTTGCGGATCAACGGAATCGAACAACGTGGAGTTTGCGAAGCGTGCCCGCCTGCGGTCGTAGAGCCGGAGACAATAGTGATCGTTGGCGATCAGACGCGGTTTGGTCCGGCCGGGGTAAACGATTTTTACCGCCATGCCATAGACACTTCTGGCTGGTGGACCCTTTTCAAAGATCGCCTCGATCGACGCGCGCAGCGCTGGGGTCACGACTTCATCGGCGTCGAGGTTCAACAGCCAGTCGTTGCGGCATTGCTCCTCGCCGAAGCGCTTTTGCTGACCGAAACCCGGCCAAGCGTTGAAGATGACCTTGGCGCCGGTGGCTTCGGCTACTGCCTGGGTCCCGTCAGTGCTGCCCGAATCGATGACGATGATCTCGTCGACCCAGTCGCGGACGGAGGCGATCGTAGCTTCGATCCGATCCGCCTCATTCAAAGCAATGATGAAACATGAGATCGGCAAACGCGGTTTCGAGCCAATGGCCTGTTCTGCGTTGCGGGGCTTTGACGCCGTTCGTTTGTCGACGACGCGTTCGTATACGGCGAGGGTCTTCGACTTTAGCTGTTCGAGCGTGAAGCGGCGCCTGACCTGTGCCGAGCCGCGTGCGCCCATGGCCTTGCGCTCGTTGGGCGACCAGCTCAGCATTTTGGCGACGGCATCGGCGACCGCTTCGGGTTTGGCGTAAGGAACCCGCAGTCCCGTTGCCTCGTGCGCCGGGACGTCGGGCTCGGTCAACGCGACCTCGCGTCCGGGACCGGTATCGGAAACGATGAGAGGAACGCCCATCGCTTGGCCTTCGATGGCAACGCGAGGCAGGCCTTCCTGCTCGGAGATGTTCAAGGCGATGTCGCTGATCGCGTAGGCTGCCGCGACGTCGCGGACATGTCCGGGAAAGCGGAGTTGATGCGCAACGCCAAGACGCTCAGCCTGGGCTTCGAGTTCGGCCTTGAATGCTGGCTTTTCAATTTCGCCCGCGAGGACGCAGACCAAATCGGGCGCGCCGCGCTTCTTCAACAATCCAAGTGCGGAAACGAGATGGTGCTGAGCCTTGCGCGGCGTAATGCGACCAGCAAGCATCAGTACTGGCTTTGTGCCGTCGGCATTGAGCAACTCGCGCACGGCCGCCAGCCTATCGGGCGTCATCTTGGATGGATCGAAGACCTCGGAATCGAATGCGCGATGGATGACGGCGATGCGACTCTCGGGCGTGTGATAGCGCGTGCGAATAAGATGCGCCATGTAATCGGAGACGGCGATCACTGTATCGCTGCGCGCCATCACGCTATTGTAAAAGTTCTTGATGCGGCCTTTCTCGGAATACTCGGAATGGTACGTGGTGACGAAGGCGATTCCGGTGCGCTTGGCGGCAAGCAGCGCGCTCCACGCCGGAGCGCGGCTGCGGGCATGAATAATAGAGACGTTTTCTCGACGGATGATATTGGCGAGTTTAGAAGCATTCTGCGCGAGGGCGATCGGGTTTTTCGTTGAGAGCGGTAGAACGAGATGCTCTGCGCCGGCGGCGACAACCTGATCGGCAAGCGGGCCGCCTTCTGAAGCGACCAATGCGCGATGACCGTTTTTAACCAGCGCGGTGGCGATCTGAAGACATCCGAGTTCGGCGCCGCCCGCTCGCATACGAGGTATTACTTGCAGGACGGTCAGCGACTTGGTCATTTCAGCTCATCGATTGGGATTCGTTGAGATCAACGATGGACAGTTCGTATAAAATTCCGGACGCTGAACCGCAAATGCTTCCTGTCGGCAGTGGCGCGGACGCCAGGAAAATCGCGTTCATTCACCATGCCAAAGGCAAACCTGGGATACTCTGGCTCTCCGGTTTCATGTCCGATATGGGCTCTACGAAGGCGACGGCCGTCGCTGATTGGGCAAATGAGCACGGCGTTTCATCCACGCGTTTCGACTATTCGGCGCACGGCCGCTCGTCCGGCTCCATGGAGGACGGCACCATAGGTCGCTGGCTGGAGGAGGCCGACGCGGTTTTCTCGACCATCACGACGGGGCCACAGGTTATCGTCGGTTCGAGCATGGGCGGCTACATAGCACTTCTGCTTTTGCGGAGGGTCTTGAGCGAACGGCCGCAAGATGCTGAGCGCATCAAGGCGATGCTGCTGATTGCGCCGGCGTGGGACATGACCGAAGAACTGATGTGGAATCGCTTCCCAGAAGAGACGCGCCGCGAAATCACGGACAGAGGTTTTTTCCGCCAGCCGTCGGCCTACGCGTCGCCTTATTTGATTACGCGCAAACTGATCGAGGATGGGCGCAAACACCTTCTCGCCCGCGAGCCCTTCGACCCCGGCTGCCCGATCGTTATTCTGCAGGGACTTCAAGATCCCGATGTGCCCGCACCCCATACACGGGAACTTAAGACGTTTTTGACGGGCGACAAGGTCAAGCTGATCGAGATTGCTGATGGCGAGCATCGCCTGTCGCGGCCGCAGGATCTCGATCTGTTGTTCTCGGAACTCGCCAAGCTCGTCTAGCTACTTGTCGTTGGCCGACGATACGTCAATTTCTGGAAGACCTTCGGCAAGCGTGTTTTCGAGCCGAACGGCGCCGGCGGTTTCGGCTTGCGCTTCCGGCACCACCCAAATGCGATAATTCTGAGTTGCGAGACCGTTGTTGCAGGACAAACTGTCGCCATCGACGCGGCAGCTTTGGTCGGCAGTGATAGTGTACGCGCCCGACGACGCACCGCCGCCCTCGCCGACTTCGATGACGTCGATGCGATGCATCGGATCGATGATGACGTTGCGATAGACGCAACCCGATTTGCCGCTGCAGGATCCCGCCGTCATGTCGCTGGTGCTACTCAAGGCTACGGCCTGGTTGCGGGGCAGCGATCGCGCCGGGGCGCGAAAACCGTTCGACAGCCAGCACGTATTATCGATGCAGAGAATGGGATCGGGTTTGAAACCGAGGCCAATGCCATCGGAATCGAGAACGAGCAGGACTGTTGCCGCGCCGCGAGACGGCTGCGTCGGTCTCGGCGCCAGTTCAGAGTTCGTTTGCCGCAAATCGTCAGCCGGTTTTGGCGGTAGTGCAGCGAGCTTCGCGACGGGTGGCGCAGACTGTGCGGGCGGTGGGGCAATCTTCACCGCCGGTTCGAGTACAGCCGGTTTTGCTATGATTTGCTGGGCTTCCTGCTGTTTGCGCTCTAATTCTTCGGCTTGGGCGCGCGCCAGCATGTCGGCTTCGTAGTCGGGACCTGGGCGCGCGAAACTGCGCTGCTGTTCGGTGCTCGCCTCTGAGAATTTCTGTGCGATGGCCTGCGCCGGATCGACCGCATCGGCATGGGCGGTGGCCGAGACCGTTACTGCCGCCGACAGGGCAAGAAGAACTCTGAGTTTCATGGCAATCTCGCCGAAGTGCGCGTCGCGCAATGTGCGACGGCTACGACAAGACCATTATTCTCCATTCTGGCGGAATGGCGGAGTTCAGGTGAACATTTGTAAAAAACTTCACGGCGCAAGACCGGCGATGGCTTTCAGACCTTCCACATAAGTGGGATAGGCTAACCTGACGCCGAGCTCGGTCTTCATGCGTGCGTTCGAGACTTTCTTGTTCTCGATGTAGAAGCTGCGCGTCGCGGGCGAGACTGCTTCGTCTGTCAGATCGGTGGCGGGAGGGCAGGGCACACCGAGCAACTCTGCGCCGTATTCAATCACGTCTTGCGGCGGTGCCGGCATATCGTCGGTGACGTTGAAGATATGCGTTCCGGGCGAGAGGCTCATGCTGGCTTCGACGGCGGTTGCGATATCGGCGACGTGGACGCGGTTGGTGAATTGTCCGGGCTTGAAGATGCGTCGCGCGGTTCCCGCCTTCAGTTGGTCGATGGCGCTGCGTCCGGGGCCGTAGATGCCCGGCAGACGATAGATGACCAGCGATTTGCCGCTTTTCCTGGCGAGATCGATCCAGCCGATTTCAGCTTTCAGCCGACGCTGTCCGCGCGTCGTTCCTGGGTTGGGTTCGGTCGTTTCATCGACCCAATTGCCATGGGCATCGCCGTAGACGCCGACGGTAGAGAAATAGCCGATCCACTTAATTGTAGGACTGGACGCTATGGCGTCTCCGAAACAGCGCAGAGCCGGGTCACTTTCCGCGTCTGGCGGAATGGAGAGCAAAACATGCGTCGTCGACTTCAGCGCTTCTACAATGTCGGCAGGCGATGACATTCCGTCGAAAAGAAAGGGCGTGAAGCCCTGCGCTTTCAACGCTCGTTGTTTGTCAAGTTGCGATGTCGTTCCTGAGATCGACCAACCTTGCGCCAGCAGACGGCGGGAAAGCTCGGCAGCACAGTATCCAAGTCCGAAACAGAAAAGACGGCTCATGCCGCTCGTTCCTCCATTGGCATGATCCATTCGGCGACGACTTCAGGATCGTGTTCGCTATCTCGATAACGGCGCTGCAAGGCGTGCAGTTCATTGGCGTCGGCGAGACGTCTCGTCGCCCAGACGGCCATCGCGCGGACGAGCGGCGACTCGTCGGCAAGCAGCGGTTCGATGAGGCGGAGTAGAGAACGGTCGCCGGAGTTTCCCGATGCGATGAGCGTGTTGCGCACGATGCGGTCGCGTCCGGTGCGCTTGATGGGTGTTCCGGCGAAGCGCAAGCGAAAGGCTGCTTCATCGAGAGCGAGCAGTTCGGCGAGCGGCGGATTGTCGGTTTCGGGACGTGCTGCGTATTTGATCTCGGTTGCGGCGCCGGCAAATTTATTCCACGGGCAGACCGCTGCGCAATCGTCGCATCCGAAAACGCGATTGCCGATAGCAGCGCGAAACTCAGGCGCGATATGGCCTTTGTGTTCGATCGTGAGGTAGGCGATGCAGCGGCGCGCATCGAGCTGATATGGTGCCGGGAACGCGTTCGTCGGGCAAATGTCGAGGCATCGGCTGCACGACCCGCAGTGGTCCGTCATTTCGGTATCGGGTTCCAATTCGGCCGTCGTCAGCATGACGCCGAGAAAGAGCCAGTCACCGTGCTCGCGTGAAACGAGTACTGTATGTTTTCCTTGCCAGCCAAGGCCGGCCTTTGCCGCCAACGGCTTCTCCATCAGCGGCGCAGTATCGACGAAGACTTTCACGTCAGCGCCCGACCATTCGGCAAATGTGCGCGCTAGAGATTTGATGCGCTTCTTTAAGACGTCATGGTAGTCGCGGCCTTTGGCATAGACCGAGATGGCGGCATTCGAGCGATGATCGAGTGCTTCAAGCGGGTTGGTTGACGGCGCGTACGACTGGCCGAAGACGACCGCGCTTTTTGCTTCAGGCCAGAGCCGCAATGGATCGCCGCGCCGATCGGCGTGGGTTTCCATCCAGTCCATATCGCCGTGGCGTCTTTCATTTAGGAAGTGTGCGAGCCTGCCGGGCAGACGAGTGTCTGACGCGAGCCTCGCAACGCCGACCGCATCCAGGCCGAGCTTTTGTGCTTCGGCGCGGAGCATCTCAGTGTGATTGGAGTTCGATTTTCTATCGTCAGGCATACTGCCATTTAAAAATCGAGATCCGAATAGGCAAGGGGCGGCGCGGTCCCAGGTACGCGGTCACCCAATAGGGCGCGGAACGATGGGCGGGATTTCAGCCGCTGGTACCAATTCTTAACAGCGGGATAGTCGCGCCAGGAGATTTCGCCCAGATAGTCGCAGGTGGAAATATGCGCTGCCGCTGCGAAGTCGGCAAAGCTCAACTCGTCACCCGATAGCCAGCGGCGGGAGTCCGCAAGGTACCCGGTATAAGAGAGGTGATATTTGAGGTTGGCGCGTACGGCACGAAGTATTCCCGGATCGGGTGCGATAGGGCCGCTCGGGCGCATCGAATTATATACTTTCTCGATGAGCAACTCGCGGGTGACCTCGCGGTCGAACTTGCCGTGGTACCAATCGATCAGCCTGCGGACTTCTGCGCGGTCTTCACGGCTGCCGGGAATAAGCGGCGGCGGCGTGGTCGCGGTACCCGTGGCGGCGGGTGCCATATCCTCGGCGATGAACTCGGAGATCGAGTAGGCGCCGCAGAGCGTCAAGCCATTCTCGAGTTCGAGGACAGGCATTTCGCCCGCAGGGTTTTTAGCGAGAAAACTCTGTCGCCATTCCCAGGGCTTTTCTTCGAGCAGTTCGACATCGATGCGGTACTCGGCAAGAGCCAAGCGGATGGACCGGGATCGCGGGCAAAGGCGGTATTGCGTAAGGCGCAGGGGCATAGTGTTCCTGATCGTCGTGGTGGCGGCACTATACACGAGGTCTCGTCGATTCGATGGCAACTCCGCCAAACGATCGCTTTGGCGTTACTGCAAATTCTGCTAACGCTCGCCCGTTTTGAAATGAGCCCGAGGGGGGAGCGGCGATGGAAACTTGGCAAGCCATATTTCTGGGCCTGATTGAGGGGTTGACGGAATATCTGCCGGTATCGTCGACTGCACATCTTCTCCTTACGGAGCGCCTTCTGGGCGTAACGTCGACGGGGCGGGCATTCGAAGTTTTGATTCAGCTTGGTGCAATTCTTGCGCTGCTTACGGTCTATTCTGCGAAGTTGTGGCGGTTGGCGGTCGACTTTCCGAGGGATCCGCGGACGAGGCGCTTTGTATTTGCGGTTCTGCTTGCGTTTCTGCCCGCCGTTTTTATCGGGGTCGCTGCACACAAGATCATCAAGGACGTTCTCTTCGAATCGCCGCTCATCATCTGCGTTTCTCTCGTTATTGGCGGCATTATTCTGCTTGTCGTCGATCGTATGCGCTACCGGCCGCAGTACGTCGATGTGATGGATATTCCGCCACTTAAAGCGTTGGCGATCGGGTTCGTGCAGTGTCTGGCGATGATTCCCGGCGTCTCGCGTTCCGGATCTACGATCGTCGGCGGAATGCTGCTTGGAGCTGACAAGCGGACGGCAGCTGAGTTTTCATTCTTCCTTGCGATGCCGACGATGACCGGAGCCTTTGCGTACGACCTTTACAAGAACTGGTCGGTCCTGACGCCAGACGACGTCAGCCATATCGTGCTCGGCTTTATTGCGGCTTTCGTCACCGGCGTCATCGTGGTGCGCTATATGCTCGACTTCATCTCGCGGCGCGGCCTGTCGTTCTTCGGCTGGTGGCGCATCATCGTGGGCGGCTTAGGGCTCGGCGCACTCATCGTGCTGCACTAGCAGCAGAGAGCTCAGGCTCAGGCTGCGTGAGAGGTGACAGGGTTCACCAGGACGTTGCGCAACGCGCTGACGTCCTCGGCATTGCGCAGGCCTTCGAGTGTCGCCGGATCGCGAACGAGGCGCGAAATGCGGGCGAGCGCCTTCAAGTGATCGGCGCCGGCACCCTCTGGCGCCAGAAGGAAAAACAGCAGATCGACTGGTTCGCCGTCGTGGCTCTCGAACGGAATGGGCCGCTCGAGCCGCGCGAAAATACATGTGATCGCCGTCACCGACGGAAGCTTGACGTGCGGGATCGCGATGCCGCGGCCGAGGCTCGTCGAACTCAATCGCTCCCGTTGCAGCAGTGCAGCGTAGATATCGGGCGCACCGGCCCCCGTTGCAGTCGAAGCCTTGGCGGCGAGCGCCTGGAGGGCCTGCTTCTTGTCGTCAGCGTCCAGACGCGGGATTATCGCGTCATCGGCAAGCATATCTTCGATGTTCATCCCAGTCCCATCCACGATGAAATAGTCGTCATTGTGGCTCGCCGCTCCTGATGTTGGGCGGTATCCACAGGCGGTTCATGCAAGAGTTAAGCCTACGCTCAGTCCACGTGCTTGGGCGCCGATGCGCCATTTGGTTTTGCCCCTAGGGGAAGATCGGCGTCGATCCACCCGATATGCCCGTCATTGCGCCGGTAAACGACATTCAGCCCTCCGTGGGCGGCGTTCTTGAAAATCATGAACGACGCTTCCGACAAATCGAGCTGTAGGACGGCTTCGCTCACCGTCATATGGCTAATATTGCGCTGCCCTTCGGCGATAATAAGCGGATTCGCCTCGTCCTGCTCGGGCTCATCGTGGTCGTCGAGGCTGACGACGTAGTCGCGTGCCTCGATATCGACTTTGCGCCGGGCGGCTGCGGATGAATGGTGTTTGATACGGCCCTTGTAGCGGCGGACACGCGTTTCGAGCCGGTGGGCTGCGGCATCGGCGCTGGCATAGGCATCGGCGCCTTCGCCGTGAGCTTCGAGCAGGAGACCGTTCGTCAGGCGCACCGAGCACGTCGTTTTAAAGACCTCGCGCTCGCGTTCCAGCCGGATGTGTCCATCGACCTCGCGCGCAAGATATTTCTGTAAGACGGAGCGGATCTTATCGGCTGCATAGCTTTTGAAAGCGTCGCCTACTTCAACGTTCTTACCAGTGATCTGAATGGTCATGTCATGCCTGTTCTGCACTGCCAAAGTGCGTGCCTCGGACCGAGCAGCGATCTGCTCAGAGGTTGCGAGCCACCTATCTGGACGTCCGTGAGGAAAGTGTGACCGCCACTTCTGACCGGACGTACCTTTATAGCGATAGGCTCGGCACGTCCCCCCTGTCAAATCACGCTTGGGTAATTGAGTGAAACGAGAAAATATAGCGTGTTCATTAAGTTACGGACACGAAGCTCAGGCGATACCGCTCAAACGTTCCACCAATCTCTTATCGCGACGGCGCTGCACCGATGACGGAATGCGCATAGCTTCCCGGTATTTGGCGACCGTGCGACGGGCGATGTCGATGCCCTCGCCCTTCAGGCGGTCGACAAGCTGATCGTCGGAAAGCACGTCTTCGGCGCTTTCGGCGTCGATCAGTTGCTTAATGCGGTGGCGAACCGCTTCGGAGGAATGTGCTTCGCCGTCGGCGGCTGAGGCGATGGCAGATGTAAAGAAATACTTAAGCTCGAAAATGCCCCGGGGCGTCGAGATATACTTGTTCGATGTGACCCGCGAGACGGTCGACTCGTGCATCGAAATCGCGTCCGCTATCACCTTAAGGTTGAGAGGGCGAAGGTGCTGCACGCCGTACATGAAAAAAGCATCCTGCTGGCGGACGATCTGCTCGGCGACCTTCAGAATAGTCCGCGCGCGCTGGTCGAGGCTTTTAACGAGCCAGTTTGCGGTTTGCAGACAGTCGAACAGGTAGGTTTTGTCTTTTTCCGAGGTCGCAGTGCGGGCGACCCGTGTGTAATAGGTTCGATTGATCAGCACTCTCGGCAAAGTGTCACTATTCAGCTCCACATGCCAGCCGCCGTCCGACGCCGCTCGGACGATAACGTCGGGAACGATGGGCTGAACCTGCACCGAACCGAACTTCAGTCCTGGCTTGGGATTAAGGCGCTTGATCTCGCGGATCATGTCCGCGAGTTCGTCCATGTCGATGCCAAGGGCCTTCTTCAGGGCCATTATGTTGCGGCTGGCGAGCAGATCAAGGTGCGCCAGCAGGCCCGCCATCAGAGGATCATAGCGGTTCTGATCCTTCAGCTGGAGCGCTAGGCACTCAGCCAAGGAACGGGCGAAAATTCCTGGCGGATCAAACGATTGTAGCTTGCCTAAGACGCTTTCTATGAGTTCCAGCGGCGCACCGAGCCGCTCGGAGATCGCATCGAGATTGGCCGGGATGTAGCCCGCTTCGTCGACAAGATCGACAAGGTATTGGCCGATCAGTCGTTCAGCCGGATCGGTAACAGTTAGAGGCAGTTGCGCGGCCAGATGTTCCCGCAGCGAAACCTGGTTGGCGACGAAATCTTCAAGATCGCTGCCGCCATCGCCGCCGTTGTGCATCCGCTGGGAAACGTTGGCCCAGCTTAGGCCTGATGTGGCGCCTGCCGAGGAGCCTGGCTCGCCGGTTCCGGGTTCCTGAAACACATTTCCGAAATCGACATCGAGGCCGCCGGTGTGATCGCGGACCGGCTCTCTCAGATCAAGCCAGCTTTCATCGGTGGCGGCTACACCTTCTTCCGGGCGTTCATTGAAAGGTTCTTCGACGGGTTTGGCGCCGCCCGTTTCGTCGCGTTCGAGTAGCGGATTGCGCTCAAGCTCAGCGTCGACAAACTCGGTCAGTTCTAGGTTCGAGAGCTGGAGCAGGCGTATTGCCTGCTGCAACTGTGGTGTCATGACCAGCTGCTGGCCTTGTCTCAGCTCCAATTTTGCTGAAAGTGCCACGCTACCTAGCTACTCCGTACTTGGTTTTCCGGAGTGACCTATACTCAACCGGTATTAACGAACATATCGCCAAGATAAACTCGCCGCACATCTTCATTCGATATGATTTCCGAAGGCTTGCCCTGCGTCAGAACCTGACCGTCGTAGATGATATATGCGCGATCGATGAGACTTAATGTTTCACGAACGTTGTGATCTGTGATCAACACACCAATACCGCGTTCGGTCAAGTGGCGAACCAGCTGCTGAATGTCACCCACCGCGATCGGGTCGATGCCCGCAAATGGTTCGTCCAGCAACATGAATGACGGCCGCGAGGCGAGCGCGCGGGCGATTTCACATCGTCGCCGTTCGCCGCCCGAAAGAGCCATTGCTGCCGACTTTCTGAGCCGAGTGATCGAAAATTCCTCTAGCAGGCTGTCGAGCTGTTCTTTGCGCGCCTTGCGGTTCGGCTCGATCAGTTCAAGCACGGACATGATGTTCTGCTCGACGGTCAGCCCGCGAAAGATCGAAGCTTCCTGCGGCAGATAACCCACACCGAGGCGCGCACGCTGATACATCGGCAAGCTCGTCACGTCCTCGCCGTCGAGCGTGATGCGGCCCTCGTCGGCGGCGACAAGGCCGGTGATCATGTAGAAAACCGTCGTTTTGCCAGCGCCGTTTGGACCAAGCAGACCGACGGATTCGCCGCGTCCGACTGCCAAGTTGACGCCTTTGACGACCATTCGTTTGCGGTAAGATTTTTTGACATCGTATGCCGTCAGCCAACCGTCGGCCCCAATGGCGTGGGGATCGTCGGCGGCTGCTGCGGCGGCGCGGTCCACACCATTGCTGTAGGCGGCCGAACCGTTCGGCGCCTTGCCATTCTTTTTCAGGCGGATGGGTAGAGCCTTAAACACCAAATATCCTGCCTTTGCCCGGCAAGCTCCCTTGACGCCCGAACACAGGCCAACTCTGCGGCGCGGTCAAGGCGACGTACGGACCTGCCAGCCGTCGGCCTGAATTTTCGATTTGCGTAGTTGCCCGGGATAAAAAACGGCGCTCGGCCTTTCAGCTTTGTAGACCGTCCCACCGCCGCTGCCATCGCTGCTGCTCACGGCTGCTCCGCTGCTCGTTGCCGTCGGTTCGGTTTTGATCGTGGCCTCGCCTGTCGTCATGTCGATCACGAGTTTGGTTCCGTGAACAACATTCTTGCCTTGCGTGAGTACGACAGCACCCCCCATCGTCGTCAAATTTTTCTTTATGTCCACTTCGGCCCAATCTCCGGTAGCCGTCTGGCCATCCTTGGAGGTTACGATGACCTTTTTGCGCGCGGTTAAGTGCGTGAGGGCGGCCGTGCCGGACGCTTGGCCGTCTTTGCTGTCACCCATTCCGGCGCTGCCGCTGTAAAATGCGGTCAGCTCTTGCGAGCGCATCGTCATCGTGCCCTGTACGGCCGAGACGTTGCCTACGAAAATTGCTTTTTTGGCATTGTCGTCGACGTCTAGTCGGTCGGCCGCGACATCGTATGGCGTGTTCGGGTCAGCCTTGAAGGCTGCGCCGAACGCGATTCCGTCGCTGTTTTCATTGTCATCGTCAGATTTCGCTGCCGACGCTTTCGATGGGTCTTTGACGAAATGGGCCGTGATCCGTCCGGGCGACGAACTTCCCATAAGGTTCGCGGGCGATGAGAGCTGCATTTTTTGCGTGGCGCGATTATAGACGAGCCGCCGGCCCTTGAGCATATTCGCACCCTGAGTGACGACCACGGGGCCGGTCAGAGTCATCGTTTGGGCGGTCTCATCGTAGTCGACGCGGTCGCCGACGGCGCGCCGGTCGGTGCCTTGCGTAAGCACGACGTTGCCTTCGAGCACGGCGGTGTGGGCGAGCGTGTCAAACGTCGCGTGGTCGCTCGTTGCCGTCTCGCCGTTCGGCTGTTTCAACACAACTGAATCATTCGCAACGATCAACTTGACCTGGGTTCCAGATTGATCCGCACTCGCGCCCTGGGTCTTGGTCTTATCGTCGCCTTTGCCGGCCGGCGCGACGGAGCCTTGATAACTGACGACCATTTCGGGGGCCGTCATTGTCGCGCCCGCCTGGCTTGCGACGACGCCGCCGGTATAGGTCGCGGTTTTCTTGATGTCGTCGATGTCGAGGCGGTTTGACGTAACGTCGACGGGTTGCCCGGGCTTACCGAACGGCACCGCGTTCTTCTCCTGCTGATCATCAGCCGAGGCGGCCGTCTGCTTGGGCTGCATGTGGGTGCGCACATTGTCGAGGAAGGTATATTCCTTCGTCTTCTGGCGGATCTTCAGCTGATTGGACGTGATCTGACCGGCGCCCATAAGGATCGTCGAAGGCTCGTTCGACGTGATGATGTTTTCTTTGGTCTGGATCGTTGCGCGCGTGAGCTTGGCATTGAGACCGCCGTTACCGGTCACATTGATCGCGTCGAACAGTTCAAGCACGTTCGTCTTGTTGTCGAAGATGCCGCGCGTGGCGGAGAGATAGGTCTTTTGTTTTTTGGCGTCGGTCAACTCGCCGGTGATGCCGTCGAGATGGACGGAGGTAAGCGACTTGAGATCTTGCTGCGCCGTTTCGGCCTTCACCCAGTAATGGCCGCCGTCAGAATTGAACCCCTGATAATGCGGGTTGTGCATCTTCAGGTTGTCGGCAACGATTTTCGGAACCTCGATGGGTGGTAGTGTCGGCCCGATCCCAATGTTTTCGAGGATGTTCAAAGCGGCGAGTGCGACCGTCGCAATTGCGGTGACGGGCAACCCAATTTTCAGGAGTCGCACGCGGCGGGAATGGCGATGTGCAGCCGTCCTGCTTTGGGAGCGGTCCCCAGCGATGACAATTCGACTGCCGGATGCGCGTGTCAGTTCGTGCGCGACGCCAGACGTTTCAGCGGCAGCCATGCTGGCCATGCCATTGCCCCCCCTTAGGTCCGCTAATCTCGCCTTAAATTAGGGAGACTTTGGGACCTCGTCGCCCGAGCCGATTTTGTCCGGCTCAGTGAGCGAATATGTCGTCGTCTTCGAAACCGGCGAGATCGAGCCGGGCGCGCGTCGGCAGGAAACCGAAGGCCGACTGAGCAAACTCGGCGCGGCCCTCTCGTGAGAGCATCGTATCGAGCTTCGCCTTGAGTG
>JAFECH010000109.1 GCA_018242255.1 Pseudomonadota bacterium | reverse complement strand
GTCGCCAGCCTGGTCGGGGCTCCCCAAGCGGTGAAATCCGTAGCGATGCTCAGATGACTGACAGGTCGAAGCCATGGTCGAACGGTTGCCGATTGATGACCTTAGAAACGTCCTCTTGAAACTTCCTATTCCGGTTTGCATGTTGGACCGCGATCTCAATTGCTCATCTGGCCGTTGCGGCGATTGCGATTCTAGATAGCAGCCGGATCGGTCGATTTGCCTGCCGCCAATTTAGGAATACCTGGGTCGAAAGAGCCTGGGTCGAGAACAAGATTGGATACGAGTGCTACCGAGCGCCATGATGAACATTAGCCCTGATGCGCCGATCTTCGTCGAACTCCTTCTCCCCAATCCATAGGCTGAACCCCTTTGGCGCGATCGGAACGAATAAGTTCGTTCCGATCGCTGGAATATCAATGCGCTCAATCAAGGCGGCAACACCGCGACGCGATTGTCCACGGCAAGAGGAAAGGTGGCGCCAACCGGGGGCGATTGGCGCCTGCCGGGCTCAGTACCGAGGATGCGAGAGGGAAGTGCCCAACTCGGGCGGACGAGCGGTATTAATCGGCATGCTGATGTGCCACGTCGCTGTCGTGAATGCGTAACGCATTCGGTGCCATTAGCCTTCGCATTGATCCGATCTCAATTCCCCTTTCTTCTTGCGTGGCGCTCGGATGTCCGACGTTGCTCCGAGGAGCCTTGGAGTTACATCCGCTATCAGATTGTGGACGTCGAGCCCCGGAACAACCCGCTCATAATCGCCATCCAGCTCGAGCGACGAGGCTCCGTGGACGAATGTCCAGAGCCGCACAGCGACCTGTTGCGCGTCCGCTGTGTGGCCATTCTTGCGGCAATAGAGGGCAACCTCTTCGACAACGTGCTTCAGGCATTCCTCGCCCGGCTCATCCGCCTTCTTGCTCTTTTTCAGATCGCCGAACATGAGTCTGAAAATTGCGGGCTGAGCGACGGCGAACTCCAAGTAGGAGATGCCCATCGCGCTAATGCCCTCGATGGTACCGCTCCCCCTCTCGGCCACCGCCCTAGCGTTCTGCTCCTTCAGCTGGTCAAAGGCGCGCGCGACGATCTCCTCGAGGATCTCCTGCTTGTCGCGAAAATGCTTGTAAGGCGCGGCCGTGGTCACGCCGGCACGCCGACACGCGTCTGCCAGCGTAAAACCATCGGGGCCATGCTCGATCAGAAGCTCGCGGGTCGCGGCGATGAGCGCCTCACGCAGATCGCCGTGGTGGAAGCTCTTCTTCGCGCGCACCATGGTCATCTTTTTTGCTCTCTGCTTTTCTGCTTTGGCCATAAGACCTTATTCCCTTTCCATCCACCTCCGACTCAGAAAGTTAGCATATCTAACTTAAGTTAGTGTGATTAACTTTTTTGTTTCGCGCGTTGATTCCACCTTGCAAAGTTAGTGTCGCTTACTTATAAGTTAGAGAGACTAACTTAGTGCGTCGGCAATATCGGCGCAAGGCCGCAACAGCGATGAGGTTTAAGATGAGCGCTCAACCCACATCCAAACCCGCACGATTTGCGAACCCGACACGTCCTCTCTTTCTTGCGGGTGCTCTCGCTTGCGTCGCGGTTGGCCTTGCCGGCTGCAAAAGCGAAGGCGCTGAGTACCGGGCGCCGCCGCAGCCCGTCCGCGCAGCCGCTGTGACGTTCGCAACCGCGGTAGAGACGCGCTCTTATACCGGTACGATCAAGGCGCGCTACGAAAGTGATCTCGGCTTCCGGGTCACGGGAAAGATCGTCGAGCGTTTCATCAACATCGGCGACAAAGTCACGGCTGGCATGACGCTCGCGAAGCTCGACGCCACCGACTACGGGCTCTCACTCGAATCGGCCGATGCCGAGCTCAAGGCCGCGGAAAGTAGCCTGGCTCAGGCAGACGCAGACGAGAAGCGCTTTGCACGCCTGACGGGGGATGGCTGGGTCAGTGCCGCCAGCTACGACCAGAAGAAGGCGGCGGCGGACGAAGCGCACGGACGCGTGGAGCGGGCTCGGCGCTCATTGTCGCTTGCTAAGAATCAGCTCGATTACACCAGCCTGCGGGCGACGGAAGCCGGCATTGTCACGGCGCTCCCGGTCGAGGTCGGCCAGGTCGTCAATGCCGGCCAACTTATTGCCCGCGTCGCACGCCTCGACGAGCTCGAGGCCGTTGTCTCCATCTCGGAAAGCCGTATCGACAGCGACCGCGGGGCTGTTGCCTCCGTGACGCTCTGGGCCGCGCCCGATCTCGTTTATGAAGCCAAACTGCGAGAGGTTTCGCCACAGGCCGACTCTGTCACGCGCACGTATCAGGCACGCTATTCGATCTTGAAGCCAGATGACGGCATCGCCCTCGGCAAGACCGCGACCGTGCACCTCGCACAAATGGGCAACGGAGCTCAGGCAAAGCTGCCGCTCGCTGCCGTGTTCAAGGATGAAGGACAGCCCTCAGTCTGGCTCATCGACGAATCCCACGGACGGCTGATCAAGAAAGACGTCGAGGTCGGCGCGTGGACCGAGACCTCGGCTATCGTAACGGGCGGGCTCGAGACCGGACAGAAGATTGTCGCGGCGGGCGTGCATAAGCTCGACGCCGGTATCCGCGTTCGCATCATCGAGGTCGTGCAATGAACGCTCCCATAGAGCCGGATCATGCCCCTTCACGCGGCAACCTGTCCGCCTGGGCCGTCGCGCATCCATCGCTGGTCCTGTTCCTCATCATCGTGCTCTCGGCTGCTGGAGCTTTCAGCTACCTCAAGCTCGGTCGCGCCGAGGATCCCTCGTTCGCCATCAAGACCATGGTGATCAGTGCCGCCTGGCCGGGCGCAACCGCCGAGGAGATGCAGGATCAGGTCGCGGACAAGCTCGAGAAGCGCCTGCAGGAGCTCGAGTTGTTTGACTACGTGAAGACCTACACGCGGCCCGGCGTCACCGTCATCCAGATGCAGCTCAAGGACCAGGCGCGCGGGAATGACGTGGACGACGCCTGGTATCAGGTGCGCAAAAAGCTCAACGACACCAAGCCGACGCTGCCGCAGGGCGTCCAGGGGCCGTTTTTCAACGACGAGTACGGCGACGTCTATTCCGCGGTCTACATGCTCTCAGGTGACGACGTCACGCTCGCCAAGCTCAAGGACTATGCAGAGATCGTGCGCCAGCGCCTGCTGCGCACGCCCGGCGTCTCCAAGGTCGATATCGTGGGCGTGCGTGAGCAATGCATCTTCATCGAGTTCAGCCACCGGAAGCTCGCGACGCTCGGTATCACGCCGCAGGCCATCTTCGACAGCGTGGCGCGCCAGAACGCCGTGACGCCCGCCGGCACCGTCGAGACCAGCGCAGACCGCATCGACGTCCGCGTCACCGGCGCCTTCAAAGGTGAGGCGGCCATCGCGGAAGTGCCGATCGAGGCTAACGGGTCCACGTTCCGGCTCGGAGACATTGCTACAATCAAGCGCGGCTACGAGGATCCGCCGAGCAGCATCGTGCGCCACAACGGGGCCGAGGCCGTCGGCGTCGTCGTCGCCATGACCAAGGGCGCCAACGTGCTCGAGCTCGGCGAGCGGCTCAAAGTCGCCATCGCGGACGCGAGGGCCCAGATTCCGACCGGCGTCGAGATTGACCAGATCACGGACCAACCGCGCATCGTCGAGGAGTCGGTCAGCGAGTTCTTGCGGTCGTTCGTAGAAGCCCTCGGCATCGTGCTGATCGTGAGCTTCATCTCGCTCGGTTGGCGGTCTGGCCTCGTGGTTGCGACGTCCGTTCCCCTCGTGCTTGCCGTCGTCCTCCTCGTCATGGACGTCGCAGGCCTCAACCTCGACCGCATCACGCTCGGCTCGCTCATCATCGCGCTCGGTCTGCTTGTGGACGACGCCATCATCGCCGTCGAGATGATGGTGGTGAAGATGGAGCAGGGCTGGAACCGCATGCAGGCCGCGGCCTTCGCGTGGGACTCGACCGCGTTCCCTATGCTGACCGGCACGCTGGTCACGGCGGCCGGCTTCCTGCCCGTAGGCCTCGCAAAGTCGACCGCGGGCGAATATGCCGGCAACATCTTCTGGATCGTCGGCTTGGCCCTCGTCGTCTCGTGGATCGTGGCCGTGTTCTTCACGCCATATATCGGTATCAAGCTGCTGCCGAACTTTGCCAAGCGCGGCGCGAGCCATGGCATCCACGACCTCTACAATACACGTCTTTACCGCGCGCTGCGCGCCGCAGTGGGCTGGTCGGTGCACTTCCGCTGGGTCGTGATCACTCTTACGCTCTGTGCCTTCGTCGGCGCCATCGCCGGTTTCATGCAGGTGCAGCAGCAGTTCTTCCCGACATCGTCGCGGCCGGAACTCTTCATCGAGATTCGCATGCCGGAGGGGACGTCAATCGGCGTCACAGAGGCGGCAGCGAAGAAGGCCGAGGCCCTGATCAAGGGCGATCCGAACCTCGACTACTACACGACCTACATTGGCGAGGGTTCGCCGCGCTTCTTCCTGGCGCTCAATCCGGTTCTGCCGAACGAAAATTTCGCGCTCGTCGTCATGATGACCAAAGGTGCCGAGGCGCGCGAGCGGCTCAAGGACCGACTGGAGAAACTTGTCGCCGACAACGTCATTCCAGAGGCGCGGCTGCGCATCGACCGGCTTAACTTCGGCCCGCCCGTCGGCTTCCCAGTGCAGTACCGCGTCCTGGGACCCGACAGCGACAGCGTACGCGCAGTCGCCGACAAGGTGCGCGACGCAATGCGTGCCAATCCGAATACGCGTGACGTGCAGTTCGACTGGAACGAGCAGAAGAAATCCATCCGCCTCGAGGTGGATCAGAACCGGGCGCGCTCCCTCGGCCTCACGCCGCAGGATATCGCACAAACGCTCCAAACCTTGCTCTCAGGCTACACCGTGACCGAGTACAAAGAAGGTATCGAGCTGGTGCCCGTGGTCGCGCGCGCTATCCCCGAGGAACGGCTTGGCCTCGGCTCGTTCGAAGATCTCACAATTCCGACGCGCTCGGGCTCAGCCGTTCCCGTCTCGCAGGTGGCCCGCGTGCACTACGAGTTCGAGGAGCCAATCCTGTGGCGCCGCAACCGCGACGTCGTGCTGACCGTGCGCTCGGACATTGCTCCCGGCCTCCAGGCCCCGGACGTTACGGCGCAGATCCAGCCGGAGATCGACAAGATTGCCGCTGACCTGCCGCCCAGCATGCGTATCGAGGTCGGCGGCGCGGTGGAGGAGAGCGCCAAGGCAAACGTGGCGCTGTTCCAGATCTTCCCGCTCATGTTCCTCGTCATGCTGACCCTTCTCATGCTGCAGCTCCAGAGCTTCTCGACGTTGTTCCTGGTGTTTTCGACGGCGCCGCTCGGCATCATCGGGGCGAGCTTCTCGCTGCTCGCGTTCAATGCTCCGTTCGGCTTTGTGGCACTGCTCGGCCTCATCGCACTTGCCGGCATGATCATGCGCAACACGGTGATCCTGGTGG
>JAFECH010000108.1 GCA_018242255.1 Pseudomonadota bacterium | reverse complement strand
GAACTGCATGCCTTCGACGACATCGAGTTCGAAATCGAGCGTCTTGGATTCTTCAACCGTGATGACGCCTTCCGAACCGACCTTGTCCATCGCTTCGGCGATCTTCTTGCCGACGATTTCATCGCCGTTCGCAGAGATCGTGCCGACCTGAGCGATCTGATCCTTCGCGACCTTCTTCGAGTTGGTCTTGAGGTCTTCGACGATCGCCTGGACAGCGAGGTCGATGCCGCGCTTCAGGTCCATCGGGTTCGAGCCGGCAGCAACCGACTTCGCGCCTTCGCGAACGATCGCCTGGGCGAGAACGGTCGCCGTCGTCGTGCCGTCGCCGGCGAGGTCGGCCGTTTTAGAGGCGACCTCTTTGAGCATCTGAGCGCCCATATTCTCGAACTTGTCTTCGAGTTCGATTTCCTTCGCGACCGTCACACCGTCCTTGGTGATGCGCGGCGCGCCGAACGACTTCTCGATGACGACGTTACGGCCCTTCGGACCGAGCGTGACTTTCACGGCGTTGGCAAGAATGTCGACGCCGCGGAGCATGCGCTCACGAGCGTCCTGGGCAAACTTGACGTCTTTAGCTGCCATGTTGAGCAACTCCTAAGTTTTGCGAATGGGGGAATGAATTAAGCGGCGGCTTTGGTCTTCGACGAAGCCGAGAGAACGCCGAGAATGTCGCTCTCTTTCATGATCAGAAGGTCTTCGCCGTCGATCTTGACTTCGCTGCCGGACCACTTGCCGAACAGAACGCGATCGCCGACCTTGACGTCGAGGGGAACGACCTTGCCCGCTTCATCGCGAGCGCCGGGGCCGACGGCCACAACTTCGCCCTGCTGGGGCTTTTCCTTGGCGGTGTCGGGGATGATGATCCCGCCTGCAGTCTTTGCTTCTTCCTCAATGCGTTTCACGACGACACGATCGTGGAGAGGACGGAACGCCATGGGTTTAACCTCATGTTTTGGCTAGACGATTTGTCTCTGGTTCGCAGCCTAGGATGCCAGGCCGCAGGCAACGGACATTACTGTCCGCCAGTGCACTGCGAGCAGGATCGCTAAAGAGCCCGAACGCGACGGATATATGGTGCGGGCTGTTAGCACTGTCAATATGTGAGTGCTAAAACATGATCCGATAGTTTGCCGGTCGACGCCGCAAATAGCGTAGCCAGTGTTGCTCATGCGACCGACGGATCGGAAAGGTCAAAAACTGCAACAACAAAGCTGCAGGCGCCGGCAATTGAAAAGTTGCGCGCAAATTTGCTTTGCGCGCAACTGGAGATCCATTTTTCTTTTAAAGGCAGGTTCGCGCAATTCACTTTATCTAACAGCGTTTTTCTCCGCCGCGAATTACGCTTTTTCCCCTGTCATGGCGTCTTGCAATTCCGCGGCATCAAATCGCGAAATCGGCAAGCTTGGCACCTTTCCTAAGCCGTTCGACCAGCCAGTTCGGCTTACGGCCACGACCCGTCCAGGTATCGGATTTATTTTCAGGATTGGCATATTTCGCAACGCCGATCGACTTGCCTTTTGCGGCGCCGCGTCCACGGCTTGCACCAAATAATTCGGCTACGGAAAATCCGTGCGTTTCCGCAAGATCCGCGACTTTCTTTTTTAGCTCGGAGCGTTCCCGATCTCGAGCGGCCGCGATCGCCTTTTGGACTTTGGCTTCAAGGTCCACAAGCTCCTTAAGGGAAAGTTTGTCGACGTTGATCGTCGCCATAGTTTTTACTTTTCGCATCACCAACGACAACCTCTACTAGATTTCCTGCCCGCCGGTGTAATCACATCCAGACACCTGCGCAGCAGGAATCTCCGAGATGTGTCACCGTGTCAACGCAACGTCGTAAATACTCGTGAATATTCCGCAAACGACAAATTGGCGGACCGCATATTTTTTCAACGCCACCAATTCATTAGTTTAAACGCATAGATATCGCGTCCGAGCGCGGCGACGACCAAACGCTCAAGCTGAGAAATAGCACGAAATCTAGCGATAAATTTCAGCATTCTCGGCGTGGCGTCTTACCGATCACGAAATTTCGCAATCGGAAACCGCATTTTTCCAATAATACCCGCGAACAATCTGTGTAAATACAAAAATGTACATTTCTGCAATGACGGCGCAGTTAAGGAATTGCCCGCCGCATTCTTCGACTAAAAGGCCCTGAAAGCGCTGAAAAGATTTGGGTCGTTAATTATTGTCTTTATCTCGAAAGCGCACCGCGGCGAATTTGCGGAACAGAAGATGCGACCGTGTTAGCCGTTGCGGATGCGTCTGTAATGCAAATGCTGAAATTTGCCGAATGACTTGACGCAATGGAACCGCATGGCTGACGGCGGGTTCAGCCTTCGACTTGTGCAAGCCGGTTTCAAAAGCTACGTTCCCGCGGCTTTCAATTCACCCCGCAACATCAAGAGTGGCCGTCTATGACGCTGAAATTACCCGATCTTCCTTACGCCTATGACGCTCTCGCGCCGTTCATGTCGGCCGAGACGCTCGAGTTCCACCACGACAAGCATCACTTGGCGTATGTCGAAAACGGCAACAAGCTGCTCGCTGGCTCCAAGTACGAAGGCCAGTCGCTCGAAGACATCGTCAAGAACGCTTACGCCGACAAGGCTCAGCCCCTCATCAACAACGTGGGCCAGCACTACAATCACCTGCATTTCTGGCAGTGGATGAAGAAGGGCGGCGGCGGCAACAAGCTTCCCGGCAACGTCCAGAAGCTCGTCGACGGTTACGGCGGTTTCGACAAGGTGCGCAACGACTTCATCGAGGCCGGCAAGGGTCAGTTCGGGTCGGGCTGGGCTTGGTTGGCGGTCAAGGACGGCAAGCTTGAAGTCGTCAAAACGCCGAACGGCGAAAACCCGCTGATGTACGGCTCCAAGCCGATCCTCGGCGTCGATGTCTGGGAGCACAGCTACTACATCGACTATCGCAACGCCCGTCCGAAGTACCTCGAAGCCTGGTTCGACAACCTCGTCAACTGGGAGCACGTCGAGGCTCTCGTCGGCTAAACCCGCAGTATACTTCGCAATACGAGTTCAGGGCGTCGGGGTGGCACGGCCATTCCGATGCCCTTATTGTAATTGAACAACTGCAATCTGCAGGCCGAAGCTGCGAATGATGCTTTAAGGCCACGGAAAAACTTGCAGTCTTATATTGTTGATGCGGAAGGCTCTTTCGCTCCATTGCCCCCGCCTTAGCCGTGCCCTAAAAGAAGTACAGTAGGCGGGATAAGTACGTAGGGGTGGGGATCCAAGTGTTCGTGCGGAGAATGCACGTTGTTGTGATGCTCGCGTTCGCGCTGCTTCTGACCGGCTGCGCGACGATCATGACGCGCAACGGTATATCGAGCGCGTCTCTTGCCGAAACAGCCGAAATTCCCGGAATGCCTGGTGTGCGCTTCTGGGGCGATGAAGTTCCAACGGACCCGATCGCCGAGATTAGGCGCCGTACGGCGCATATGCCGAAACTTGCGAGGAACGCTCGAGCGGTCGATGGCCACAAGATCCTCGACACACTCGCTCTTTCTGGTGGAGGCTCTGACGGCGCCTTTGGCGCAGGAGTCCTCGCTGGCTGGACCAAGCGCGGCGACCGTCCGGAATTTCAGGTCGTCACGGGCGTCAGTGCCGGCGCCATCATCGCGCCATTCGCCTATCTGGGCCCATCGGAAGACGAAAAGCTTCACACCATCTGGACGCAATACAAACAGGATCAGGTGGTAACGCCTGAAATCCTTTCCGGACTTTTCGGTGGCCCCTCTCTCGTGAGCACGGCGCCCTTGCAAGAGTTGATCGCGCACTATGTCGATCGCAAGTTTCTTGATCGCATCGCCGCGCAATACAAACGTGGCCGCGTTCTTCTGGTTCTGACGACGAACCTCGACGCGCAGCGCCCTGTCGTCTGGAACATGGGTGAAATCGCACTCAATCGATCCCCCGAGGCGACGGAGTTGTTCCGCAAGGTCATTCTCGCCTCGGCCGCTATCCCCGCTGCTTTCCCGCCGGTCAAAATCGAAGTCGAAGCCGGTGGCCGGATGTACGACGAATTACACGTCGACGGCGGTACCACGCGCGAAGTTTTCATCAGCCCGGTCGATGCGCCGATCAAAGCATTCGACGTGCTATATGATAAGCCACCGATCCGCCGCTACTTCATTATCAAGAACGGCAAGGCTACCCCCGACCAGGAGGTCGTGAAGCCAACGACGCTACAGATCGCAGGCCGCTCGATTTCGACACTCATCAAGAGTCAGAACATGGGCGAGGTCTACCACATCTACCGCGTCGCGCTTGATGGCGGCGCGGACTTCAACTTCCTCGCGGTTCCGCCCTCATTCGATTACACGACGAAAGAAATCTACGATCCGAAGTATCAGGCCGCTCTTTATGCCGAAGGCGCCAAGGTCGGCCGCAGAGGTATCTGGCTGAAGCATCCTCCAGGCTTGGCGCCGATCCGCGTCGACGGCCAGCAGCCGCGCCCGAGTCTGCCGGAACCGGTTGCGTCAGCCGGCAACGGCTAAGTCAAACTGCAATATCCCAGAAACAAAAGCGCTGGCCTTCACCAGCGCTTCTCATCGCTTAAACCAATGCGGGATCAGAACCAGCGTGGCTGCCACCAATGCAGCAAAGTCTTCACAGCGTCCGGCGCAACCAGATAGGCGATACCGACAATGGCGGCGGCCGCCACAACCAAGAGCAGGATCGCAAGGCTCACCGGCGCGCGGTAGCTGAGACCCGTACCTGGAATGCCAAACGTCACAACCGGGCCCTGCTTGCCGACGTTCAGCGTCGCGCCGTTGCCGCCGACACTGCTGCTGACTCCGGTCTTGCTAAGATTGATGCGAACGCCTGGAAGAATTGTAAACGTCTTGCGAAACCGGAAATATCCCATGTCAGCCTCCTCGTCGGCGCCTGCCGGTTAGATCATCCAATTACGCGCCACGGTACTCGGGTTCTGCGAATCTTCGCAAAAACTAACGGCTCCAATTGAGACTTTCAACGGATTCACTCCGCCGTCAGCCTTTACCGCCAAAAAGACCGGGAAAGACCTTCTTGGCGCTGTGCTTGAGCTGCCCCAACATCGTGCTGCGATCCTGCAGACGTTCATGCGCTGATTCGCGATCGAGACCCTTGGCGTATTTCTTGACGTTATCGCGATCGGCTTCGATGAACTTTTTCCGCTCATCAGCCGTAAGCGGCCCGACACGCGACATCGGCGGCCGGATCAACGTCCGCTCGACCATCGACGGCTCGCCTTTGCCGCGCAACAACGAGACAAGCGCTTCGCCGACGCGGAGCTCCTGAATTGCGCGCTCGGTATCGATGCTGGGGTTGGGCCGGAACGTCTCCGCGGCGGCGCGGATCGCTTTCTGCTCCCTCGGCGTAAACGCGCGCAACGCATGCTGAATGCGATTGCCGAGCTGCGCCGACACGCGATCGGGAACATCGCTCGGGCTCTGCGTCACATAATAGACGCCGACGCCTTTCGAACGGATCAGC
>JAFECH010000107.1 GCA_018242255.1 Pseudomonadota bacterium | reverse complement strand
TGCGTGCCGATTGTCATTCTCGGCGTCTATCTGATCTGGACCGCCTTCCATAATAAGAACGAGCCTGGAAAGGCGGCGGTGTGATCGATAACGGCCTGCGTCGCGATACACCGCTCGCCCGGCGGATCAAGGAACGGATTCGCCGCGACGGGCCCATGACGATCGATAGCTACATGTCCGCCTGCCTTTGGGATGCGGATTACGGCTACTATCGCCGTCAGCAGGTTTTCGGCGCGTCCGGTGATTTCATCACGGCGGCAGACGTATCTCAGGTCTTCGGCGAGCTGCTGGGCGTTTGGGCCGGCGTCGTCTGGCAGGGCGTGCTCGGCGCTCCCAACCCCATCACCATCGTTGAATACGGCCCCGGACGCGGCACCATGATGCGCGATATTCTTCGCGCGGCCCGCATCGTCCCTGGCTTTTCGAACGTCACGCGCGTGCATCTCGTCGAAGCGAGCGACGCCCTGATCGAGCTGCAGACCGCAACTCTGTCGGAATTCACCAACGTTCTGAGCTGGGGTCGCGAACTCGACGAAATCAATCCACCGGGTATCATTTTCGCCAACGAATTTCTCGATGCCTGGCCCGTTGCCCAATGGGTCAAGACCGTATCGGGCTGGCACATCCGCGCCATAACCCTTGATGATCGAGGCAACCTGCAATTCTCAGCGATAGACGGCGAGTGCCCGCGCGATGCTTTCGAAGCCCTGCTGCCCGGCGCTCCGCCCGGAACCGTCATCGAAAGCCAGCGCCTCGATCAGCTCGCCGATGCTCTGCGCGCGCTTGCCGACCGCGGTCCGATCGCGTTCCTCATGGTCGACTATGGTCACACGACGCCGGCTGCTGGAGATACGCTCCAAGCAGTCCGCGCGCACAAGTATGAATCACCGCTGACGTCACCGGGTGAAGCCGACCTGACGGTGCACGTCAATTTCTACGACCTCGCCTCGACGCTGCATCGCGCCGGTCTGGCGCTCGATGGCCCCGTCACACAGGCCGAGTTCCTCGGCGCACTCGGCATCGTCGAACGCGCCTCGCGGCTGATGTCCGCCAATCCGGCCCGCGCCGCCGAAATCGAAACCGGGGTCGCCCGCCTGCTCGCACCCAACGGCATGGGAGGACGCTTCAAGGTTCTCGCGGCGCGCTCCCCTGGTCTGCCGCCGCTTCCAGGCTTCAGCGCGGCCCGCGAGCAGAACGCCGCGCCAGCATGAATTGAAAGCGAGCCCGATGACCCTGAAACCCATCGAAGCCCAAAATCTCGCGAGCCTGACTGGTATCCGCCACGGCTTCTTCACGCGCGAAGGCGGCGTCTCGACGGGTCTTTACGCCAGCCTCAACTGCGGCTGGGGCTCCAGCGACGAACCAAATCTCGTCGCCGAAAACCGTAACCGGATCGGCCGTTTCCTCGGTGGCGACGAAAAGCTCGGCGGCGGTGTCATCACGCTCTACCAGGAGCACGGCACGACGGCGCTGCACGTCACCGCCCCTCCTGAGCGCTCCGCCCTCCCGCACGCCGATGCCGTCGTCTCCAACACGCCGGGCCTTGTGATTGGCGTTCTGACGGCGGACTGCGCTCCCGTCCTGATGGCCGACGCCGAAGCCGGTGTGGTCGCCGCCGCTCACGCCGGCTGGCGCGGCGCCGTTAACGATGTTGTCGGCAGCGCGGTCGCTGAAATGAAACGGCTCGGCGCCAAACGCGAACGGATCGCCGCGGCTGTCGGCCCGTGCATCAGTCAGTCAGCCTATGAGGTCGGCCTTGAGTTCGAGGCAACCTTCCTGGAACGGGATCCGGCATTTAGCGCGTACTTTCAGCGCGCGACCCCGAACGCACGTCCCCATTTCGATCTGCCTGCGTTTGTCACGATGCGATTGCGCGAGGCGGGTATCGGCAGCATCGAAGATTTGGCGCTCTGCACCTGCAAGAACGAATCGCTTTTCTTCAGCTACAGGCGTAAAACTCACCTTGGGGAAATGGATTATGGCCGTCAAATCTCCGCCATCGTCGTGGCGTAACGGCATAATCCACAGGGAAGTCCGAGCCAACGCCAACGTTTACACCGGTCGATAACAGTTTCGCTGAGCTCCCGTCTGGACGGGTCGTTCAAGGCTGATCTACAGGGATAAGGGTCAGTTCCGGTAGTAATCACAGGAGTTCAGGCCGCGGAGGTAATGTGTTCCGGCCGCCGGGGAAGTCGCGGTTGGATATGGGGGGACGTCGAGTGGCGACCTTTTGCTCTGCTCGGGTACGCGAGCGCCGAACACGTCTTTGGACGATCGGATCAATGCTTTTGGCTTCGCTGGTAACGGCTGGCCTTGGCGGCTGTGGGTCAACATCAAACCTCTTGGGCGGCAGCGGTACGCCCTCAGCTCAAACCTCGATCGCTCTTCCAACCGGCGCTTCTCCATCGGCGCCCATCACGCAGAGTGCCAAATTCCAGATCGCGCCGGTTATCGGATCGCCTGAAAATGTCGCGCACGAATTGCAGTCGCAGCTGGCCTCTGCCATCGGCCGCGAGGGCTTGACGGTCGTCACAGCCAACAATGCGACGGGTGAATACGTCGTCCGCGGTTACATCGTCGCCGCCCGCGAAAAATCGAAGGCAAAGATCTCTTACATCTGGGACGTGACCGATCAGAGCGGCAAGCGCGTCCATCGCGTCACGGGCGAGGAAGTGATCGCAAGCGCCGGCAAGGACCCCTGGTCAGCCGTAACGCCGGCCGTCGTCGAACGGATCTCCGGCAAGACCTCGAAACAGATCGCCAGCTGGATCGCCAGCGGCGGCAGTGTGCCGGTCGCCTCAAACATCAACACGCAATCGACCAACGTCGCGGCAAGCCCGCGACCGACGTCGTACGCTTCGGCTGCTCCGACGCCGGCTTCTCCGACGACCGGCAGCATTACGCAATCCGGGCCCATCACGGCCGTCGTGCCACTCGTGACCGGCGCGCCCGGCGACGGCAGCACCACGCTCACCAGCGCAATTCAACGCGAATTGTCCAAGGGCGGCCTGAAACTGGCAACGACGCCCGACTCGCAGGCCTACAAAGTTGTCGGCAAGGTCGCCATGGGCGCCAGCAAAGATGGCAAGCAGCCGATCCAGATCGACTGGAACGTGATCGACCCAACCGGCAAAAAGCTTGGCACGGTGTCTCAGAAGAACGAGATCCCGACCGGCTCGCTTGACGGCTCCTGGGGACAGACCGCCGATGCCGCAGCTGCCGCCGCCGCACAAGGCATTATCAAGCTCTTACCGCCAAAGAGCGTCGAATAATCGGCAGCCGGTTAGGTTAACCTCGATCGGCAACACTGTGACAACAGCTTGGGCTCGGACGGTTGAATCGTCCGGGCCCAATTGCTACAAGCCCGCAAATGAAGAGGTTTCTGGAGCGCAAATGCCTTTCGATTCCAAGGGTGACGCCCGGAACAGCGACGGTCGAGGGAAGCTGGGCGTGAAAATCATCGCGGGTAACAGCAATCGCCCCCTCGCCGATGCGATCTGTACCTATTTGAAGCTGCCGATGGCCAAGGGCCAGGTGAAGCGCTTCGCCGATATGGAGATCTTCGTCGAAATCCAGGAAAACGTCCGCGGCCAGGACGTGTTCGTCATTCAGTCGACGTCGTTCCCCGCCAACGACAACATGATGGAACTGCTGATCCTCATCGATGCGTTGAAGCGCTCGTCAGCGCGCCGCATCACTGCAGTCATCCCGTATTTCGGTTACGCCCGTCAGGACCGCAAACCCGGTCCGCGCACGCCCATTTCGGCTAAGCTCGTCGCCAACCTGATCGAGCGCGCCGGCGCCGACCGCGTTCTGACGCTCGACCTTCATGCCGGACAGATCCAGGGCTTCTTCGACATCCCGACCGACAACCTCTTCGCTGCCCCGGTCATGACCCGCGACATCGAAGAGCATTACGGCAATACGGACGATATCGTCGTCGTGTCGCCCGACGTCGGCGGTGTTGTCCGCGCCCGCGCACTCGCCAAACGCATCACTGCGCCGATTGCGATCTGCGACAAGCGGCGGGAACGTCCCGGCGAAAGCGAAGTGATGAACGTCATCGGTGACGTCGACGGCAAACGCTGCATCCTGATCGACGACATCGTCGATTCAGGGGGTACGCTCGTTAACGCCGCCGAAGCCCTGCTGAAAAACGGCGCGACCGAAGTCTCCGCCTACATTTCGCACGGCGTACTTTCCGGCGGCGCCGTCAGCCGCATCCAGAACTCGCGCCTGAAGTCGCTCGTTATCACGGACTCGATCATTCCGACCGAAGCAGTGAGGGCTGCGCGCAATATTCGCGTCATGTCGATCGCACCGCTCATCGGCGAAGCGATCCTGCGCACCAGCCGCGAAGAAAGCGTTTCGAGCCTCTTTTATTGATGCATCGGTCTTTGTCGCGAAGCTCCGCGATCGCGATCGTTCACACCGCTCAATCGTCACGCAACCCATTCTTTGCTCAGAATGGCGTACTGCATCGTATTCTCGAAAATCGGAACGCCGTCGCTATCCTTGTCAAAGGATATGAACTCTTTGAATAGCCCCTCCCTTCTCATTCCAAGTCTCTCGCACAAGCGCTGCGAAGCGACGTTGTTTTCCTCGACGTACGCATAAAGGCGCCGAGCGTTTTTCACTGAAAATAAGTATTTGAAGAGGGCTTGAGCAGCCTCAGTTGCGAACCCGGCACCTGCGAAATTCGCGTTGAAATTCCAACCCACGGAATAGGTATCGGGGGGCTCGATGATGCAGAACAGATCGCCGATCAGTTCGTCGGTACTTCGTAAACAAACGGCAATGTGCTCATCGCTTTGACCGCGCGTTTCCGCTTCTGCTGCAGCCGCGTCGAGATCGTCAAGTTTTAGCGATAAGAAGCATCGCGATCTCGGTTCGCTCAGATACGCGAACAGGCCGGCCGCATCGCCCTTCCGGAACGGCCTCAGGACAAGCCGCGCGGTCTCGATGACTTCCATGCCTTTGTCGACCATATTGTTAATTACGGGGCAATATCAGCCCGTCCACCTGTTGGCCAGCGTCGCTCAGAACAACGCAGCAGAAATTTCGGAGGAATGCGCCGGCTTGACCGCCGCGTACCGGACTGAGCCCACCAGCCCGTTGCCGCGAACACTAGTCGTGACCGGCTGTGCAGTCCCCGCAACGGCCACGAATTTCCATCGTCATCGAACGGATGTTGAAGTCGTTCTTGCCGGCCCAGGTCTGCAGGCTCTTCACCGCGGTCGGACTGTCGAACTCCTTCACGGTGCCGCAGGAATCGCAAATCGCAAAAACGGCCTTGCCGACGTGATGAGGATGGTCGCAAGCGACGAAGGCATTGAGGCTTTCAAGCCGATGCGCCAAGCCATCGTCGATCAAACGTTGTAGAGCCCGATAGACCGTCGGCGGCGCGCTGACGCCCTTCGCGCGCACCTGTTCGATAAGCTCGTAGGCGCTCACGGGCCGCCCGACACCCCTCAGCGCCTCGACAATGATCTTGTCCTGGTCGGCCGCGCTACGGCGCTTGGTCGGCTTCTTCGTCATCACGTCGGGCATCTCCACCACCCACAATTGCAGGTCACAACGCAGGGTTTCCAGTAAATCGCACCTTAATATGCTGAT
>JAFECH010000106.1 GCA_018242255.1 Pseudomonadota bacterium | reverse complement strand
ACCAGAGGTTTGGGCTGTTGTTCCGCCGCCTTGCGCCGGGCCTCTTGTTGGACCTCCGCTTCCTTCGCCAGGTAATCGTTCCACCGCGCCTGACGGCGGTTCTCGTCATCGACGATGTCCTGGTCGCGGAGCCGCTTCGCCTCGCGGATCAGATACCCTTGGTGTTCATCCCAGCGCTCCCGGCGTTTGACGAGCAGGTGGTGCGCGACAATCCTCCGCTGCACCATGGGAAGGTTCTTGGCGGCCCGCATCATCCGCCGTTCACGCCGCGACAGCGCCGTGAAAAGCAGTTCCTCCCGCGCCTGGCTCCGCAGGCCGGCGAGCGGATCGGTGAGGGGGCCGGTGGCCCGTGCCGCCGTGATGATAGGGCGGCCGAACACGTCTTCATCGTAATCGAACTCGTGCATGGGAAGAGTGTACGCGGGGAAGGGGGTCTTGAAACCCTCCGCATGGATAGGTTCGTTATCCCGGTAAATTCGTTATTCCCACGTTCGCAGGCTGACTGCCTAGCGAAAGGTAGTCGTCATCAAATTTTATCGGAATAACATTTCATCCCTGATTTGAAATTTTGGATAAAGAGTCATGTGCCCTCAAATTGATAGCCGAGACTCCTTTGCGATGTGAGCATTCAAAAAACCACCGAACTTGGCGTCGGGTAACCGCTCTGTCATACCCCTCCTTCTAGGGGGAAATCGTATATTTCCCCATACTCTTTGACTCTGATCGGCAAGATAACTTTGACGACGCGGGGTAGCGTGGGTCATCTTTCGAGTAGGTGGGCTCTCTCGTAAGACTAGCTATAACAACGAAATCAGTACCAATGAAAATCTGCCGCCTTGAGATCAAGGGTTTCAGAGGCATCAACTCTGGATGCATCAACCTTGGTGATTTTACCGTTCTCATTGGACAAGGTAACTCGGGCAAAACAACCATCATTGAAGCGCTGGCTCTGCTCCTGGGCCGCGACAAGCTCGTTAAAAACCTTACTGAACACGACTTTTTTGGATCATCTCCTACCGCGGACAGCCGCATATTGATTATAGCTACGATCGCTGGCTTCACACCAAATGACCCAGAGAGACATGCACAATGGTTTCGGTCCGGCCGAGGTATTCCGAAATGGATTTGCGCCACAACGGGAAATCTTAAACCCCTTAGCGAAAGCGCTAATGACCAGTTGGCCTGCCAAATTGCCTTCGCCGCGCGGTTTGATGCCGAGACATTAGAAGTTGAACCATGCCGCTATTTTTATGATGACGGCGCCCCGCTCGATCCCTTCGATGAAGCAAGTTCAGTCACACCCGTTCCTACCGCCCTAATCAAAGAAATCGGCTTCTTCCTGGTCCCCGCCAGCCGAACCTGGGATCGGATGATTTCCTTTGGATCCGAACTTTTCAGGCGTGTAGTGAGCTATGCCGGCGGAAATCCTGCCGAGGCCGTCATTCAAGAGCGCGACAGGCTTCGTAACCCTAGCGCCCCTTTGGAGGCGGACGAAAAAATCAAACCTCTCGTAGATGCCATCAGCGCAGATTTAACAGCACTTTTCGGCCGTCCGTCCGACTTAAAGCTGCGCCTCACCAGCACAGACAGCGACGGGGTCCTCGAGGCAGTGTTTCCTCACTTTTCCGAAGATGGGGGAACTCCCCTTCCATCCCGGCGCCACGGGAATGGACTCATATCTTTACAAACACTTGTTCTATTAATGCGTTTTGGAAGCCTCCGAGGATCTCGAGGCGAAAATTTCCTCATGGCAATTGAGGAACCCGAACTTCACGTTCCGCCTCCACAGCAGCGGAAACTGCTCCACTTAATGCAATCGTTGACAACGCAGGCCATCATTACAAGCCATTCTCCTGCCGTCGCAGCAATGGCACAGCCGCATCAACTGGTCCTGGTGGCTAATAACCGGGGAGCCCTCCGTGCGACCCCGCTACTGCCGAAGGCTCTTGATACTACGGCCACTAACCTGGAGCGTGGTCTCTTCCTATCGGACCGCGATATTACGGTATCGGCAATAATGCACCCACGTGTAATGGTGCCGGAGGGTAAACTCGATGCACGATGGTTCCGACTCTTTGCCCGTCTTGCCGACATAACTGCCGATATTGCCGTTGGAACATCCATCGATTTCACCCACGAGATAGGTGTCATACCAACTCGCGATGCTCAGGTCGTGCAGACCTTTAGCCTCCTACAGAAGATGCATCCTGCTGTCCTTTGCCTTGTGGATGGCGATGCCGCCGGAACGACCTATGCTGGACAGCTGGCTGCGCTTCCCCTTGCGCCAACGAATATCCTTCAATGGCCTACCGGCTGGGTCATCGAGGATGTGGTTGGTTGGGTAATTGACGCAGACCCCACAGTCCTGGCGGACGCTCAGTTAACAGCTGCAGGGGTTGCTAACACCCTGCCCGCATTTCTCACTGAGCTTAAGGGATCAAGAAAAAGCGATGAGGTGATTCACGATCTTGTCGCTGATGTGATCAGTACGAAGCCGGCCTGTATGAAGCGTATTCGTCATCTGCTCCAGCTCATTTCTGACATTGCCGCCGGACGGGCCGTCGCCACTACGGCTGCGGATCACGTGATCATGACACCGGCCACGACGAAACTATGGACATTCAAAAATGCCGTTCCAGGGCTTTGAGGGTCCCGCCGGCACGGGTAAAACCCATCGATTGGTAGAGGACATAGTCGCGTGGGTTACGGCAAATCCGCTCCAGCCTTACCAACAAATTCTCGCACTCACATTCATGCATGGATCACGGCGGCGTCTGGATCAGAGGCTTTCTCTCCTTCCTGCTCTTCGTGGCCGCTTCTGCTGCATGACCATTGATAGCCTTGCAGAGCAAATTACCGGCCGGTGGAAATCACTTTGCAATCATCACGGCATACAAACCGGCACATTTGAAGAAACTGTTGCGTGCGCCGCTTTTCTCCTAGAGCAACCCATTGTGGCGCACTGGGTAGCTTCAAGTTTTCCGGTTGTTGTTATCGATGAAGGCCAAGAACTTACGCCTGCCAGACTGCGTATGGTCAAAGCTTTGGCGGCCCATACGAAGTGTTTTGTCGCGGCGGATGAATTTCAATGTCTAGATGAAAATCTCGATCTCCAGCCCTTTCGAAGCTGGTTCGCAACTGGGAATATCACTCAACTCACTCAAGTGCGACGGACAGGTCAGCAAGGTCTCCTGAATGCTGCCATCGCACTAAGAGCAGGCGCGGCTCCTGTGAATGGCGCTGGACTTAAGATCAAATACGAATTCAAGAACCAAGCGCCTTTTTCAATCGGGCATGAGCTTCACCGCGGCTTAAGCAATGGAGGAAATGTGGCGCTGATCATTGCGCCTTCGGCCAAAGCTTGGGCCGACCAATTGATTCCGCGTCTTCTCGCAGGCTTTAGTTCCTCCCGGCAAACCATACCCCCACTAAGATTAGGTTGGGAAACACGCCCAGACGAGGAGGTAACGCAGGTAATGGCTGCAATCCCTCCCGGGGAGTCAATCCTCAGCGAAGCCGTTCTCAATTCATTCGCCGGCCTACCGCATATGCCACCGTGGCTTTCGGATGTGGTAGGCGCCATCAAACACCAGCGGCGTGCATGTGGCCAGTTGGCTTGGACAAGATTTGCATTGCAGGGGTTGATGGAGCGCAAGGCCGCAATCCATAGAGCTTATGGACACAGCGGAACCAAAGGCATTCCGGTAATGACCATTCACGGGGCTAAAAATCGGCAGTTCAAACATGTCGTGGTATTGTGGCAACCAGGAGTTCCCGGGAGCGACAACCACAAGCGCCGTCTACTTTACAACGCGATCACACGCGCCGAGCAATCGTGTGCGGTTTTCGTTCGCACAGAGGCGCTCTTAGCGGAACCTCCATTTGCATAATTGCGGGGCTCATTGTTGAGGTGGCACAATATTAGGATTCACAAAACGGAATAATCCATTGAGGGACGATTTTTCAAAAGCGACCATCAGGTTGCTCGCCGAAAGGGTGGGCTTTAAATGCTCTCGCCCGGGCTGCCCTCGGCCAACCGTTGGTCCCGCAAAAGGATCATCAAAAAGCGTTATTCTGGGTAAGGCCGCACACATCACAGCTGCTTCGGCCAATGGCCCGCGATACGATCCGACATTAACGCCAGAACAACGGCGCGCAGATTCAAATGGGATTTGGCTGTGCGGGTTGCATGCCGACGAGGTGGATCGAGACGACAACCATTTCACTGTTGATGAACTCAGAAAATGGAAAGAGCAATCCGAAGACCGACAATTCAGAGAGTTAGACGAGGGTTACCAAGATCCGGATGCGGATCTCGATGAAACGGACGCTGAGGCACGCCAGCGGTTGGGGCTGCCCACCAGTGACCATATTCGGGCCCTGATTCCGAAACTCTTAGCGGCCTCTAAGCATGATCTTGAGGCAATGGCACGGGAACCCGGATGGCCCGCTTTTCCAATCCCACTAACACTCAGAGATGCCAAGACTAACTTAGTGGTTACCGAGGCGATGCTGGTTGCGGCACTAGAGCGTGGCGAAAACCTTGCCCTCATCTCCCAACCAGGTAGCGGAAAATCGACGACACTGGGTCAACTTGCGCAATCCCTCCTAGCAAAAAACAAGGTTGTCCCCTTGCGGATCAAGTTGGGTGCTTGGTCCGTGCAAGGAGAAGGGCTCTTCAAATTTGCCTGTGCCAAGCCCTCCCTACGTGCGTTCCGCGAAGAGCACCTCATGCTTGCCGCAACTCATGGGAAGCTGAGCCTGCTGCTAGACGGTTGGAATGAAGTCGATGCCATTGGCCGTCGCCGGCTGATCATGGAAATTCAAACACTCAAACGGGAATTTCCGCTCTTAGCACTCGTAGTATCGACGCGTCGCCAAGCGAGCGACCTTCCATTGTCGCCTCGGGTAGTCGAGATAGAACCATTGTCCGAGGAACAACAGCTTGCCCTTACTAGAGCGCTGCGCGGCGATGAGGGCGAACAGTTGCTTGACCGTGCATGGCGGACCCCGGGGATCCGGGATTTTATGGCCAATCCTCTATATCTTACGGCCGTCCTTTCAGAAGCGCGGGGGAGTTCCCTGCCAGAGACCAGAGAAGCGATTCTGCGGCTCTTCGTCGAAAGGCACGAGAAGGTATCAGAGAATGCGGAGGCTTACAGGACAGACCTGCATAATTCACAGCGTGAATATTTGAAGACCATTGCGGTGAGCACGATCGGAACCGCTAACACCAGCATTTCAGAAACGCGAGCTATGGAGATTGTCAAGGAAACCAGCGATGGCTTGGTTATCGCCCGTCAAATCTCAGTTCCTCCAGAGCCGGCACTTGTCCTAGACACCCTGGTAAATCACCACGCCTTAGTACGTGCTGGCGATACCTCGGCCTCATTGTCGTTCCAGCATCAGCAGTTTCAAGAGTGGTTTGCTTCCTTTGACGTCGAAGCCACCATGCTGGCCAGCGCTGCTGGAGACCTCACGGCCCAACAAAAGCTTCGCAACGAAATCCTTAATATGCCGGCCTGGGAAGAGGCTATCCTCTTCGCATGTGAACGGTTGTCACGCGATGGGCGCTCAAATCAGGCTGCAGCAGCCAAAGCCATCATTCAGTCTTTGGGAGTCGATCCCATGCTCGCCGCGGAAATGATTTTTCGATCTGCAGACGAAGTTTGGTCTTTGGTC
>JAFECH010000105.1 GCA_018242255.1 Pseudomonadota bacterium | reverse complement strand
CTTCCGGTGCGCTCGGCGCCTTCGAGCACGTCCCATAGCGCCCAGCGGGTGCTTTCTAGAAGGGCGACCCGCTCGATGAACAGTGAGGGCAAAGGCTTTCCTGAGAGCGCCGCGATCAACGGCCAGAAATCGTTTCGCGGATGCGCGTAATACTGCTGGAGCCGAAGCGACTCTTCTCCCGGAAGCGTACCGAGAATCAGAAGACCTGCACCGTCGGGGACGAACGGCGGGAAGCTATATTTGATCACCGGCGGTGGCGATGCCTTGGCTTTCGTTTTCATGCGCGGTGATATGGGTGGCCTGAGAGGATCGTGGCGGCACGATAAAGCTGCTCAGCCAATACAACACGCGCGAGGCCATGGGGAAGTGTCAGCGCACCGAGCGAGAGTTTCAGAGTGGCTGCGCTCAAGGCTGCTTCGCCGTGGCCGTCTGGGCCGCCTATGAGGAAGATGCAGGACTTTGCGCCGCCATCCCGCGTGTCGCGCAGGAAGGCGGCGAAGGCTTCGCTGGTGAGCGATTTTCCGGTTGGCTCCAGGGCGACCGCGATGTCACCTGGCCCGACGTCCCGCAGCAATCTAGCGGCCTCATCACGCTTGCGCTCGGCGACGTCGGCTGCGCGGCTTTCGGGATATTCGCGAACGTCGATGGGGCCGAGGCCAAGCGGCTTACCGGCGCCGTTCAGGCGTTTGGCATAGCGCTCGACGATGGCGCGCTCCTCCGCATCTTTCAATTTGCCGATAGCGGAAATGGCGATGCGCATCAGAAGTAGGCTCCGCGGCCGAAGTTTTTCAGCCGCGTCTTCAACAAATGATTCTCAGGCCTCGCGCCTAATGCTGCGAGCTATCGCCGCGCGATGCGTCCGGCGGGATCTCCGCCTGCCACATCTTTTCGAGGTTATAGAATTCGCGGACCTCGGGGCGGAAGACGTGGACGATGACATCGCCCGTGTCGATCAGCACCCAGTCGCAGGCGCTCAGGCCTTCGACGCGAACCCGGGCTTCGCCGCGCGCCTTCAGCTTCTCGCGCAACTGCTCGGCAATGGCGCCGACGTGCCGGTCGTTACGGCCCGACGCGACGACCATGAAGTCGCCAAGCGCTGACTTGCCTTCGAGGGGGATGGAAACAACTTCTTCTGCTTTAGCTTCGTCAAGCCAATTGACGATGTCATTGAGCAGGGCTGCCGTGTCCGGCGCCTTGGCGGCGGACGGGGCGATTGAGGTGCTCTTGCGAGCGGCCTCGGTTGTGGGTCGGATCAAGCGGCGAGCGTCCTTTGCTGGTTGGTCCCGCATGTCACTACGGCCCGGACAATCCGGACCCCGCCAATACTAAAGGGCGTCGGCCTGAGCCGCAATTGGAAATGCGCTCCAGGCCGTCTTAAAAGTGTAATAAAAGTCAGTAGCTTAGGCGTTCTCGCGCTCGGGGAGCGGCGCTGCTTTGCGTAAGGCGGTTGAGGAGAGCCCGGAAAGCCGGATGGTCAGCAGCATCCAGGCCGGGGGCTGGAGATCGGCCAGACAGGCTGCCTCGGACTCCGGAAGCCGGTAGCGTTTCAGCCATTGGGCGGCGGGAGAGGCGAGGGCGGCGTGCCGCCATCCAGGCCGGTCGACGACGGCAATCGGCATGGTATGTGCGATCTCGCGCCAATGCTGCCAGCGGTGGAACGAGGCGAGGTTATCGGCGCCCATGACCCAGACGAAGCGAACGGCCGGGAAGCGGTTGCGCAGGAACGATAAGGTGCCCGCCGTGTAGCGCGTGCCAAGCTCGCGCTCGAAACCGGTAATCTTCATGCTCGGACCGTGGGCGAAAACTTCGACGAGCTTCATGCGGCTCTCGAGCCCAGACAGGCCGTCGGGAGATTTGAGAGGATTGCCCGGCGTGATCAGCCACCACAGCTGGTCGAGGCCGAGCCGCTTTACGGCAGCCTCCGCGGCGATGCGATGACCGTCGTGGGGCGGATTGAATGTCCCGCCCATGATACCGATGCGCTGCCCGGGAAGGCAGAGAGGGGTGTGGACGCGAAGGGAGCCAAAGCTTTGCTGCGGAATCTTTCGCGTCAACTCAGACGTGCCTCATTCCACATACGTCACTTCGGCCGGATCTGGCCGGTGCCGCGCACCTTGTACTTGAAGCTCGTGAGCTGTTCGACACCCACGGGGCCGCGCGCGTGCATTTTGCCGGTCGCGATGCCGATTTCCCCGCCGAAGCCGAATTCGCCGCCATCGGCGAACTGGGTCGAGGCGTTGACGAGAACGATCGCCGAGTCGACCTCGTTGAGAAACCGCTCGGCAGCGGCTTCATCTTCAGTGATGATGGCATCTGTGTGCTGAGAGCTGAAGCGCGCGATATGCGCGATGGCGCCCTCGACGCCGTCGACCATCTTCACGGCGATGATCGCGTCGAGAAACTCTTTGCCGAAATCGTCGGGTGCCGCAGGCTTCACGCGCGGATCGGCTTTCTGGATCGCGGCGTCGCCGCGGACTTCGCAGCCGGCTTCAAGCAACGCCTTCACAAGCGGCGTGACGACGTCGGACGTCGCGTTCTTGTCGATCAACAGGCACTCGGTGGCGCCACAGACGCCGGTGCGGCGCATCTTGGCGTTGACGACGAGCGGCACCGCGATGTCCATGTTCGCGGCCTTGTCGACGTAAGTGTGACAGATGCCTTCGAGATGCGCGAAGACCGGTACGCGCGCTTCCGACTGAACGCGCTCGACGAGGCTTTTGCCGCCGCGAGGCACGATAACGTCGACGGCGCCGTCGAGGCCGCGCAACATCATGCCGACAGCTTCGCGGTCGATGGTGGGTACGAGCTGGATAGCGGCCTCAGGCAGTCCCGCAGCGCGCAGCCCTTCGACGAGGCAGGCATGAATTGCGACACTCGAATGGTAGCTGTCGGAGCCGCCACGCAGGATCGAAGCGTTGCCTGCCTTAAGCGAAAGCGCACCGGCGTCAGCCGTCACGTTCGGGCGGCTCTCGTAAATGATGCCGATCGTGCCCAAGGGCACGCGGACCCGCTGGAACTTGAGGCCGTTCGGCCGGGTCCATTCCGCGAGAACAGTGCCCACGGGATCGGGCAGCTCTGCGATCTCTTCCAGGCCCTTGGCGACGCCTTCGATGCGTTTCTCGTTGAGTTCGAGACGGTCGATGTAAGACGTGAGACGGTTCGCGGCTTTCGCGGCCGCGACGTCCTTGGCGTTGGCCTCAAGGATTTTCGGAACGGCAGCGCGCAGCGCCTTGGCCGCGGCCTTCAATGCCGCGTTCTTTTCTTCCGGCTTGGCGATGGCGAGGCGGCGGCTCGCAGCTTTCGCAGCTTCGCCGATGCCGCGCATCATCGCGGCGGTTTCGTTGTCGATGCGCTCCGGTTTGTTCATCGCTCAGGTCCTCGTCAGCGCCATATCATCCCGATGGATGAGGGTGGTGCGCCCTTCGTAGCCCAGGATCGTGGCAATCTCGCTTGAACGCTTGCCCATGATACGCCGGGCATCGGCTGCCGCATAGGCGATCAGGCCGCGTCCAAGCTCGCGGCCGTCTGCCGATCGTATAATAACGGCATCGCCCCTGTCGAATGAGCCGTCGATCCGCGTTACGCCAGCAGGTAGGAGGCTTTTGCCTGTCAGCAAGGCTTTCTCCGCGCCGAGATCCAGGAAAATCTGCCCATTCGGTACGAGTTGGCCGGAAATCCAGCGTTTTCGGGCGGTCACGGGATCGGATTTGGCGATGAACCACGTCACGCGCGCGCCTTCGGAAATGGCGCGCAGCGGATGGTGAATCTTGCCCGTCGTGATGACCATGTTGGTGCCGGCGGAGAGCGCAATTTTGCCAGCGGTGATCTTGGTCTTCATGCCGCCTTTCGACAGCTCGGTTCCGGCGTCTCCCGCCATCGCTTCGATCTCGGGTGTGATCTCGGTGACGAGCGGAATGTGGCGTGCATCCGAATTCTCGTTCGGTGGGGCCGTGTAAAGGCCGTCGATATCCGAAAGCAGAACTAGGCAATCGGCGGACACCATCGACGCAACGCGCGCCGACAGCCGGTCGTTGTCGCCGTAGCGGATTTCGGTCGTGGCGACGGTGTCGTTTTCGTTGACGACGGGAATGGCCTTGAGGTTCAGAAGAACTTCGATGGTATTGCGGGCATTCAAATAGCGGCGGCGCTCTTCGGTGTCGCCGAGCGTTAACAACACTTGAGCTGCGGTCAGGCCACGGGCTCCGGCAAGTTCGCGATAGGCGTGGGCAAGGCTGATCTGGCCGACGGCTGCGGCGGCCTGGCTCTGTTCGAGCGCAAGCGGACCTTTCGGCAGACCCAATGCATGGCGGCCAAGCGCAATCGATCCCGACGAGACAAGGATGACTTCCTTGCCCGCGCGCGAGAGCTCGGCGACGTCGTCCATCAACGAATTGAGCCACTCGGCTTTAAGCCCGCCGGTCGTCCGGTCCGTCAGCAGTGCCGAGCCGATCTTGACGACAATGCGCTGCGCCTCGGCCCATTCGGGCCGTGCGGTCGGCGTCGTAGCGTCGGGAGCGGTCATGCCGGCCATTGTCATCTCGGAAACGGTGTCAAAGTAGGTTGGCTTTGGCGTGCCTTATCTGCAAATGTTGCCGTTACGGCAAGGGATTGGGTTCGCATATCGGCAATGCCGGGCGGAATTTTACCAAATATACCGCGAAAACGTCGCTAAACGCTTCTTTACGGCACGAAGGCGAGAAACATGAACGTCCCGAAGATCACAAGGTGAAGAAAGCCGAACAGGACGTTGGTGCGGCCGGTGCCGAACGTGAGAATGCTGGTTACCAGTGTCATGACAATAAGCGCTTGGTCTCCCGGTTCGAGGCCGAGAATAAGCGGTGTATGCAGAAAGAGGTTAGCAGCCGCGATCGCCGGGATTGTCAGGCCGATGGTCGCCAGTGACGAACCTAATGCAAGGTTCAGGCTCTTTTGAAGCTGATTGTTCCGGGCGGACCTCACCGCCGCAATCGACTCCGGCAGCAGCACGATGAGTGCGATGATGACGCCGCTGATGCTCGAAGGCGCGTCGAGCTTGGAGACGCCGACGTTGATGACGACCGCTACGAGCTTCGACAGGAGAACGACGGCCGCCAATGCAACACAAAGAAAAAACGCCGAGAGCGCGAGCTTTCCCTCGGTCGGTGCCGTTTCGGTTTGGGGATGCTCACCGACGAAATAGCCACGATGAAGAACGGTCTGCGTGTAAAGAAACACCGAATAGAGCGCGATCGTCACGAGGCTGACGTAGGTGAGTTGGCTTTCGGAATAGAGCCGTCCGGGCGCCGTCGTCGTATAATTCGGCAAAATGAGCGTGAGCGTGGCCAGAACGATCAGCATGGCGAGATAGATTTTCGCCGACGTTACGTCGAAGCTCTGCTCTCGGTAGCGAAGACCACCCACAACGATGCAAAGTCCGACGAGGCCCGTCGTGACGATCATGATGACGGCAAAGACGGTTTCTCGTACCAGCGTCGGCGTCGCCTTGCCCGTCAGCATCAACGAGATGATCAGCGCAAGTTCGATGATTGTGACGGCGACTGTCAGCACGAGCGTGCCGACCGGTTCACCCATGATATGGGCGACTTCCTCCGCGTGGTAGACGGCAGCAAACACGACGCCCATCAGCATCGGAACGAGAAGAACCGTGTTGATGATGCCCAGAGTGTGCGCCGAGAAATCCTC
>JAFECH010000104.1 GCA_018242255.1 Pseudomonadota bacterium | reverse complement strand
CACCGATGGAGATATCTTCGGCGACAGCGCGACGGCGACGGTTGGCGCCCCTGTAGGAAGGACCTCTCTGGACTCTTTTCAGGAAGGCATCATCGGGGCACTGATCGAATTCTGATCTCGCGGTCGTTTCTGGCGGCTTCAATCTCCCGGCGCCTCTCTCTGCCTAGCTTCGAAGCCGTGGGCCACATGCGCCCATCGTTGCTCGCGGGCGCTTCTCGGGAAGCGAAGGTGGGAGTATTGTCCCGTGGGTTGGGACGAGATCATGACGAGACGCGGCGCTATTCCCAGGTCTGTGGACCGGCATTACTGGACGCAGGTCGCAATTCTCGACGCATTTTGGCGCGAGACGTTCATCTCGCTGGTCGATCCACTCAAAGACTTCTATCGCGACCCCCTCGTCGCAGGCACACACATCCTCTCGCGTTGCCAAACCTCACCCACCTTGGTCGCTCCTGAGATCGCGTCCGCTCCCGAAACTTTTGGCGAGCTGAAGGACGGATCGAGGTCTCGGGCGAAAGATGTATCACTTAAAATCGCGGCCGGCCCCCACGGGATGACGTTGGCTGAATGCGCGGTCGCTTTCGCGGAAGCACGAGAAGCGAGCATTCAACTGGATAGGATCAGGCTTGCAGACCCGACGGCATTTGCGCAGTTGCAACGACAGCGCATTCTTAGGAACGCGATGAAGCCAGTAGAGACAAAGGCGACAACGGTTCATGGCGGATTTAGTTATATGGTGGCGACCAAGCGACCGAGGGCCAAAACATAGTCACCATCGGTTCCTCCAGACGCCGCCGCGCCCCCAGAAGCGGCTCGGATCGTGATCCCGCAAATGTCTAATTTGTGATAATCGAAACGTTGACGATTGTTGATGTATCAGTCGGCAATTGTGGACGACGAAGGTTGCTATGGCGTCGGAAGAGGATTTGCTCGAGGCCCGCTCAGAAGCAAAAGCCATTTTGGCTTTACCCGACGATGACCTGGCGAGGTTGTTCTTCGAACAAACCATGCATCGGAGTTTAACGCGAACAGTAAGACACCTCGACGAGCTCGTTTTAGCCGGTGGGGAGGATAGAGAGCTTGGGGAACGAGCCTTGAGCCGATTGGGATTTCCCGTAGAAGACTGAGTTCCGTTTGCGTAGGTGCGTGGAGCAACTGAAAAAATCGGTGCTGACCTCTCCTCTTGGCCGCACCTTGGAACTCGGCAGTGGTCGTCTGACGACCGTTGACGCAAAACGATCGGCGCTTCGAGATTAGGCCGGTTAACGCCGGGCAAGTGCCACCACCCGCTTGCTGCCTTGCAGCATCGGAAGACGACTCTGTCCAGGCGAGCAATGATTTCACGCACAACTGCGAGGGGATCGGCCTTATTCGGACAATTGAAATCTGAATATATGAATCCTTAGGCTGAAGGATTTTTTTATCTATTGGGAGTTCTTTTCTTCTTTCTAGAGAGCGCCGTCTAAGGTGGTGCATGTCGACTGACCGTCCGTCACCAACGTCGCCAAGCGATTCCGGTGCTCCCGAGCCAGCCGGCCCTGAACTTGAGCGCGTACTCGGGACGGTGCCGCGCGGCGCATTTGCGCTCGCGGGAACAACGGTAGGTCTTCTCGTCGTGGCGTATCTCGCGCTCTACTTTCTCGTTTTCATTCCGCGAGGTCCGATCGAATGAAGGCGTAAAGTATGAGTGAAGAAACCATCCGTCGATCGGAACTCATGTGGGGTGCTATCGCAGCATTTGGGGTGGGGATCATGGCTGCGGTGATCGTCGTCTCAAGCTTCGCGATGGCAATCCATCCGCCGAGTAACGTTGAAACGATAGATCCGACCACGCTCAATACGAATAGCGAGTTCGCGGAAAGCAATCTCGGCACCCGTGTCAATCCAGACGGCTCCGTAACGGTACGTATCGTCGCGACGCAATTCGAATTCTTGCCACGCTGCATTCCAGTTCCGAAGGACCGACAAGTGACGTTCCGCGTCACGAGCCCGGACGTCATTCACGGATTTCTCATCGCGGGCAGCAATGCGAACACCATGGTCGTGCCCGGGTATGTCGCACAGCTCCGCACCGTCTTCAGCTCAGCCGGCGACCATCTTATGCCCTGTCATGAATTCTGCGGGCTCGGCCACAGCGAGATGTGGGCGCTGGTGAAGGTTCTGGATGGCGCAGAATGGAAGCCGGATGCCAGCGGAAAGGCAAGCTGTGAATTACCGCGTTAAAAATCTAATCTTGGCCCATATCGGCGTCTCATTCGCGACGCTTGCCGCCGCCGCCGTACTCGGCGCCTGGCAGATGACCGTTCGCACTGGTGTCAATCCGCCATTCGCTACACCTGAGACGTATTTCGCATCCGTCTCCGCCCACGGCACGATCATGGGCTATGTGATGCCGACGCTCTTCACGATGGGCTTCGGATACTTTGTGGCGGTGACGGCGCTCGATCAGCCCCTGCCAAGCATGCGCCTCGCGTGGGCTGGCTTCTGGCTCGCGGCGGTCGGCATCGTGGCCGCGATCATCCCGATCGTCATGGGAAAGGCGACGGTCCTCTACACCTTTTATCCGCCGCTGACGGGCAGCGTCTTCTACTATCTCGGCGTGCTTCTTGTCGTTGTGGGATCATGGTTTTGGGTCGCGCTCATGATCTGGGCGATGGCGCATTGGAAGCGAAACAACCCTGGTCGTCCCGTGCCGCTCGCCATGTTCGGCACGGTTGCAAATGCTTTCCTTTGGCTTTGGACGACTGGCGGTGTGGCGGTCGAGATTATTTTTCAACTCATTCCAGCGTCTCTCGGATGGACGCAGATGATCGACGTCGGCCTCGCGCGCACGCTCTTTGCGTGGACACTCCATCCGATCGTCTATTTCTGGCTGCTGCCTGCCTACATCGCGTTTTACACGATTGCGCCGCAGGCTGCTGGCGCACGGCTCTACAGTGACCTGATGGGGCGCCTTAGCTTCATTCTATTGCTTCTCTTTTCGCTTCCTGTCGGCATGCATCATTTGTTTATGGATCCCGAGCACGGCACCGGTTTCAAGTTTTTGCAGGCGATGCTGACGGCGCTTGTCGTACTACCGACGTTTCTGACGGTCTTCACCATCAGCGCATCCATGGAAATCGCTGGTCGGCTGCGCGGCGGTAAAGGTCTTTTCGGCTGGATCGCTGCGCTCCCGTGGGATCGTCCTATGGTCTTGGCCACGTGCCTCTCGTTCGTTCTTCTTGGATTTGGTGGCTTCGGCGGCGTTGTGAACATGGCCTACGCCATGAATGCCATGATCCATAACACGTCATGGGTGACCGCGCATTTTCATCTCATCTTTGGCGGCGCGGTCGTGATCATGTATTTCGCCATCACCTACTGGATCTGGCCCATCCTGCTCGAACGGGAAGCAGCTGATGTTCGACCACTCCGGCTTCAGCTTTGGCTTTGGTTTATCGGCATCGTTATCATGACGTTCCCGTGGCACGTGCTCGGCCTCTTGGGCCAACCACGGCGTATTGCGACATTCGACTACGCCAATCCCGTTATCGCGCAGTGGCAACCCTGGGTTTTTGTGTCGATGTTCGGGGGCTATCTGATGCTCGTCTCAGCGCTGCTCTTCGTCTGGAATATCGCGACGCTCTATCGAGCGCGGCCAGTCGGCGATAATCGCATGCACTACGCAGTCGCTGTCTATCCGCCGGCCCGAGTGCCGAACGCGCTCAACGGTTTCGCGCTTTGGAATTGGCTGCTCCTTTTCCTAATGGTCGTCGCCTACGGCTATCCCCTTGGCCAGTTCTTCCTAATGGACGTGTACCCAGGCCTCGTCCACCGCGTTGACATTGGAAGCTGACCTATGTCCACGGATCAGGATCATAGATCGTCAGAACGCCGAGCAGAGGATCGGCTTTGGCGTTTTTGGGTCAGCATCGCAGCCGGCACCTTCGTCGTCGTAAGTTTGTTGGTCGGGCTCATCGTCCTCCCGCTCCGGGACGAAGCTCGGTTCGATCCGTGGGGCGCGATCTGCAGAGCAATTGGAATTCGGAAAGATGGGTCTACCGTAACGAAAAAGTCTTCAGATCCCCCGGCTTCGAGTGTGACGTGGTCTGCGGGAACTCGGCTCGCCCTCTTGGGGGCTAGCCCGGAAAGCGGCAGTACCATCGTGAAGGAGACCTGTGCGGCCTGTCACGGCGAAACGGGCGTTTCGGTCGACCCTCAGCAATTCCCCAATCTCGCGGGCCAAACCGAAGAGGCCATCTTCAAGCAGCTGCGCGATTTTCAAACGGGAGCGCGGGTATCCGACATTATGGCGCCGATCGCGCAGACACTTACCGAAGCCCAGACGAGGGATGTTGCTGCTTATTTTGCGGCGCAGAAGCGTGTTGAAGCGGTTGGCAGTTCACCGTCTGCGTCGGCAAATATCGTCGAACTCGCTCACATCGGTGCCCCTGCTCGCGGCATACCCTCTTGCTATTCCTGTCACGGTCAGAACCGCAGTGGCCCCGAAGAAGCACCGGTTCTCTTCGGGCAATCTGCGAGTTATATCGAAGATCAACTCAAGAAATTTGCGAGCGCCGAACGGCGAAACGATATGTTCGCGCGCATGCGGACAATCACTAAACAGCTCAGCCCCGAAGAGATGCACGGACTGGCTATCTATTACGGCGACGGCGGCGCGGCCAAACCATAGCGATAACTCGACCGCGAATTCGACGGCCTAGCATTCCCATGACGCACGCCGACGCCCAAAGCTAGATCGCGGAGAAAGTCATGGATTCTTCGGTCCTTTCCGCTCTGGCAGCTTTGGCGGGAGCTGCCATCGGCGGTCTTACCTCCGTCCTCACCTCGTGGTTGACGCAACACACCCAGGCACGGGCGCAGTGGATCGCCCAGGAAAATTTTCGGCGGCAGGAGCTATATCGCGAATTTATCGACGACGCCGCCAAGGCCTACGTTCACGCCCTCCAGTATGAAAAGGCAGACATGGCTTTGCTTGTAAGCCTCTACGCAAAGATCGGAAGGATGCGTGTTCTCTCTTCGCAGAAAGTCGTCGAGTCGGCCGACCAGATCGCTCAAAAAATCGTCAATACATACCTAGCGCCCGACAAGAGTTTCCTCGAACTGAGCGAAATGGTGAACCATGCCTCAATCGATATTCTTCAGAATTTCAGTGAGGCCTGTCGTGCCGAATTTCAATTATCGACGACGAGATCGTTCCGCTCCTCTGGGGCGTGATCCCAGTACCTGTTAAGAGAGATCGAGAAATTCTATCCTACCTGTCCTTACGACCAAAGATCGGACGAGAATCGGCGGCAATAGCGTCGTTTGCCGATAGACGTCTACTTTGAAGTCTCAGAGGCCAGTCGCAAGGCGGGCCTAGCCACTGCAAGACAATTGGATGATCGTGATATCGTTGCCGAATCAATTTCTCAGTCTTCTATGGACCACCCAAGCTCTGGCGAATTTGCGCCATGACCTGGTCGCGAATGTTGTCGAACGACTTGCTGTCACCGGCCATGCAAGTATCGTAGCCCGATACCGCCATACGCATCATGGCAGCGCGATGGCCCGCGGTCATCGTTACTGGTCCACTGATTGCCTTTGAAAGCGCATCGAACTCCTCCTCGCAACTAGCGAAGGCCGGGGCGGCGGACATCAAGATGAAAGCGATGCCCGCGACGAACGGTTTGCTGATCATGAAATACC
>JAFECH010000103.1 GCA_018242255.1 Pseudomonadota bacterium | reverse complement strand
TCCGCCAAGAGCTGTCGAATTGTTCGATCTGTGTGGCGACGATAGCGTTGATAAAGCTGCTCGATAGAAAGCGGCGCGCCGGGCTTAAGGACGCCACACTTGGAAATCAGCCCGGAGAGACTACGCGCGGTGTAAGCACCCCTGCTGAAGCCAAACAAAAAGATTTCGTCCTCAGGTTCGAATGCCTGGATGAGCCATGTGTAAGCTTCAAGGATTTCGTGATCGATGCCGTATCCTTCGGCCCCGCCGCGATACTTCTCGCCAAAGCGCGTGCCGACGCCCTGACTGTAATAGACGAGCTGGTTTTGAGAGTTTGGCGCACAGAGCGACCTCATGCGCCAAACGTTAGTGTTGTTGTTCTGGGTATTCCAGGTGCCGTCCAAGAATATTGCGATGCGCTTCATGAACCACTCCCAGGAAATGAATTTCGTATTTCCTTTTGTCTGTGCCCGCTTGAGCTGCCGCTAGCGAAATGCGCACTCGTCGAGGGCAAGCAGATTGTCCGTCCAAACGTTGTCCGCGTAAGTCCTGACGTACGCTCCGTGGCTTCCGTTGACGACCCCGACATTGGCGCGCTTTCCGCCGACCATCGTGTAGAACGTGTTCGTCCCGTTGTTGATCATTTGGACCACCTGTTGGCGGGTCCAATGCCACCCGTAACCGCCAAGGTGCGTGATTGCTTCGTGCCGGTCATCGTGGACCGGTTTATTGATGCAGATGACTTGCAGGTCGGCCATTTTGCTATCCCCCTCACAGCGCTTTGATGCCTTCCTGTGTTCTATAATCTATAGAACACAGCAATTCGTTCTTCTAATCTGACTATAGAACAAGTCAAGCCTGTTCTTGTAATGGGCGATCGGCATGTGTAATTTCAGCTTATGAATCAGCGATCTCTACATCCTGCCCAGTCGCTTCTCCTGAAGCTGCTGAGCAGCCACGCGGACGACCCACTCACGATTCGGGAACTCCAGGAGCGAATCGGCGCGTCGTCGACAAGCGTTGTTGCGCACCATCTCCAGCAACTGGAAAAGAAGGGCTACCTCAAGCGAAACGCTTACAACTCGCGGGACTATCAGGTTCTGGAAAGCCAACCGGAGTCCGACGTAACGTTGGTCAACCTCTACGGCATGGCGACCTGCGGACCTCATGGCTCATTACTTGAAGGCGATCCTGTCGATCGTATTCCCTTGGCGTCTCGGTTGTTGAGTTTTCCGGCGGCCGAGGCTTTCATGTTGAAGGCCAAGGGAAAATCGATGGAGCCGAAGATTTACGAGGGCGATCTCATCATCGCGCGTAAGACGAACAAATGCGATGATGGTAAGGTCTACGTGTGCGTCAATGACGAAGAGTGCCTGGTCAAAATGGTCCGTCGCGTGGCCGACAGGATTCTTCTCGAATCTTTCAATCGGCAGATTCCGATTTTCGAAGCGGCCCCCGACTTCCGTGTCGAGGGAGAAGTCAAAAGCATTATTTCGGGAAAAATCTAGACGGACTGCCGTCATTGCAAATGAGGGGGCCATCCTGATCATGTCGTAGAGAATGGCGAGGCCGACGCACCTCATTCTCTTTTTTTGTTCCGCTCGAGTCTTTAACGCTCGATGATAGCGGTCAGTACCGCACTCAACTTGCTAAGCGCATTGACGTTATTGGCCTGATTGTAGTGCTCCTGGCTGCTGGCAAGTGTTTTGTGGCCCAAAATATCTTTTGTGATGCCCACGTGCAGAGGGTCGTGTAGCGCGATATCCGTAGCCGCACAATCACGCACGGGATGTGGTGAGATCGATCGGCCCAAGTACCGCTCGGTGGCATTCGTGAAGTTAGTGGTGATGTTGTCTGCTGGCAGACGGTTGCCCCTACGGCCGATCCACAGCCAGCCCGCGTCGTTGGCCTGCCTCCTGTGTAGAACTGGCCGAACCTCCCTCAAATAAATATCGAAGGCTTCGTTTAGCCAGCTCGGATATTGAAACTCTATCCGTACGCCTTTCTTGGTGTCCTTGCCCGACAACTTAACGCAGAAGCCAATCTCCGTCTGATGGAAGCTGTGCCCGATGCGCAGATCGCATAGGTTCCGTCGACGAAGGGCGGGGCGAGCGGCAAGTGCCGCAATCATGAGGCCATCGCGATACTCCGGGGCACCGCTGATATTCCCAAGTGCAAGTTTTTCGCGGCCCGTACCCATTAAACGATAGCCGACTTCTATCAATTCGGAGAGGCTTGCCATTCGCGGTAACTTGGGCCTTGAGGGTGACGCGGAGTTCGTCATCCGATGCGCCAGCTTAGTTAGCCAAGGCTGACCCGCTGGAGGGATCGTCGCGCGATAAAAATATGCGATCCCCCTAACCATTCCCGCGACCGTGAGCGGCGCACGCCCTGGCGCATAGGCGTCGAGGAACTGCCGGAGCCGATCTTCGGTCACACGATCAAGCGGGGTCGCATCGGCTTGTAAGCCCAGCGTCGAAGTGAGCCAGGCGAGATAGGTTCCATAGCCGCATTCGACCGACCGAATGGTCGCGTTCGACCATGCGGCGGCCCTACCGCCGTTGTCAAAGGGTCCCGCAGCCTTCCGAGCTGTCGCCCAGAGTTCGCGATCGGACTGCGGCCATTCAGGGACATGCAGTCGCTTAAACTTGTTCATGAACGACCTTCCTGGGTCTGCTGACGACCCTGCCTACTCGTCTGCCGGAGAAAGATGCGGTCGCCAGTGCGCTCGCGTCGATCTGCGTCGAGATGATCTCGTCGTAGCGTGCGTAGGCGCTCAAGGTGCAAGCCTTCGCGTAAAACTTCACCGTCGTGGCGATGTTCTTATGGCCGAGCATTTGCCGCACGGACTCGTAATCACCGGGGTTCGCCTTCAAGTAAGCGAAGGCTGCGAAGTGCCTCATGAGATGGGCATGGACAATCAGACCAGTCTCGCGTTTGACGAAGCGGGAGAACTGCATGCTTAATGACTTCCCGGACTTTCCCTTTCCATGCTGACTGACGAACAGCCGAGACGAAGGTTGTTTCAGAAGGACAGGACGGAATACCTCAACGTAGCGTGCAAGCAGTTCGCTGACCGCCTCGTTGAAGTATCCGTCAATAGCCTTTCCGTTCTTGACCTCCTGAGCCGCAAAATGAACCAGCCATCGGCCTGACCGCCCGCCCACGGGCGTTCGAAGATGTTTTTCGAGATCGATATCGGCCGCGTTCTTGATCCGCACGGGTAGAAAAAGAAGTATCGCAAGAAGAGCTGCGAGCTGCATGTCGAGGGCCTGACCGACAGTTGGTGTCTTGACGTCGGCGTACCTACGCGAAACATCGAATGGCAGGTTAACGAACGCTCTCAGGGCCACCGGGTCTTCGAATTGCGCCAATCTACGCTCATTGCGTTCGCACATGCCGTCGGGCACATCACGTACTCGATTGAAGAAATCTCGGAGCTTCTTTATGTCTTGCTCTTGTAGCGCGACATAGTTCGCTACGCTCAGAATGGCGACCAGCGTAGCACTCAAACCGGGCCTAGTTTTTTCGTCTAGAGGGCGTCCTGCCAGCTGTAAGTCGAGGCCCCGCTTAACACGCTGAGGTTCTACACACGCCCTGAGCGAAGATAGATCGTCTGCTGGCATGCCATCATTGATGAGGTCCGAAACGTACAGTCGAAGGTTGCTGATGTACCCTTGAACTGTCACTGGCTTGACGGGCTTTCTCTTACCGATATCAAATGGGTTCGCACCGGTAACCGCCCGCTCGTAATCTGCAACCTCTGCCAGAAGCTGCGGTGCGAATGCGATCCATGGCAACGACCGTCTCCCAAATTGTTCACCGCTCCAGATGTGCAGGAAGCTCGAACCGGGTAGGTTCGGCAGCGTGCGGTTCCAGGCACGTCTGACCCGATGCCAGCGCTCCCGCGGGTTAATCTGTATGGAAAGTTCTTCTAGCTCATCCCTCCATCGGTCAAAGAGTACCTGATCGACCTTCTCCGGTAAGACGCCCAAAGCGGAGCACCAGCCGGCAAACCGGTGCAAATCGTCGCGATCTTTGCGACTCATTTGAGCGAGCAGCGCATCCCACTCGGTTAGAAGCTTGAAATTTCTGCGTCGGCGATCGACCCGAATGTTCGCGAGCTTCATCGCACGGGTTAGCTTGCTTTTTAGGTTCTCCCAGGAGCGTTTGGAGAGGCCGCCCATCTTCCAGTTCGCGGTCTTGATGTGCTGCCTGATGACAGCAGGATCGGCGATGATATCCGCCGGGGTCCTACAACAAATCGAAGCGAACTTTCGGATCGCCGAGCACAGCTCCGACTTGGTGCTCTCGGCAAGCTCTGCGTTCGCTCTCGTAAGCTCGATGAGCCCTTGCAATGTGGGGGTAACGTGATGTGGGGTTGGCATTGTGAATTCCTACAACGTGACATCAGATGACAGGTGATGACCTGAGATGTCGTGGGGCCGTTCTGGTGAAATACTGAGGCTCTAATTTTATTGAATAGAGATACTGAGAGTTTCACCGGAGCTGCGTGAATGCGCCTTTTGAAGTGTCGACAGTTGCCATCATGCGACTCGGCGACAACGAGCCTCGAAGATCAGAACGTCTTCGAGCGCGATGCGGACAGAGCGACCTATGTGATGGGCGGGAAGGTCTCCGCTCTCAATGAAGCGCTGAATTTGGCGCGTGGACATGTCCCAGCGCTCAGCCAGCTTCTTGATGGTAAAAAATTTTAGTTCTGATGTTCGGAATGGCGTCGGCGACTTCATCTTTCATTCTCCTGCTTGGAAGCCGACCGCAGCAAGAGAAGTGAGGTAATTGCGACCACCGATTTCGGCGGCGTTTCCAGCGATCACCCCTCTCGTGGCTACGAGCGGCAGAGTGATCGCTGATATTCAGCATCTCGAGACAGAAGGGAACAACGACGATTGTGACTGGTACGTTTTGCGACCCACCTCCTAAGTCGATAGCAGTGGGCGCGATGCTGTGCCTACTCTTTTCACTGCGGCGGAAGTTGAGCGGATGGTAGCTTTGACAGGGCTGCAGTAAGGGCAGCTTCTTTATTTACGAGGCCGTTTCCGCTCTTGCTGCCACCGTGCGCCAGGATCACCTGAGAGAAGATTTTGTACTGTCGGGCCTTCAGGTAGAGTGTAATTACTCGTGTGCCTTTAACCGGCTTCTCGCCGCGCACGAGTAGCGCGAGGTCGTGGGCAGAACTGTTCTCAGCGATCGTCAGCAGTTCTTCGCAGCTATCCTGATTGATATGCTTCGCTATGATCTGGGCCTTCGTCCAGCCAATCCTACTGAGCCGCTTTTCATCAACCTCCAAGTCTCCGAAGGCTCGGCCGATCTCCGCCCAGTAATATGCTGTGCGCCGCTCAACTTCACAGTGCTTAGCTATCGAGTCGAACTGCTCCGGGGTCTCGACCTGGACCTTCCGGAAGTACCTAGCCTTCATCAAAAATTCGTCCCCGATGAGATCGGTGTAGTACTTATCGAGCTGCTGCCAGGGTTTCTTCTTCATCGCGGAGTTGCCTCTATTAGGAGTTGGTTGAGGCATAAAATCGTACGATGGTAGCGGCGGTAAGCAATTGAATTGCGGTCAAATTTCTGAATTTATTTCGAGAAACTCAGCAAGCAAGGGCAACGTAAGCAGTGGCTACGGGCGAGTACAGATCGCAATCGTCAAAGCATTTAAGGATCAGCCACACCGATTTGTTGCAATCCAAG
>JAFECH010000102.1 GCA_018242255.1 Pseudomonadota bacterium | reverse complement strand
GGAGAGGAGCGCTGATAGCGCCTTGAAGGTCTTCGCCATCATACGATCTCCATTGGGTTCGAAGCCTTTTTCGTCTGCTTTGTCCCGAAAAGGTTGGTCTCGGTAGTGCCGCCCGAGCAGCCATTGCCAAAGGAGAAGCCGCACGAGCCACGCAGGTCCTGAGCGTCCTCGCTCCACTCGCGATGGGCCGTCGGAATGACGAAGCGATCTTCGTAGTTGGCGATTGCCATGACCTTGTACATTTCATCGATGGCGCGACCGGTGAGGCCAACATTGGTCGCGATACGCTCGTCAAGCCGGCCGTCGACCGTCTTCGCCCGCATATAGCCGCGCATAGCGAGCATGCGCTCAAGCGCCAGTGCGACCGGCTCCTCGTTCCCAGCGGTGAGCAAGTTGGCGAGATATTGAAGCGGAATGCGAAGTGAACGGACGTCCGGCATATCGCCGTTGACGCTCATCTTGCCGGTGGCCGCGGCAGATTGGATCGGCGAGAGAGGTGGCACGTACCAGACCATCGGAAGCGTCCGATATTCCGGGTGCAGCGGAAACGCCACCTTCCACTCCATCGCCATCTTCCAGATCGGCGAATGCTTCGCTGCGTCGAGCCAGGCCTCAGGCACGCCGTCGGCGCGAGCCTGTGCAATGACGGCAGGATCATTCGGGTCCAGGAAGAGATCGAGCTGAGCTTGGTAGAGGTCCTTCTCGTTCGGAATGCTCGCCGCCGCCTCGATGCCGTCGGCGTCGTACAGTAAGACACCGAGATAGCGGATGCGCCCGACGCATGTTTCGGAGCACACCGTCGGTTGACCGGCCTCGATACGCGGATAGCAGAAGATGCACTTCTCGGATTTCCCGGAGGACCAATTGTAATAGATCTTCTTGTAGGGGCAGCCAGAGACGCACATGCGCCAGCCGCGACACTTGTCTTGATCGATCAGAACAATGCCGTCCTCCTCGCGCTTGTAAATAGCGCCGGAAGGGCAAGCCGCGACGCAAGCAGGATTGAGGCAATGCTCACATAGCCGCGGCAGGTACATCATAAATGTATTTTCGAACTGGCCGTAGATATCCTTTTCGACCCCTTCGAAATTCACATCCTTTGACCGCTTTTCAAATTCGCCACCGAGAATCTCCTCCCAGTTCGGCCCCCATTCGATCTTCTGCATGCGCTCGCCCGAAATTGCCGATCGGGGTCGCGCCGTTGGAAACGCCTTCGATTCCTTCGCGGTATGGAGGTGCTCGTAATCGAACGTGAACGGCTCATAATAGTCATCGATTTCCGGCAGATCCGGATTGGCAAAAATATTCGCGAGGATGCGCCATTTAGCGCCCATTTTGGGCTCGATGTGGCCGTTCTTCTTGCGCCTCCACCCACCGTTCCACTTCCCCTGGTTCTCCCACTCGCGCGGGTAGCCGACGCCGGGCTTGGTCTCGACATTGTTGAACCAGGCGTATTCGACGCCTTCGCGGCTGGTCCATACGTTCTTGCATGTTACGGAACAGGTATGACACCCGATGCACTTGTCGAGGTTCAACACCATCGCGATCTGAGCGCGTATCTTCATTCTGCGGCCTCCCTCGGGACATCGGTGTTCAGCGGCTCTTCGAGCCAGTCGATATTCGCCATCTTTCGGACGACAATGAATTCATCTCGGTTGGAACCAACAGTCCCGTAGTAATTGAAGCCATACGATTGCTGGGCATAGCCGCCGATCATGTGCGTCGGCTTCAGCACCGTTCGGGTGACCGAGTTGTGAATGCCGCCACGGTTGCCGGTCATTTCCGATCCCGGTGTATTCACGATCTTTTCTTGGGCGTGATACATCAGCATCATGCCCGGCTTGATGCGCTGAGAGACGACGGCGCGAGCGGTCAGGGCGCCGTTGATGTTGAAGACCTCGACCCAATCGTTGTCGACGAGGCCGGCGATCTTGGCGTCAGTTTCAGAGATCCAAACAACCGGACCGCCACGGTTGAGCGTCAGCATCAAGAGGTTATCGGTATAAGTCGAGTGGATGCCCCATTTCTGGTGCGGAGTGATGAAGTTGAGAACGATCTCCTTGTGACCGTTTGGGCGGACGTTCTTAATGCCCGCGATAGTCTTTAGGTCGACCGGCGGCTTCCACGTGACGAGCCCTTCGCCGAAGGCGCGCATCCAGAGATGATCCTGATAAAGCTGCTGGCGGCCGGTCAATGTGCGCCAGGGGATCAACTCGTGCACGTTTGTATAACCGGCGTTGTAGCAGACCTTTTCGCTCTCGATCCCGGACCAGGTCGGAGAAGAGATGATCTTCCGCGGCTGGGCCTGGATGTCGCGAAAGCGAATCTTCTCGTCCTCTTTCGGCAAAGCTAAGTGCGTGTGCTCACGCCCAGTGATCTTGGCCAGCGCTTCCCAGGCCTTGACCGCAACTTCACCGTTGGTTTCCGGCGCAAGCATCAAGATGACCTCGGCAGCGTCGACATCTGTCTCGATTTTAGGAAGGCCCTTGGCCACGCCGTCGAGTCGTGAGCCGTTTAGCGCAGCGAGCGCCGCGACTTCATGCTCGGTGTTCCAAGCGATGCCCTTGCCACCGTTCCCGACCTTCGTCATCAGCGGCCCGAGTGCCGTGAACTGGGCATAAAGATTCGGATAGTCGCGTGTGACAACGGTCACGGAAGGCATGGTCTTGCCAGGAATTGGCTCGACCTCGTCGCGCTTCCAGTCCTTGACTTCGAGTGCCTGGGCCATTTCCGCCGGACTGTCGTGTTGCATCGGGGTGAGGACGACATCCTCCTCAATCCCCAGAACCTCGGGCGCGACGTCCGAGAAAGCCTTGGCGAGGCCTTTGTAAATCTCCCAGTCTGAGCGGGCCTCCCAGACGGGGTCCACCGCCGCTGAGAGCGGATGGATGAAGGGATGCATGTCGGAAGTGTTGAGGTCGTTCTTTTCGTACCAAGTGGCGGTCGGCAGAATGATGTCGGAATAGACGCACGTCGTCGACATGCGGAAGTCGAGCGTAACTAGGAGGTCGAGCTTTCCCTGCGGCGCATTCTCGTGCCAGACGACCTCTGTATTGCGGACCGATCCTTCGGGGCCGAGATCCTTACCCATCACGCCGTGTGTCGTGCCGAGCAGGTGCTTGAGAAAGTACTCGTGGCCCTTGCCAGACGAGCCAAGCAGGTTCGAGCGCCAGACGAACATGTTGCGCGGCCAGTTCGCAGGATTGTCCGGATCATGACAGGCAAGCTCGAGTTCGCCCGTTTTGAGTGCCTTCGGTAGATAGTCCTTCGGCGCGAGTCCCGCCGCCTTGGCTTGCTTGGCGATGTCGAGTGGGTTTTGCTTGAGCTGTGGTGCGGATGGCAACCACCCCATACGCTCGGCCTGGACGTTGTAGTCGATGAAACTCTTGTTCCAGTCGCCGTCTGGCGCGGTCGGCGAGAGGATTTCGGCCGCCGTCAGTGTTTCGTACCGCCACTGGTCTGTGTGCGCGTAGAAGAACGACGTCGAATTCATGTGCCGGGGAGGGCGGCTCCAGTCGAGTGCGAACGCGAGCGGCGTCCAGCCCGTTTGCGGGCGAAGTTTTTCCTGTCCGACATAGTGTGACCAGCCACCGCCCGACTGACCGATGGCGCCACAGAACACCAGGAGATTGATGATCCCCCGGTAGGTCATGTCCATGTGGTACCAGTGGTTGACGCCCGCGCCGAGGATCACCATCGAGCGGCCCTTGGTCTTCTCCGCATTGGTGGCAAACTCGCGCGCAACGGTAATGATCGCGTCGCGCTTCACGCCTGTAATGCGTTCAGCCCACGCAGGTGTGAAAGGGACGTCCTCATCGTAGGACGATGCAACGTTGCCGCTACCGAAGCCGCGATCGAGACCATAGTTGGCCATCATCAGATCGTGGACGGTGGCGACGGCCACTTCGGTACCGTCGCCGAGCTTAATCCGTCGGATGGGCAGATTGCGGGTAAGGATCTCACCGTGATCGGTCGAGACGAAATGCTCGGTGGCGCGGCCGCCGAAATAGGGGAAATCAACAGCGCCGACCTCAGCGCCGTCACCCGCCAGTGTCAATTTGAGGCGAACATCGCGGCCTTCGCCATCCTTTTCCTCAAGGTTCCATTTGGCGCTCTCGCCCCACCGGTAGCCGATCGAACCGCGCGGTGCGACGAGTGCATCGCTAATCTCGTCGATCGCAACCGTCTTCCAATCCGAATTGTTGGTCTCGCCTAAAGAGCCAGCAATCTCCGACGCCCTCAGAAGTCGTTCCGGAACGAGCCGTCCGTCTCGTTCGGTCAGGCGCACCAGGAATGAGAGATCGGTATACTTGCGGGCGTAGTCGTCAAAATAGGGAACCGTGCGATCAAGATAATATTCGCGCAGGATGACGTGCCCCATCGCGAGGGCAAGCGCCGCATCCGTGCCCTGTTTCGGGTTAAGCCAGATGTCGGCGAACTTTGTTGCTTCGGCATAATCCGGGCTGACGACGGCGCTCTTGGTGCCTTTGTAGCGAACCTCGGTGTAGAAATGTGCGTCCGGTGTGCGCGTTTGCGGCACATTGGAGCCCCAGACGATGATAAAACCGGCATTGTACCAATCGGCGCTCTCGGGAACGTCGGTCTGCTCACCCCAAGTCTGCGGACTTGCGGGCGGCAGGTCGCAGTACCAGTCATAGAAGGACAAGCAGACGCCGCCCATGAGAGAGAGGTAACGCGCGCCTGCCGCGTAGGAGACCATGGACATGGCAGGAATTGGCGAGAAACCGATGACGCGATCGGGGCCATGAGCCTTCACTGTGTATGCATTCGCGGCCGCGATAATCTCGTTGACCTCATCCCAGGTCGCGCGAACCAAGCCGCCGTGGCCGCGGATGGAGATGTAGGACTGCCGCTTATCTGAGTCCTCGACGATCGATGCCCAGGCTGCGACAGGAGACAGCATAGCTCGCGCGGTGCGCCAAAGCTTCAACAGCCGTCCGCGGATCATCGGGTATTTCACCCGCGCTCCGGAATAGAGATACCAGCTGTAAGAGGCGCCGCGAGCGCAGCCGCGCGGCTCATGGTTCGGCAAGTCCGGCCGCGTGCGCGGATAGTCCGTCTGCTGCGTCTCCCAGGTGACGATGCCGCCCTTGACGTAGATCTTCCAGGAGCAGGAGCCGGTGCAATTTACGCCGTGGGTGGAACGCACGATCTTGTCGTGTTGCCAGCGTTTCCGATAGCCGTCCTCCCAGGACCGGTCCTCGTTGGTCACTATCCCGTGCCCATCGGAAAACTCATCAACAGTCTTTCGGAAGAAGGTCAGCCGATCGAGAAAATGCGACATCGCTTTAAGCCCCTGATTAGTCGGCTACTGTGATGGAAGCACGAACGCACTTCGCGCGTTCAACGTCGTGAAGGAGGCCGCCCTTGCGGGAGTAGACCGTCCAGGTGATCGCGAGGCAGCTCACATAGAAGATGAGGAAGGCCCAGAGCGCAGCCTCCGGTCCGCCGGTCAGGGCGATCGAGGTGCCGTAGCTCTTCGGAATGAAGAACGCCCCGAATGCAGCGACCGCCGAAGTGAATCCGGTGATGGCGGCGGCTTCTTTCTCGGCCTGCCGGCGACGCGTTTCAGAATCCGCGTCGGGCATCAGCCGCCCCATCTCCTTTGCCATGATCACTGGGATCATTTGGAAGGTTGACGCATTGCCGACGCCGGTGGCGAAAAACAAAAGCAGGAAGGACGCGAAGAAGCCCCAGAAAGCGCCCGCCTGATCCTTGACG
>JAFECH010000101.1 GCA_018242255.1 Pseudomonadota bacterium | reverse complement strand
GTGCATGTCACCGGTTTTGTTGTTGCACGTTCTGATGGGCCCAAAAGAATGGCGAGCTCATGCCGATACTGGCCTCGGCTACTACATCCCCATCAAACAACTTCACTGTCAGGCTGCCTCCTGCAGCTTTTGCGAAATCGGCAAGCATGCCTTCCGCATAAGCGCGGGCGTTCTTGATGGAATCGAACTCATAGAAGCCGCCTACGGAATTTGTTCCAATCCCGCTCAGCCATGTCTTGTTTCGCAAGCCCGGAACCGCCTGCATCGCGGGGTTGGCCGTGGCCCAAACATCCTTCCCGAATGGGACGGATACCTGGAACTCGGCGTAAAGAAATACACGCTTTAGCTCTGCCATTTGCGACCTCATTACTTTTGCCGCGCGATCCTACGTGCTATGCAATCACATAGGGAAGTACGCACTTTTGGGAAATATTTGAGAATGATTGGAGTAGCGAACCCCTACAATCTGAATTGCCCGTCTCGCGACATGCTCGAATTCATCGGAGGCAAGTGGACGATTCTCATTCTGTGCCGCTTGCATAGTGGGCCAGCCCGCACCGGGGAGCTCATGCGCGACATCGGAGGCATTTCACCAAAGATGCTGACGCAGACGTTGCGTGAGCTAGAACGCAATGGCTTTGTCGAACGTATCAGCCATCCAGAGGTCCCTCCGCGCGTCGAATATCGAATGACGGGTCTCGGAGTCTCGTTGAGCGATGTTGTGCGGGCGATGGAACAGTGGGTCGTCACCAACTATCCGGCGATCCTGGAGCAACGTGCACGCGCAAGCCGTGCTGCTTGATTGCGCTGTGTTGATCAGTTTGCCAGAGATGCGGTTCTATGCCTCGAATGCCTTCCGCATACCTCTTAAAAGAAGCCCCTAGGCATAAAACCCGTAATGTTGGCGATAATCTTGTTGGCGGAACCGGGGACCTCAACACGCTTATTTGCCTTGAAAGCCCCATATCCCAATTGGGCCACCGCTGCGGGCTTCATCATCGGCGCTCCGCCCGATGGCAAGTCAAGTGTTCCTGCTGCGGAGCGGGCCATAAGGACGGTGTCGTGACCACCTCTTGCGGAGCATCGGGCCGGCTCCAATCCGATTCCGCCGCTTGCGCCAGTCACTAGCGCTGTCCATCTTTTCACATCTGGTCTTGACTCAGTCACATGCTTCAAACGCCATTCATTCGAACAATTCGGTGTGTACGCGCGTCCGGCGGGCAGTTGCTCCAGTACCGAATTGACAACAAATAGAAACAGCTGCTGCTTAAGGAGGCTCTGGAACTAACCTGGGTTTTGCTGTTGAGCAGAAACGACCTTTGAAACTATTCAGTACCTCTCGGGAAAGGTAACGACATGGCCAGCGACACCGACGTCGGATGACGCTGCCTTCACGGCGTCGAGCGCGCGCGCAGAAAAAACCAGCGCGGCACCAGTGTTCATCGCAATTGCGACCCCTAAGGCTTCGGCGATTTCCTCCGTCGTTGCTCCATTGTCGACGGCCGCCTTGGAGTGAAACGCTATGCATCCATCGCACCGTGTCGTGACGGCGACCGCCAGGGAGATCAGTTGCCGGGTCTTCTCATCGAGCCTTGCCGTTTTTCTCCCGGCGCCGCTCGCAAGCATATACCCGCCTACGGAGTCAGGTGAGAGAGTGGAAAGATCACCAATGCGTTCCGTAAGGTCTTTTCGGTACTGAGCCCAATCGAACATCTCTTCCCTTCCTTTTTTCATGCTAGCCGGCACGTCGATGCCAACAGTGTCGGAGTGTCTATCAGTTGCACACTTTATCACAATTATTCAATTGAATTATTGACTGTTGATATATGTCCTGATAATTCCAGCCACATGGCGCAGTCCCGCAGCCGAAAATTTGATGAGATCGCCGGGGTGGGAAGGGCGTTAGGTCACCCGCATCGGGTGCTGCTGCTCGAACTCATCGTGCAGGGCGGACGACCAGTCGAGCGGTTGGCACAGCTGGCTAGCCTGTCGACTGCCAACGCATCGCAGCACTTGCAGCAGCTAAAACGGGCCGGGCTCGTGGAAAGCCAGCGTTCAGGCAAACAAGTGATCTACCGCCTGAAGGATGAAACGGTTCTCCACCTCCTTCACGCATTCCAGAACTGCCTAGAGCAACAGAGGGTCGAGATTGACGTCGATCGCAAGGAGCGCGTCGAAATAATCTTCCGTGAGGAGCTCATGAGGCGCATCAGGAACCGTAGCATTATCTTGCTTGATGTGCGGCCCGAAGACGAGTTCGCTCAGGGTCGTTTGCCGGGGGCAGTCAATATACCTATCGAGCAGCTGGCCAAACGCATCAGGGAACTTCCGAAGCACAAAGAAGTCATCGCCTATTGTCGCGGGTCCTACTGCGTGCTGTCGCTGGAAGCGATGAAACTTCTGAATGCTACGGGACGCCGATCTCGTCAGTTCGTTGAGGGTTATTCGGGATGGCGAACCAACGGGCTTCCAATCGAAGCCTTGGTCTAGGACGCGGCAAGAGAGCAGGGAGTGCCTGAGTGAAGATCTTAGTCGTTGTTGCGCACGGACGCGCGAACTCGTTAACCCGGCAAGTAGCCGAAGCCTTCGCATTGTCGGCGCGTGAAAAAGGTCACGAGGTCGAGGTGGCCGATCTCGTGAAGGAACGCTTCGACCCGGTTCTCACGGAGGTCGATGAGCCGGACTGGAATGATCCCGACAAAACTTATTCTGAGGCCGTCCGGAGAGAGATGGCACGGATCGAAAGAAACGAAGCGACCGTAATGGTGTTTCCGGTTTGGTGGTGGTCGATGCCCGCAATCCTCAAAGGATGGATCGATCGCGTGTGGAATCACGGTTGGGCTTATGGACCTCGTAGCTATCCCCATAAGCGCGTCCTTATGATCGCCATCGCTGGAAACGGCAGGGAGACATACGAAAAACGTGATTATGATAAGGCCATGCAGTTACAGCTCGCGACCGGCATTCTCGACTATTGCGGCGTAGAAGATGGGCGGCTCGAGACGCTGTACGGGGCTATCGAGGGTAACGACGCACCAAACCAAATACTCCACTCAGCCAGCGCACTCGGTGCCGCATTTTGATCTGCGGCGCGGAGGACATCGGCTGAATACAACGCTCAGCTCATGACTATCATGAGCTCTGCCATATTCGGGGATGAACCGTTGCGGCTTCAGCATTGACGTGGCTCCAAGCGTATTCGTTCCACTGGCCGCCTCAAAGATTGCGGAACGACGTTGGTACCAAGATGGCAGGGTATTTTGGCACAATACAACAAAAGCGGCTCCAAATCCGAGTCAGGGATATGGCCACGTGGATTGCGTCAACGCCTGGCGCCTGCAATTCCGGACGCAGTCTGGGCTGTGATGACCTGGACAGGTTTGGTTGGGAAAGCGTCGCGCAAATTATGCAACGGGACGGTGCGCTTGGTTTTCGCCTACTTCCTCAGGAGCGCGCAGAAGAACTCAGCCGATGGATGTCCTCTCGCAGCTATCGGATAGATTTCTGTGATCCGTTTATCGGCGAGCGGGAAGCCGTCTTGGGAGCGGCAGAGAAGATCTTGTCCCATCCGCTACCTAGTGGTTTGAGGTGGGGGCCGGCACCAAACGGAGAAAACAAGCGTTATGTGCGCGCGATTCAGGTCTTGATGGCGGCGAACGGCGTGGCTCCATATTCGGGGTCAATGCTTTCCGGACAACAAGAACCTGCTCGGACCGTAGTTGTTCTCGATCCGTCAGATGCCATCGTCGCTGTGGCGTTCGGCCATAAGCCCCACAACTCGCACAGTGCATACCGAGACTTCGGCTACGGTAGTGCTGTCGTTGTCGCGCCTGCATATAGGGGTTGCGGGCTGGGGCGCTACGTAAATGCAGAGATCGCGGTGACTGTCCTGCACGAGCTCGGAGGGACTCATTTTTACGGGCTCGTCAGCATAGGGAACTTACGGTCGCGAAGAATGGTCGAGGCTTGCGCCCTCCGGCAGTCACCGAATCTGATCGCTGCCGAGGCAGTGGCAATCAATCGACAGCACACGCGATACAAGTCGTTTAACATCTAATGCTAGAACCATGAGGGCTACAGCAACAATCCATGAGCCCGCAATGCGCGATGCAAACAGCTGCCAACTTGCGGGCGTTTCCGATGAGCTGAGAAAGCGCAAGACAAAGGCGGTGCCGACAAGCGCGCCGATCACCGTTTGAATGAAATCCGAATAATCCGTCGCCTCTAAGGCGAGGTTCAAACCAATGGCGATACCGAGGATAAGGAACATTAGCGGATTGTAGCGGGCCGGCACCGGATAAGCGAAGGCGACCAAGCCTCCGGCCATTGCTGCGAGTGTCAGCGGGAATATGGACTGGCTAAGGGTCGGACCGAACAACACTTCGCTTCCGCGAGGCCTATAGCCGTCACGAGATTGTTGACGGGAGTGAAAGACATTTCGGACTGCTGTCTCCACAAAAGCCCTACGGCGAGAAGCGACAAGAGTGACTTCGGCTGTGTAACCGGCGCAAGCAATTGCTCGGCCAGACCGATTTGATGGCCGAGCGCGGCCTCGCCCATCGACAGAAAAATAATCAAAGGCAACATGAGCCGGCGAAACATTTCTCACCTCCTTCCGGGAACACGCCCACGAAGCAGGTGTTTGCCCGATCACATGGTGCGCATCGCACAAGCGAAGAGTGATGCGAAATATTCAGGGCGCATCGCGATTTGCCGCCGGCGATTTGACACAGCTACGACAGACTGATTTGACAGATAGTGGATATTCTATAATATAATAGAATGATAGATTGGACGGGTGGCCTGAGCGACGCGGAACATATCGAGGAGGCGGCCGCGATATTTAAGGTCCTTTCAGACCCGGCCCGGCTTCGGACACTTCTTCTTCTGGCTGCTCAAGAACGCAGCGTTGGCGAACTCGCCAAAATTGAAGAGGAGAAAATCGGCACCATTTCCGCGCGTCTACGAGTGTTACTGCAGGCGCGGCTGGTCAAGCGCCGACGACACGGCAAGGCCGTGATCTATACGATCGCGGACGGCCATGTGCTCAATCTCGTGGTGAACACGATGGAGCACGCAAAAGAGCAAGGGTAACGAGCAAGAGATGGAGATATCATGATGCAAAGTTGTAACCTTCCGCACCACGCCAACCACACCCATACTCATGGGCACGGTTGCGGACATATCGCTGTCCGGCATGGAAATCACATTGACTATCTCCATGACGGGCATCTGCATCATCCTCACAGCGACCATGTCGACGAACATGTGATCGAGGTCAGCGAAAAGAATCCCGACCGCTGCACGCCAGATCATCGCTGTGATGGCCACGAGAGAGGCCATGTGCATGGACCGGGTTGCGGACATCAGGCGGTCCCTCACGGAAACCACGTCGATTATCTCGTCAAGGGCCACCTTCACCATCCCCATGGCAATCATTGCGATGATCATGGGCCGCTGGAAATAGTACAGTCCTAACTCGGGCCTCTTCGCGAGGCCGCAAAAGAAGCGGCCAGCCACAATACTTGGCTGGCCGCGCGAGTTGCAAATTCGTCTGAAATTATTAGCCGGCCTCATGTGACGCGACTAAAATTTCTGCGAGACGCCGACGAAATACCCGCGCCGTGGCCCGTACTGCGGAGCAAAGACGCCGATTCCCTCGCCATCCCGGATCTCGTAGACTTGATCGAAAAGGTTGACCACGTCGAAGCGGACGGTGGTCGGCTTGGCAAACCAGTTATCGAATTCGTGGGAAATCCCGAT
>JAFECH010000100.1 GCA_018242255.1 Pseudomonadota bacterium | reverse complement strand
TCGAACGGCGGAACGGGGGCCGCCGGCCAAGTCTACATAAGCTGGAACTAGCCCCCATCACGTTCTCTCCCGGTAAACAGTTGCTTTTGCTCGATCCCTAACATCTCTTCACCATATGGATTCAATTCCGAATTCATTGACCTTAAACAATTAATCTGTATACTGATTAAATGCGGAGGGTCAGGTGCAGCACGACATTTCTATCAAGGCGTGCGGTCGCCGTTGTGGTCGCCGCGAAAGTCGGATGAGGGAAAGGAGCGACGCGACACGAGAATGAGTTCGCTGCGTTTGCGTCTGCTTGCTCTTGCCAACCTTCTTGCCGTCATCGCCGTTGCCCCGAGCGCGTCTTTCGCCGCCTGTACCGGGCCGGCCGGCAATGCCGGTGATATCGCTTACAGCGCGACGCAAAACGTACTCGCCTACTGCAATGGCAGCGGATGGATCGCGATGGGCTCGTCGAGCACGACGGGCTTCGGCACGCTTACCACCAATGATTTTTGTATTGCCACCAACAACGCGACGATCACCTGCAACGTCGCCTCGACCGGCACCAGCAATGTGGTGCTTTCAGCTTCGCCAACTTTGACGGGAACGGTCAGCGGCGCGAACTCCACCTGGACGCAGATTGCCGTCGGTACAACGACCCTCAACGGCGCCGCCAATATCAACGGCACGGTGACGGCGACTTTGTTCTCCGGCTCCGGCGCATCGTTGACGAGTATCGGCACAACCAATCTCAGCGGCATCACCGGCGCGGCCTCGAGTGCAACTTATCTGCGCGGTGACGGAACATGGTCGGCGGCAAGTGGCGGCATATCAGCGGTCACCACGGTGACTTGTTCGGCCAGCACAAGCTGCACGGCAACCTGTTCCGCAGGCTATTTCAGAACAGGCTGCAGTTTAGGCGTAGCGACATCAGGTTACGCTATGCCCAGCGGCACCAATGCTTGCGCATGTCAAGTAGTTACTGGTAACGCTACATGCTATGCCTATTGCTCTAAATAGATCAGAAAACCGGACGGTCATCCGGAAGGCAATCGTGGCTTCCACATAAATCGCCTCGACAACTGCGGACATCAGGACACAACGATTTACGACGACGCTGAGCGGTGCAGCCGACCTCAATGGTACTGTCACAACGGTACTGTGACGGCGAGCCAGATGCCAGACCCTCGTGATCGCTGTCACTGACCCTTCGTGTCGGTGCCTGTGCTCTTCCATTTTTGAAGAAGCGCATCATGGTTCTGTGCCCGCTGTTATGCGGAGGACTTCACGCTGCTCGTCGGTCAGCGTCGTCGCATTCGGGTCATTGAGACGCTTAATTTCGGCGTTAATCGCATCGAGCTTTTTCTCTTTGTCTGCGATCTCCCTATGGCGCTCTTCTTCGCGATCGATCTTATTGAGGTCGCCGATACTGAGTGCTGGCTGCATTTTGGCGTTGGCTTCAGCCCCCGCGGCGGGAACTTGGATCGCACTAATCTCGAACTCGTTCATTGCCTCGCGCGTGTCATAGGTGGCACGGATCGCCCCCAGCACTTCCATGTAAATCAAAAGGGCGCCGGCGACGATCAAGGCCTTGCCGACACTCGATCCCAGAAATTCGAACATGTAAAACCCCTTCACTCAAACATCGACTGCATCTTCTCATGACTCAATCGGCACAGGATCTAGCGCAGCTTTTAAAGGTCAGTTCCGCTCGCACCAGCTTCTTTTTTGACAAGAGCGGCGGCAAAGCAGGCAGCGGCAACGCGACAGCAGGAACAGGCGGCGGCGGCGCGCAATGCAACCTCTGGACCGACAATAGCGGCGGCGCGAACCACGGGCTCACCTTTGGCCCTGGCGGCGGAGGTGGTGGTCCAGGATTCAACACGGCGACACCGGGTAACGGCAACGCGGGAACACAAGGCATCATCATCATTTCCTACAATCCCTGGCTGTGAACTGACTCCGGGGAACAGATAGGAAGCAATTGCAAAATCGAGGGCCATTGCTTCGTCGTCGCAACATCAGAAAATGCGATTGGCATGAATTCTCTAGCGCCAATTGAGAATCGATCGCTTTGTCGGCCGAACCCATTTTCTTTCGGGGCGCGATCATCATCACTTATGTTGCCTGCTCGCCGCCGAGTTAGAACTTCTGCGACAACGTCAGAAGCGCGCCATGGCGGGCGCCCCATTGCGGTGCGCCGCCGCCAACGCCGGAACCATTACGCAGTTCATAAGCGCGATCGAGACTATTGTTTACGCTAAGACGAAACCCGGTTTCCTCTTTCGGATTGAGGTCAAACTTCGACGCGATGCTGGCATCGAAGGTCAGGTAAGCGGGCAGGTGCCCGGCCGGAACCTATGCGCCGGGTCGTGTTATTTCGATAGTTGTTGGCGCCAGCGGTACTGGGTGTGCCAGCGCGCCATATCCAGGCGGCAACGACGCGTGCAGTCGAGTGACGATCAGCTGGAACGAGGGTGGGCTCTTGGGGAATAATGCAGCCCTGACTTTTAACGGTTGTTTCAGCCTCGCCTGGATTTTCCTCCGGCGGTTATTCTGTTTGAAATGAGAATTGGCGAATGGATTGAATGTGATTTAACATAACTCCCTGATGCGAAACACCGCCAACTCATTGCGAGCAAATGGATATTTGACGTAAGATATCTTATGCGACTTATGGACATAAAACAAAAATAGAAATGTCCGCTATCTGCAATTTAGAAATGTCCTCATTAATAAAAACAATATGGGCGCATCTATGGGGTTCATTACAATGAGCGCGGACGAACTGACAAGATTGCGTACAATTGAGGATTTAACGGCGCGACGAATAACCCCTGCCCATGCTACTCAGCTTGTCGGCCTCACTCCCCGTCAGGTCCGTAGGTTGTGACGGAGATTTAAAGAATCCGGTCCCAATGGGCTCTCCTCCCCCCCATCGCGGGAAGCCTAGCAACAGGAAGCTCACTACGGATCTCAAGCTCAGCGTCGTCGCGTTGCTCAAAACGCAATACGCCGATTTTGGACCTACCGTCGCCTCGCAGAAACTCAGCGAACTGCATCGTATAGCCGGTCCATCACGTCGGTGTACTAAAGGCCCCCTAGCAGCTTCGCAGCTTTGTCCCGGATACTTGCACGCAATTCGTAAACTCTGTTGTGGCTCATCAGTAGGCTACGTCCTAGTTCCTTAGCCGGCATAGCACGATCCGCGTCTCGAAAACTTTTCGCCCAATTACGCAGAACTTCCGCTTCCCGCGGGGTCAGATTGTCATGAAGAAATTGCAGCGCGTTGATGATCTCGTAATCCTCCTCAAGGTCGACCGGATCGAATACGCTCCAAGAGCCAGGAGTCGTCGACATTGAATTGGAAACACGTTCGGAAATAGCGGTAGCAAGGACAGCCGCAAGGAGAGCGCGCGTCACAAGAGATGTAATCTCATCATGGCCCATCCACTTCACATCGCTGCAGCTCGTGAGGATGATAACGACTGTGCTGCTAGCAGCGTAACCCGCGAATTCATTTCCCCTGCCCGTTCGCCGCATCGCTAAATTATGCAACTCCGCCATCAGCGCTTCGCCCGCGACTTCTTTCTCATAAGTGGAGCCCTCGCAAAGTGCTCGAACCGAGGTCGTCGAGAATGCGTAAGCACTCGATGTCCAAAGGCCTCCTAAAAGCAATCCGGAGAAGGCAATAGCTTTAAAGAACGTTGCAACGCGCATGGCGTTTGTCTCCAGCGAGCGCTCATCGCCCGGCTCATCGAAAACATGGGATAAAATAGCGCCTCGGGAAGGGCATCTTGGCCGAAAAAAAAAGCACTAAGACGCACCCTAAAGAAAATATCGGCATGATGCCCCTCAATAAAATGAAGTCTTCTCACCCCCTAAATAATAAAGGCTTTCAACTATCTAGACCGCAAAACGGAGATGATCTCGAATGCTTTCGTTCGTTGATGCAACAGGAAAGGACCTGACGATCATGAGCGATAGTTGGAAGCTTCTCATCGCTGCGGCTGTGCTGACTTTTTTCACGAGCGACGCCAATGCTTCTGAATATAAGTTCCGCGTTAGCTGCGGAACGGGCGCGCATGTCGAAAAGTACAGCACGGGAATAGTTGACCCTGGCAAGGAGTATTGGCGTGTCGTGGCCGGGACGGCGAACGGCGGCTGCTCGGTCAGTGACTACAATGATAGTGACGCAGGCTTGCCCGAGAACGAGCACCACGGGGCCGAAGCGGGCGGCCAGGCTGTAAAGCCATTGATCCCGCTCATCCTGCCATTCCTGTTTTGAGCGTACTTGCTACCAAGGAGTGACTGCAGCGGCGTCTCGGCGCCGCTGTTTTCATTTCTGCGCCGCCCGGTGCATTTTTATTGCCAACTCACCTTGTGAGCGCCAGCGATCTGTTCGATTTCAGCAGCGTTGGATCGTCACCGCTCAGCGAGTTAGAAGCGCGATTACTTTACAGGTCTTGTCTTGCACAAACCCTACCCCAAAGGGTTCTACCGATATCCTAGAACCGTCGTTCATGGCGGCGAGCCATTTCAGGCAACCTTTGAAAGAAATATTGAAGGATGGAAATGATCGCTGCGTAGTCAAAGCGAGCTACCCAACACCGCAAATGCAGTGGCAACGGTCGGCTTCACGCTTGAAAGCGTTGGCACGCGCCGACGTCCATTCCCGCAAAACCCGCAAATGCACGTCAATACCAGCTCAATCATTCCTCAGCCTGGCACCACCAGTTCCCACATGCCAAACATTCGCATTCGATCTTGATGCGCCATGGCATAAATCTCGTCGCCGCCTTCAGCAGATCGTAAGGAACCCGCAAAGGATGGGAACCCTTCACGCGACCCGAACCACAGTTCGGGCAAAATGCCACCTCGCCATTGGGTTCCGGTTTACGTTCACGATAGACGCTTCAAAGGGCGCCTACATTTATGTTTATCGAGTGGTGGACGCCAAAGCTATCGGGGCTTAGAGTGGGCGGCAAATGGTAGGCCGTTGCCATGCGCTGACGAGGAAGAACGAGAGGCGCGGCGGAAGGCTTGTAGGAAGCGGTCTGTTGATAAGGCGAGGGAGCAGAGGCAGGCGGCGCGCAAAATAACCAATTGCATATTTCAATAGTTGTTGTACTATTATGGAGTGAACAGTAAAGACGCCGTCACCTGCCTCGCCGCGCTGGCGCATGACCAGCGGCTGGCCATTTTTCGTCTTCTGGTAAGGGAAGGGCCCTCTGGCCTACCCGCCGGAGAGATCGCGGAAGCTATTGGCGCAACGCCGACCGGCGCTTCATTCCATTTGAAAGAGCTAGACCGCGCCGGGCTTATCCACGCCACGCGGGTTGGCCGCTACATCCGATACGCGGCGCATTTCGACAAGATCCGCCAGATGCTGACGTTCCTGACCGAAGACTGCTGCCAGGGCCAGCCGGAGCTTTGCGGTTCTACGATCAAAAAAGCGCGCAAGTTGTGTAAGGGAGAAACGAAATGACCGACGACCGCCCCCTGAACGTCTTCTTTCTCTGCACGGGCAACTCCGCTCGCTCGATCATCGCCGAGGCCATTATGAACCGCGTTGGCATGGGCAAGTTCAAAAGCTACAGCGCCGGCAGCATGCCCAAGGGGCAAGTGCATCCCCTGGTTGAACAAGCTCAATTACGACACGAGCGCGCTGCGCTCCAAGTCATGGGAGGAGTTCGCGGCACCTGGCGCTCCGGTCATGGATTTTGTGTTCACGGTTTGCGACAACGCCGCGAATGAAGTCTGCCCGATTTGGCCCGGACAGCCGATGAGCGCGCATTGGGGCGTGTCTGATCCGGTTGAAGCCGAAGGCGACGATGTTCAAAAGGCATTGGCTTTCGCCGACACCTACCGGATGCTCAACAACCGCAT